>CAZVHU010000044.1:0-22007 GCA_964627075.1 uncultured Enterobacteriaceae bacterium | reverse complement strand
AAATAGCCCGCGCCGCGCGCAAAGGATTTGTCGCCGGCGAGCCCGGCGAGCGATGCCTCGGTGATCAGGCTTTCCAACGGAGAGCCCATTTGCAACCTCTCTTGCTCGCCCTCATGCAGCGTACCGCGGTTCCCGATCGGTCGGGCGCCGCGAGTCGGGGCCATGACGCAGCGCGCCCTCCGACGCGGGTGCTCACGGATGACTTTAGCCCGGGTACAGGCTCACGGGGTGAGCCACCCGAGGGGAACCGGCCGCCCTCCCGTGAGGCCAGTGGCCGCCCAAGGCGTGTCAGAAGGTGCGCTGGGTGCTCGACCTACACGCCCGCCGCCGCGACGCATTCCGCGAAGTCACCTGCAAGCCATGGGTGGGTCAAGTGTAAAGGCACACTTTACACTTTGCCGTCCTGACGCCCGCCGAGGCTGCAACGCAGCGCAACAGGCAGCACTCGCGGAGGCCGACAGCATGACTGATCAGAGCACTGCCCTTGGAACAGGTGCTGGCGAAGTACCGCGCGCGCCAGAAAACTCCCCCAACTGGCTACTTCCTGCGCCAGCGATTGGGCGCGGGCCTTTCGGCAGTGCGGCCCTGGACCTTCGCGGTCAGATAAGCGTGCACGTCGACGGCGGCATAGCCAAGGCCGCTGCGCTGCATCGCCTTGTCCGCCCGCAAGCCATCTCTTAGAAACGCCTTGCAGCGCTTTGTAGCCTGTTCGCTTTTCACGGCATCTGGATCTTGCCGCCGCCGGGCATGCCGCCCGGGCCCAGCGGCGGCAGGCCGCCCTGCGGCACCACGATCGAGGAGGCCGCCTGGCGGCGCAGCTCCTGCAGCTCGCGCACCGTGCGCTCGATCGCGGCCTTGGCCGCGGCGCCGAACTTCTTCGCCGCCTCCTCGAGCGTCTTCGCCTCGAGGGCGAAGTTGATCGGCAGCGTGCCCATCTGCGTCAGCACCTGCGTCTCGCCCACGAACGACACCTCGCGCGCCGGGTCGCGCGTGCCGTCGCCCTTCACCGGCGTCATGCGCCGGATGGTGCCGACCCTGCGGTCGGTGAAGACCTCCTCGAGCCAGAGGTCGTTCGGGTTCATGTCCGGCTCGGTCAAGCGCTCGTCCTGCCTGGTCGCCATGTGCGGCTCCGCTGGATGGGAATGGCGCAAGAATACTACGGCCGCACGCCGAAGCTGCTGCGGCCCGGCGCGCGCAGCGGCGCCGCGAGCTCGGCGAACTCGCACAGCAGGCGCCGCGTGTCGCGCGGGTCGATGATCTCCTCGACGTCGTAGCGCTCGGCGCTGCGCAGCGGCGAGGCGAAGCGCCGCACGCGGGCCTCGATCTCGGCGCGCTTCGCCGCCGGGTCGGGCGCGGCCTCGATCTCCGCCTTGTAGGCGGCCTCCAGCCCGCCGGCGATGGGCAGCGACCCCCACTCGGCCGAGGGCCAGGCCATGCGCATGCAGTAGCGCGAGGAGTTCTGGTGCACCGCGCCCGCCACGCCGAACACCTTCCTCACCAGCACCGAGCACCACGGGATGCGCGATTGCAGCACCGCGGCCGCGGCGCGCATGCCGTAGCGGATCGTGCCCTCCTTCTCCGCGTCCGGCCCGATGTAGTAGCCGGGCACGTCCACCAGGTGCACCAGCGGCAGGTGGAACACCTGCGCGAGGTCCACGATGCGCGTCACCTTTTCGGAGGCGCGCGCGGTCCAGGCGCCGCCGTAGTGCATCGGATCGCCCGCCATCAGCGCGACCGGCCAGCCCGCGAGGCGCGCCAAGCCGGTGATCACCGATCGCCCCCAGAGCCTGCCGATCTCGAAGAACGACTCCCGGTCGGTCACCGCGGCGACGATGCGGCGCATGTCGTAGGGCTTGCGCGGGTCGCGCGGCACCGCCTCGATGAGCCAGGGCTCGGCGCGCCTCGGGTCGTCGCCGCAGGGCGCGCGCGAGGCCAGCTCGTGCACCGAAGACGGCAGGTAGGAAAGGAAGCGGCGCGCGCGCGCAAAGGCGTCGTCCTCGCTCGCCGCCTCGTCGTCCACCGCGCCGTTGCGGCTGTGGATGTGGCTGCCGCCCAGTTCGTTCTTCCCGAACTTGCCGTGGGTGTGCTCGACCACCGGCGGCCCGGCGACGAACATCTGCGCCGTGTCCTTGACGATCACCGAGTAGTGGCTCGCCACCACGCGCGCCGCCCCGAGGCCCGCCACCGAGCCCAGCGCGAGCGCCACCACCGGCACCTCGGCGAGGTTGTCGATCCACGGGTCCCAGTGCATCGCCTTGGGCATGGGCGAGTGCCCGAGGCGCTCGAGGTTCTTCACCGAGCCGCCGCCGCCGGTGCCGTCCACCAGGCGCACGATCGGGATCCTGAGGTCGGCGGCCATGCGCTCTACCGCGATCAGCTTTTCCTTGATGCCGGCGTCGTTCGCGCCGCCGCGCACCGTGAAGTCGTCGCCGGTCACCGCCACGGCGCGCCCGTCGATGCGGCCGCGGCCGTTGACGAGGTTTGCCGGCGTGAATTCGGTCAGCTCCCCATTCGCGTCGTACTGCGCCACGCCCGAGAGCGCGCCGATCTCGTGGAACGAGCCCGGGTCGAGCAGCCGCTCGATCCTCTCGCGCACCGTGAGCTTGCCGCCGTCGTGCTGGCGCCTGACCTTCTCGGGCCCGCCCATGCGCCGCGCGAGCGCCTCGCGCCGGCGCAGCTCCTCGACCTCCTTTTCCCAGCTCATCGCCGTGCAGTATAGCCAGCGCGGCGCGGCGAAAGCGCCGCCCGGCTCACAGTTTCAAGGCGATGACGCCGGCGAGCACCGCCGCCGCGCCTGCGAGCCGCTGCCGCACGTGGCCTTCCTTGAGGAGGTAGGCGCCGATCAGCGCGGCGAACACCACCGAGGTCTCGCGCAGCGCCGCCACCGCGGCGACCGGCGCGCGCGTCATCGCCCAGAGCGCGACGCCGTAAGAAAGCGCCGAGAGCGCTCCCGCCGCGAGCCCTCGCGGCCAGTGGCGCGCCGCGTGCCGCAAGAACTCGCCGCGCTTGAGCGCGATCACGATCAGGCCGAAGGGCAGCCCCATCAGCAGGAACACCCACAGCACGTAGCGCGGCGCGCTGCCCGCGGCGCGCACGCCGGTCGCGTCCACCAGCGTGTAGAGCGCGATCATCGCCGCGTTGCCGAGCGCCCAGCCGAGCGTGGCGCGGGATCCCGCCCAGCCGAGGCCCGCCACTCCGAGCGAGAGCACCCCGCCGCAGATCAGCGCCACGCCCGCCCATGCGGCTGCCGAGGGCGCCTCGCCGAACCAGGCGAGCGCGCTCGCCGCCACGATGAGCGGCGCGACGCCGCGCATGATCGGGTAGCCGTGCGACAGGTCGCCGGCCCTGTAGGCGCCGACCAGCGAGAAGAAATAGCCGATGTGGATCAGCGACGAGGCGGCCAGGTAGGGCCAGGCGGCGCGCTCCGGCGGCGGCACGAGGAACAGGACCGGCGCGACCAGCACGCCGGAGCCGAGCGCGACGAGCGCGGTGTCGAGCAGGACGTCGCGCCCGGACTTGACGAGCGCGTTCCACGCCGCGTGCGCGAGCGCCGCGCCCAGCACCGCCAGCGTGACGCCTAGCGTGAGTTCCATTTCGGGACGGCGCGGCGCGTCACCAGCGCAAGGTCAGGCCGCCGCTGAACGCCCAGTCGTGCTCGCCGCCGCTCACCGCGCGGCGCACGCCGAGGGCGAGATCGTCGTCCCTGGAGAACGACCAGATCGCGCCGAGCATCGCGTAGCTGCCGTTGCGCCCGGGAAGGAACGGGTCGTCCTTGGAAGCGTTGGTCCGGTAGCCGGCCTCGACCGCAAGGCGCCAGCCCTCGTGCACCGCGCAGGTCATGCCGCCCGAGAGGCGCCACAGGCTGGAGCGGCCGCTTTGCTCGTCCTGCTCGCGCTTGTAGCGCACGCGGATGAACGCGGCGTTCGCCATCAGCACCCACGGCCCGGACTCGTGCGTCAGGATGAAGTTGAGCGCGCCCGAGGCCTTGCCGGTGCCCAGGCCCCGGTTCTCGTCGCCCGTCGGCAGCGACACGGACGCCTTGAGCGCGAGGCTTCTGCCCTGCTCCTCCTCGCCGTAGAACCGCCACTTGGCCTCCAGCACCGTGTCGCCCAGGCCGCTCGACCTGCTCTGCAGCGCGCCGTTCTCCTCGACGCTCGTGGAAAGGCCGTTGACCGTCACGGCAAGGTCGACCCGCTCGCCCAGGCCGCGCGTGAGCACCGCCGCGCCCGCCGTCACCTGGCGCAGCTGGGTGACGCTCGCGCCGTCCACCTCGGCGCTGCGCTTGTGGTGCACGTGCTCGCCGACCAGTTCGAGCTGCCAGCGGCCGTCGCCCTGCGTGCCGGTGTCGTCGGTGATGAATGGCGGCAGCGCGTGGGCCGTGGCGGCGAGCGCGAGCAGGAGCGCCGCCGCCAGCGCGCGCATCGCCGCGCCGCCCGTCAAAGGACCTTGCCGGGCTCGGTGAACGCGTAGCCGAGCGCCTCGGCCACCTCGCGCTGCGTCACCTTGCCGGCGCAGACGTTGAGGCCGTTCCCGAGGTGCGGGTCGTCCTTGAGCGCCGCGCGCCAGCCCTTGCCGGCGAGCGCCAGCACGAACGGCAGCGTCGCGTTGTTGAGCGCGTAGGTCGAGGTGCGCGGCACCGCGCCCGGCATGTTGGCCACGCAGTAATGCACCACGCCGTCCACTACGTAGGTCGGGTCGGCGTGCGTGGTGGGGCGCGAGGTCTCGCAGCAGCCGCCCTGGTCGATCGCCACGTCCACGATCACCGACCCGGGCTTCATCTGCGCGACCAGCTGCCGCGACACGAGCTTGGGCGCCGCCGCGCCCGGAATCAGCACGCCGCCGATCACGAGGTCGGCGTTGGCGACGTTCGACTCGATGTTGTCGCGGTTGGAGTAGACCGTCACGACGCGCGCGCCGAGCTGGTGGTCGAGGCGCCGCAGCGCATCCAGGCTGCGGTCGATCGCCACCACGCGCGCGCCCGAGCCCACCGCGATCTGCGCGGCATTCGTCCCCACCACGCCCGCGCCGAGGATCACGATCTTGGCAGGCGGCACGCCGGCGACGCCGCCGAGCAGGATCCCCATGCCGCCCGCTTCCTTCTCCAGGCACTTGGCGCCCGCCTGCACCGCCATGCGGCCGGCGACCTCCGACATCGGCGCGAGCAGCGGCAGGCCGCCGCCCGGCTGCGTCACCGTCTCGTAGGCGACGCACACCGCGCCCGAGGCGACGAGATCCTTCGCCTGCTCCGGGTCGGGCGCGAGGTGCAGGTAGGTGAACAGCACCTGCCCCTCGCGCAGCAGTTTCCTTTCCGCGACCTGCGGCTCCTTCACCTTGACGATCAGCTCGGCGCGCGCGAACACCTCGGCGGCCGAGGCGGCGATGCGCGCGCCCGCCCTCTCGTAGACGGCGTCGCTCGCGCCGATGCCGGCGCCGGCGCCGCGCTCCACCAGCACCTGGTGGCCGTGCGCCACCGCCTCGCGCACCGACGAGGGCGTCATGCCGACGCGGTATTCGTGGACCTTGATCTCCTTCGGCACGCCGATCAGCATGGCCGCTCCCCTCCCTCAGGCATTGCGCGCCCGCGTTTCCGGGGACGCTTCGGCGCCGCCCGCCGGCTGCTCGCGCAGGCGGCTGGGCGCCAGCACCCCCGCCTCCTCCAGGATCGGGTAGGCGATGGCGCACAGGTGCGAGTTGATGCGCTTGAAGTCGTTGATGATGTCCAGGTGCAGCGAGCTGGTCTCGATCGACTCGGGGGTCTGCCAGGCGAGGCGGTCGAGGTGCGTGCCGGCATAGGCGCGCTCCAGGTCCCGGAACTCGGCCTTCTGCGCGATCAGCATGCGCGCGCTCTGCAGGTCGCCGTTGAGGAACACGTTCAGCGCCAGGCGCAGCGTGGCCATCAGGCGCGCGTGCAGCTCCTCGATCTCCTTCATGCCCGCCTCGGAGAACGCGCGCCCCTGCGAGATCTTCTTCTCCTCCATGTCGTCCACGATGTGCTCGATGATGTCGCCGACGTGCTCCAGGTTGATGGTGAAGGACATGATCTCGGCCCAGCGCCGGCTCTCGCGCGCGTCCAGCGCCTCGCGGCTGATCTGCGTGAGGTAGAACTTGATCGAGCTGTAGAGCTCGTCCACCGCGTCGTCCATGCGCTTGACCTCGCGCGCGAGGCTGCCGTCGTTGTGGCGCGCGGCGCGCAGCACGCCGGCGAGCATCTGCTCGATCAGGTCGCCGATGCGCAGCGCCTCGCGCGTGGCGTTGGCGAGCGCGAGCGCCGGGGTCTCGAGCGCGCCCGGGTCGAGGTTGCGCGGGCGCGCCGGCGCGCTCTGCGGCTCGTCGGGGAGCACCCGCGCCGCGAGCCGCGCCACGGGGACGGTGAGCCCGATCAGCGTCAGCGCGAGCAGCACGTTGAACGCAGTGTGGAAGTTGACCACCAGCCGCTGCGGCTGCGGGTCGAGCCAGGCGAGCAGGCCCTCGATGGTGCCGAGCAGCGGCACGGTGAGCGCGCAGCCGATCACCCTGAACAGCAGGTTGCCGAGCGCCACGCGCCGCCCGGCGCGGCTCAGGCCGGCGGTGGCGAGCAGCGCGAGCAGCCCGCTGCCGAGGTTCGCGCCGAGCACCAGGAACAGCGCCACCTTGAGGCCGATCAGGCCGCTCGCGACGAACGCCGCGGTGAGCAGCACCACCGCGAGGCTCGACCACGCGAGCACCGTGAACAGCGCGCCGATCAGCAGGTCGAGCAGCGGGTCGCCCGAGAGCGTGCCGAAGATCACCTTGACGCCGGCGGCCTGCGTGAAGGGGCGCGCCGCCTGCAGGATCATCTGCAGCGCGAGGATGATGAGGCCCACTCCGATCGCGATGCGCCCGACCTGGCCGGCGCGCGTCGCCTTCCTCGTCAGGTGCAGGATCACGCCGCCGCCGATCGCGAGCGGCGCGAGCCACGACAGGTCGAAGGAGAACACCTGCACCACCAGGCTCGTGCCCACGTCCGCCCCGAGCATGATGGCGAGCGCCGGGGCGAGCGCCATCAGGTTCTGGCTGGTGAACGAGCCCACGATCAGTGCGGTGGCGGTCGAGGATTGCACCAGGGCGGTGACCCCGAGGCCAGCGAGGAAGGCGTGGAAGCGGTTCGCGACGCTGTCGGCGAGCACCTTGCGCAGGGCGCCGCCGAACACGCGCAGCACGCCCGAGCGCACGATGTGCGTGCCCCAGACCAGCAGCGCGACGCCGGCGAGGATGCTGAGCAGCGTCTGCATCGAACCGAGTGTAGCTCAGATGCCCCTTGCGGCAGCGCCGGCCGCAGGGGCGCCGCCGGCGCCTCTTCCGAATAGAAAAACGCCTCCCCGCCGCGGAACGCCCTTGCTAGAATCGCCGCGTTCCCCTCCAGCGAGTCCCCCGCAATGAGCGAAGCGGCATCCTATTCCGTGCGCGACGGCGTCGCCGTCATCACCCTCAACAACCCGCCGGTCAACGGCCTGGGCAGCGTGCTGCGGCCCGGCATCATGGACGGCATCAGGAAGGCCGAGGCCGACCCTGCCGTCAAGGCGCTGGTCATCATCGGCTCGGCGAAGGCGTTCTCGGGCGGCGCCGACATCCGCGAGTTCAACACGCCGAAGATGAACGTGCCGCCGTCGCTGCCCGAGATCAACGACGCGCAGGACGGCTTCTCCAAGCCGATGATCGCCGCGATCGGCGGCTTCGCGCTGGGCGGGGGCCTGGAGCTCGCGCTCGGCTGCCACTACCGCGTCGCGCTGCCCGGCGCGCAGCTCGGGCTGCCGGAAGTGAAGCTGGGCCTGCTGCCCGGCTCGGGCGGCACGCAGCGCCTGCCGCGCGTGGTCGGCGCCGCGCAGGCCGTGCAGATGATGACCACCGGCAACTCGATCCCCGCCGAGAAAGCACTCCCGGCCGGCCTGGTGGACGAGATCGTCTCCGGCGACCTGCTCGAGGGCGCGATCGGCTTCGCGAAGAAGCTCGCCGCCGCCGGCAAGGGGCCGCGCCGCATCCGCGACATGGTGGTGAAGATCGAGGGCGACCCCAAGGTCTTTTTCGAGCGCGCGCGCGCCGAGGTCGGCAAGGCCTCGCGCGGCTTCCCTGCGCCGCTGGAGATCGTCGCTTGCGTCGAGGCCGCCGCCACCAAGCCCTTCGACGAGGGCCGGAAGGAAGAGCGCGCGCGCTTCCAGAAGCTGGTGGAAGGCACCGAGTCGAAGGCGCTGCGCCACATGTTCTTCAGCGAGCGCCAGACGAGCAAGATCCCCGACGTTCCCGAGGACACGCCGGTGCGCGAGATCAAGCGCGCCGCGGTGATCGGCGCCGGCACCATGGGCGGCGGCATCACCATGAGCCTCGCGAGCGCCGGCATCCCGGTGACGCTGATCGAGATGAAGCAGGAGGCGCTCGACCGGGGACTCGCGACGATCAGGAAGAACTACGCCGCGACCGTCTCCAAGGGGCGCCTGAAGCAGGAGGCGATGGACAAGGCCGTGGGCCTCATCACGCCCTCGCTCGACCTCGGCGCGGCGAAGGACGCCGACATCGTGATCGAGGCGGTGTTCGAGCGCATGGACGTGAAGCAGGAAATCTTCAGGAAGCTCGACGGCATAGCGAAGCCCGGCGCGATCCTCGCCACCAACACCTCGACCCTGGACGTGAACGCGATCGCCGCGGTCACCAGGCGGCCGCAGGACGTGATCGGCACGCACTTCTTCTCGCCCGCGAACGTGATGCGGCTGCTGGAGGTGGTGCGCGGCGCCAGGACCGGCAAGGACGTGCTCGCCACCACCATGAAGTTCGGCAAGGCGATCAGGAAGCTGCCGGTGGTCTCGGGCGTGTGCGACGGCTTCATCGGCAACCGCATGATCGAGAAGTACGGCCAGCAGAGCCTGTTCCTGCTCGACGAGGGCTGCTCGCCCGAGCAGGTGGACGCGGCGGCGAGGAATTGGGGCATGGCGATGGGGCCGTTCACCATGGGCGACATGGCGGGCCTCGACATCGGCTGGGAGATCCGCAAGCGCCGCTACGCCGAGCGCCCGAATTTCGTCTACTCGAAGGTCGGCGACCGCATCTGCGAGGCGGGCCGCTACGGGCAGAAGACCGGCAAGGGCTGGTACCGCTACGAGCCGGGCAGCCGCACGCCGATCCCGGATCCCGAGGCGCACGCCATCATCGAGGCCTACCGCAAGGAGATCGGCGTCGCGCCGCGGCAGGTATCGGACGAGGAGATCGTCGAGCGCCTGATCTACGCGCTGGTCAACGAGGCGGCCTACATCCTCGAGGAAGGCATCGCGCTCAGGGCCTCCGACATCGACATGGTGTACCTCACCGGCTACGGCTTCCCGGCGTACCGCGGCGGGCCGATGTTCTACGCCGACACGGTGGGGCTGCCCAGGGTGCTGGCGGCGATCGAGCGCTTCCAGAAGGGCTACCAGGGCGCGGTGTGGAAGCCCGCGCCGCTGCTGGTCAAGCTCGCGAAAGAAGGCAGGAAGTTCAATGCGTGAACCACGGAGACACAGAGGGGCGCAGAGAAAGGCGAAAGGCTTTTCGTGAAAAGACCCGTTTCTGCCGTTCTCTGTGCTCTCTGTGCCTCTGTGGTTGCCGTTTTCGTTTTTTTAGGAGGATGAGATGACCGAGGCAGTGATCGTTTCCACCGCACGCACGCCGCTTTGCAAGAGCTGGCGCGGCGCGCTCAACATGACGCACGGCGCCAAGATGGGCGGCCACGTGGTGCAGGCGGCGATCCAGCGCGCCAAGCTCGAGCCGCAGGAGGTCGAGGACGTGGTCATGGGCTGCGCCATGCCCGAGGGCGCGACCGGCGGCAACATCGCCCGCCAGATCGCGATCCGCGCCGGCTGCCCGGTGACGGTCTCGGGCACCACGGTCAACCGCTTCTGCTCCTCGGGGCTGCAGACCATCGCGCTCGCGGCGCAGCGCGTGATCGCCGGCGAGGCGAGCATCTACGTCGCCGGAGGCGTGGAATCGATCTCGCTGGTGCAGAACGAGTCCAACCGCCACCACTACCAGGACGAGTGGCTGCACCGCCACAAGCCCGAGCTCTACTGGCCGATGCTGCAGACGGCGGAATATGTGGCGAAGAAATACAACATCCCGCGCGAGCGGCAGGACCGCTACGGCGTCGAGAGCCAGCTCAAGGCCGCCAAGGCGCGCGCCGAGGGCCGGTTCAACGACGAGATCGTGCCGATCACCACCAAGATGAAGGTGGTGGACAAGGAAACCGGCGCCGAGACCGTGAAGGAAGTGACCGCTTCGCAGGACGAGGGCATCCGCCCCGACACCACCTACGAGGGCGTGTCGCAGATCAAGCCGGCTATCGAGGGCGGCGTGATCGCGGCGGGCAATGCGAGCCAGTTCTCCGACGGCGCTTCCGCCGCGGTGGTGATGAGCGACAAGGAGGCGGCCAGGCGCGGCCTGAAACCGCTTGGCATCTTCCGCGGCTTCGCAGTGGCAGGCTGCGAGCCCAACGAAATGGGCATCGGCCCGGTGTTCGCGGTGCCGAAGTTGCTTGAGCGCACGGGCAAGAAGGTGGCCGACATCGACCTGTGGGAGCTCAACGAGGCGTTCGCGGTGCAGGTGCTGTACTGCCGCGACAAGCTCGGCATCCCGGCCGAGCGCTTGAACGTCGACGGCGGCGCGATCGCCGTCGGCCACCCCTACGGCATGAGCGGCGCGCGCCTGGTGGGCCACGCGCTGATCGAAGGCAAGCGCCGCGGCGCGAAGCACGTCGTGGTGACGATGTGCATCGGCGGCGGCATGGGCGCGGCGGGGTTGTTCGAGATCGCTTGACGCAGTGAAGATCGCGATCGTCGGCACCGGCGCGATGGGCTCGGTGTATGCCGGGCTGTTTGCTTCCGCCGGCCACGAGGTGTGGGCGATCGACCGCTGGCGCGAGCACGTGGACGCGATGCGCGCCAGGGGCCTGCGCCTGGAGGGCGCATCGGGCGACCGCACCGTCCAGGTCAACGCCACGACCGACGCGCGCGAGGCGGGCGCCTGCGACCTCGTGATCCTCGCCACCAAGGCGATGCACGTCGCGCAGGCCGCGGAGTCGGTCAAGGCGCTGCTCGGGCCCGAGACGCCCGTGCTCTCGATCCAGAACGGCCTCGGCGGGCCCGACACGGCGGCGGGGATCCTCGGCCGCGAGCGCGTGATGGTCGGCGTGGTGGGCGGCTTCGGCGCTTCGATGCGCGGCCCCGGGCACGCGCACCACAACGGCATGGAGCTCGTTCGGCTGGGTGAATTCGGCGGGCCGGTCACGCCGCGCCTGAGAAAGGTCGAGGAGGCCTGGCGCGGCGCGGGCTTCCGCGTCAAGGTGTTCGACGACATCGACCAGCTGGTGTGGGAAAAGCTCGTCTGCAACTGCGCCTACTCCGGCCCCTGCGGCATCAGCGAGCGCACCACCGGCGAGGTGATGGACGATCCGGACCTCTCGAAGGTCTCGGCGGCGTGCGCCTCCGAAGCCTATGCGGTCGCCAGGGCGAAAGGTGTAAAGCTTGACTTTACAGATGCGGTCGCCTATGTCCGTGACTTCGGCTCGAAAATCCCGAAGGCGCGCCCCTCGGTGCTGCTCGACCTCCTGGCGAAGAGGAAGTCCGAGATCGACGTCATCAACGGCTCGATCCCGCGCGTGGCGAAGCAACTCGGCCTCGCCGCGCCGGTGAACGAGGCGGTCACGCAGCTGGTGCGCGCCAAGGAGCGCGCCCTGGGCTGCGGCTAGGAGAGTGCATGGCCGTCCCCAAGCCCATCGCCGCGCTGCACGAGGAGATGACCGCCTGGCGGCGCGACATCCACGCCCATCCGGAGCTCGGCTTCGAGGAGCAGCGCACCTCCGAGATCGTGGCGGCGAAGCTCCGCGAGTTCGGCGTCGAGGTGCACCGCGGAATCGGCAGGACGGGCGTGGTCGGCGTGCTGCGCGCGGGGTCCGGAAAGCGCTCGCTCGGCCTGCGCGCCGACATGGACGCGCTGCCGATCAGGGAGGCCAACACGTTCGCGCACCGCTCCAGGAACGAGGGCCGCATGCACGCCTGCGGCCACGATGGCCATACCGCCATGCTGCTCGGCGCGGCGAAATACCTCGCCGCGACGAGGAACTTCGACGGCATTGTGCACTTCATCTTCCAGCCCGCCGAGGAAGGCATCGGCGGCGCGCGGGCCATGATCGAGGATGGCCTGTTCAAGCGCTTTCCGTGCGACGCCATCTTCGGTCTGCACAACCGCCCCGGCATGCCGCTCGGCAAGTTCGCGGTGCGCTCGGGCCCGATGATGGCGGGCGGCGCCTTTTTCGACATCGACATCGAGGGCCGCGGCGCACACGGCGCGCGCCCCGAGGCGGGCGTGGACCCGGTGCTGGTCGCCTCGCACCTCACCGCCGCGCTGCAGAGCCTGGTGTCGAGGAACGTCAGACCGGTGGACACGGCGGTGGTGTCGGTGACGCAGATCCACGCCGGTGACGCCTACAACGTGATCCCGCAGACCGCGCGCCTGTCGGGCACGGTGCGCGCTTTCTCGAACGAGGTGATGAAGCTGATCGGCCGCAACATGGCGCGCCTCGCCGAGGGGGTCGCGCAGGGGTTCGGCGCCAAGGCGAAGACCGACTTCCGTGTCATCTTCGCGCCGCTCGTCAACAACCCCGAGGAGGCCGACTTCGCCGCCAGCGTGTGCGGCGAGATCGCCGGCGAGGCGAGCGTGCGGCGCGACCCGGCGCTCATCATGGCGTCCGAGGATTTCTCCTTCATGCTGAACGAGGTGCGCGGCTGCTACATCAACCTGGGGAACGGCGACGGCGAGGGGGCTTGCGAAGTGCACAACCCCTCGTACGACTTCAACGACGCCGCGCTGCCCTGGGGCGCGAGCTTCTTCGCGCGGCTGGTGGAGAAGCGGCTCGCGAAGTAGCCGGCCGGGCGCCGGGCGAGGGCGCCCGACCTCCTTGTATTTCTGTACAATGGGTTCGGAAATGCAAGGACCGCTCGGGACATGATCGGCCGTCACCGGTATCGTCGCGCGGTGCGCGCGGCGCTCGCCGCGAACCCCGTGTGCGCGCTGCTCGGGCCGCGACAGTGCGGCAAGACCACCCTTGCGCGGGAATTGGCGGCGGGCCGGCAATCGCATTACTTCGACCTGGAGACCGCTGTCGATCGCGCGCGGCTCGCGCGTCCGGAGCTCACGCTGGCACCGCTGTCAGGGCTGGTCGTCATCGACGAGATTCAGCGGCAGCCGGAGCTATTCGCGACTCTGAGGCCGCTGGCCGACCGCGCGCGCCCCAAGACGAAATTCCTGCTCCTGGGCAGCGCGTCGCCGGAGCTGGTGCGCGGCGTATCGGAGAGCCTCGCAGGGCGCGTCGGCTTTGTCGACATGGCCGGCTTCGATCTGGGCGAGGTGGGTCCTGGGGCGCAGCAGCGCCTTTGGCTGCGCGGCGGGCTACCGCGCTCCTTTCTCTCGCGCAGCGAGACGGCCAGCTCCGCCTGGCGCCAGGACTTCATTCGCACGTTCCTCGAGCGCGACGTCCCGCAACTCGGAATACGCATCCCTGGCGAGGCATTGAGGCGATTCTGGACGATGGTCGCGCACTATCACGGCCAGATCTGGAATGGTGCCGAGCTCGGCCGCGCTTTCGGCGTTTCGGAGCACACGGTGCGCCGGTACCTGGACGTGCTGACCGGAACTTACCTTGTGCGCCAGCTGCAGCCGTGGCACGCCAACCTGTCGAAGCGGCAATACAAGGCGCCGAAGGTGTACTTGCGCGACAGTGGAATGCTGCATTCGCTGCTCGGGATCACGAGTCGGGCGGAGCTGGAGGGGCATCCGAAATTCGGCGCCTCCTGGGAAGGTTTTGCGCTCGAACAAGCACTCATTGCAGCGGGGTCGAGCCAGTCCTTCTTCTGGGGAACGCATGCAGGTGCGGAACTCGACCTGCTGCTGTTTCGCGGCGGACGCCGCTACGGCATCGAATTCAAGGCGAGTGACGCGCCGGCAATGACAAAATCGCTGCGCATCGCGTTGCAGGACCTGCGGCTGCACAAAGCGTGGATCGTGTATCCCGGTGCTGCAACTTACAGGGTGGACGAGCGTGTCGAGGTGACGCCCCTTGCATACCTCGTGGCGAGCCTTAGGCGCTTGGCTTGAGCTATTTCGCTACTCGATGATTCGGTCGGCGCGCAGCAGCAGGGTCTTCGGCACCGCGACGCCGATCGCGGCGGCGGTCTTCAGGTTGATCACCAGCTCGAGCCGCGTCGGCTGCTCGATCGGCAGGTCGGCGGGCTTGGTCCCCTTGGCGATCTTGTCGACGTAGCGCGCCGCGGTGCGGAAGCGCTCGGGCACGTTCGGCCCGTAGGACATCAGCCCGCCCTCCTCCACCGCCTCGCCGATGAAGAATATCGAGGGCAGCTTCGCCTTGACGGCGAGCTCGGCAATCAGCTTGCGGAACGGGAAATTGAAGGTGATGCCGGCGTAGTCGAGCAAGCCTTGCGCGCCGTCCTTGCGCAGGGTATCGAATGCGGCCGGGAAATCGCGCTCTTTCTCCGCCTCGGCCTGCACCAGCGTGACCTTCGCCGCCTGCGCCGCGCGCTCCAGCGCCTGCAGCTCGGGCTGGCTGATCGGCTCCTCTTTCCAGCGCAATACACCCACACGCGCGAGCTTGGGCACCACCTCGCGCAGCAGTTCGAGGCGCTTGGGGGTGATCTCGAGCTCGTTCGAGGTCTGGCCAGTGATGTTGCCCCCGGGGCGCGCCAGGCTCGGCACCAGCCCGTGCATGACCGGGTCGGTGCTCGTGGCCATCACGATCGGGATGCTGTCCGTGGCGCGCTTCGCGGCGCTCGCGGTCAACTCGCAGGTGGTGATGATGACGTCGGGCTTGGCGCCCACCACGTCGCGCGCCAGCCAGTTGTAGGTCTTGATGGTGTCGCCGCGCCAGTAGTACTCGATGGCGAGGTTCCTGCCCTCGGCGTAGCCGTATTCCTTGAGGCCGGTCTTGAAGGCCTCCAGGTACACCTTGTGGCGCTCGAGCGTGCCTTCCGAGAACCACGCGACCTTGAGCTGCTTCTGCGCGCGGAGCGTCCCGGGGAGCGCGAGGGCACCCCCAAGGAGCAGGATTTCGCGTCGGGTCGGCATTGCTTGTCGCTCGCTCCAATTACTCCGAGTTCGACTTCTACCGCGGCGCATGGGTTCCCGCTTTCGCGGGAACGACGAGCGCGCGCCCGTTAGGTTCCGCCTAGAACATGATCACGCCGCGCGCGTTGCGGCCCGACTCGAGGTCGGCGAAGGCCTGCGGCGCCTCGTCCACCTTGTAGCGGCGGGTGATCAGCTCGTCGAGCTTGAGCTTGCCCGCCATGTACAGGTGCAGCATGCGCGGGAAGTCCACGCGCGGCACGCACGAGCCGAAGTAGCTGCCGGCGAGCGTCTTCTCCTCGAACACCATGGTCATCGGCTTGAACGCCGTCGAGTCGGTCGGCCGCGCCACCCCGACCACGATCGCCTTGCCGCCGCGCCGGATCGCCTTGTAGGCGGCTTCGGCGAGCGCGCCCACCCCGACGCACTCGAAGGCGTAGTCGGGCCCGCCGCCGGTGCGCTTCTTGATCTCCTTGGTGGGGTCTTCGCCCGGCTTGATCGCGAGCGTGTCGGTGGCGCCGAATTTCCTCGCCATCTCGAGCTTCGCTTCCATCGTGTCGATCGCGAGGATGCGCTCGGCGCCCGCGATCGCCGCGCCCTGGATCACGTTCAGGCCCACGCCGCCGCAGCCGAACACCACGACCGTGGCGCCGGGCTCGACGCGCGCGGTGTTGAACACCGCGCCCACGCCGGTGGTCACCGCGCAGCCGACCAGCGCCGCGCGGTCGAGCGGGATTTTGGGGTCGATCTTGACCAAGTTCTCGACGCTGACCGTCGCGTACTCGGCCATGACCCCGCAACCGGAGAAGATGCCGAGCGGCTTGCCCGCGGCGTCGTGCGTGCGCGGCGTGCCCTCGAGCGGCGTGGTGAGCGCCTTGTGCTGCTCCAGGCACAGCACCGGGCGGCCCGAGGCGCAGAAGCGGCACTTGCCGCACATGTAGATGAATGAAGTGACCACGTGGTCGCCGACCGCGAGCGAGGTCACGCCCTCGCCCACCTCCACCACCTCGCCCGCGGCCTCGTGGCCGAGGATCAGCGGCGGCGGCAGCATGATGGTGCCGTTGGTCGCCGACAGGTCCGAGTGGCACACGCCGCAGGCGGCGAGCTTGACCATCGCTTCGCCGCGCTTCGGGCCGTCTACGGTGATCGTCTCGACGACGACGGGCTTGTTGAGTTCGCGGCAGATGACCGCTTTCGCCTTGCGCGACATGCTTGCTCCCGGTGGATTGGATCCGGTCCGAGTCTACTTCCAGTCGCCGCGCAGCGCGAGCACGCTGGCTTGGAGCGCTTCGGGCGTCGCCGCGGCGGGTGTCACGGGCGCGCCGGCCGCGAGCGCGATCTTCGCGAACGGCCGCAGCCGCCAGGGCTTGCTCATGGCGGCGCCGTCCTGGCGCGAGAAGAACGAGCCCCACAGGCCGCGCAGCGCCATCGGCACCACCGGCACCGGCGTGCGCTCCAGGATCCTCGTCACGCCCGGGCGGAACGGATACATGTCGCCCGTGTCGGTGATGCGGCCCTCGGGGAAAATCGCCACCAGCTCGCCCTGCGCGAGCGTGTTCGCCACCTCTTCGAACGCCCGCTCCATCATCGTCCGGTCCTCCTTGGCCGAGGCGATCGGGATCGCGCGCGCGGTGCGGAACACGAAAGACACGATCGGCAGGTGGAAGATGCGGTGGTCCATGACGAAGCGGATCGGGCGGCGGCAGCCGGCGGCGATCACCAGCGCGTCGAGGAAGCTCACGTGGTTGCACACGATCAGCGCCGCGCCCTCGTCGGGGATGTGCTCCAGGCCCGACTTCTGCAGCCGGTACACCGAGTGGATCAGGAGCCACACGATGAAGCGCATCAGGAACTCGGGCACCAGCGTGTAGATGTAGAGGGCCACCGCGGCATTCATCAGCGCCGTCACCAGGATGAGCTGCGGGATCGTCACCCCGGCCGCGAGCAGGCCGATGGCGATCGCGGCGGCGGCCACCATGAATACGGCGTTCAGGATGTTGTTGCCGGCGATGACGCGCGAGCGGTGCGCCTTGTCGCTGCGCAGCTGCACCAGCGCGTAGAGCGGCACGATGTAAAAGCCGCCGAACACGCCGATGAGCGCCAGGTCGGCGAGCACGCGCCAGTGCGAAGGCTCGCGCACGAACTCGGCGAGCGCCATCGGCGCGTGCGCCGCCTGCGCCTGGAGGGCGAAGAACAGGTCCGCGCCGAACACCGTCAGCCCGATCGAGCCGAAGGGCACCAGGCCGATCTCGACCTTGTGGCCCGAGAGCCGCTCGCACAAGAGCGAGCCCACGCCGATGCCGATTGAGAAGGTCACCAGCAGCAGCGTGACGATCTCCTCGCGGCCGCCGAGCACGTTCTTCGACAGGTTCGGGAACTGGGTGACGAACATCGAGCCGTAGAACCAGAACCAGGAGATGCCGAGCACCGAAAGGAACACGGTGCGATTTCCGGGCAGGAAGCGGAGATTCCTCCAGGTCTCCGTGAGCGGGTTCCAGTTGATGCGCAGCGCCGGGTCGGCCGCGGGCGCGAGCGGGATGAAGCGCGACAGCACGACGCCGAGCGCGGAGAGCGCCAGGGTGCAAAGCGCCGCGCCAAGCGCCCCCCAGCCGGGCTGGGTCACCAGCCACCCGCCCAGCATCATGCCGGCGAGGATCGCGACCGAGGTGCCCATCTCCACGAGTCCGTTGCCGCCCACGAGCTCCGTCTCCTTCAGGTGCTGCGGCAGGATGGCGTACTTCACCGGGCCAAAGAGCGTCGATTGCACCCCGCCGAGAAACAGCGCCGCGAGCAGCAGCGCGAGGTCGTGCAGCAGCAGGCCGGCGGCGCCGAGCGCCATGACGGCGAGCTCGATCGCCACCGTCACGGTGATCAGGTGCGATTTCTCGTACTTGTCGGCGATCTGCCCGGCGGTGGCGGAAAAGAGGAAGAACGGCAGGATGAACAGCGCCTGCGCCAGGTTCTGCAGCGTGTCCGACGACAGGCTGGTGTAGCGCGCCGTCTGGTAGGCGAGCAGGATCACCAGCGCCTGCTTGAACACGTTGTCGTTCATGGCGCCCAGGAACTGCACGCCGAAGAACGGCCCGAAGCGGCGCTCGCCCAGCAGGCGAAACTGGCTCGTTTCCCTCACGTCCCTCCCCCGCGGTCGAATATACTTTACGCCGCGATCGGAAAGGATTTCTCATGCAGAACCGCGACAAGTTGTTCATCGGCGGCAAGTGGATGCCGCCTTCCACCAGCGAAACCATCGCCGTGCACAACGCCGGCACCGGCGAAGTGATGGGCAATGTCCCCGCCGGCACTGCGAAAGACATCGACGCAGCGGTCACCGCCGCGCGCGGCGCGTTCGACAGCTGGAGCCAGACGCCGGTGGAGAAGCGCTGCGAGTACCTGCAGAAGATCTCCGACGGCCTGAAGGCACGCGCCGACGAGCTGGCGAAGACCATCGCGCAGGAAGTCGGCATGCCGATCAAGCTCTCCGGCCGCATCCAGGTCGGCTTGCCGGTCGCCAATTTCGCCAACTACGCCAAGCTCGCCAAGGATTTCAAGTTCGAGGAGCGCGTCGGCAATTCGCTGGTGTGCCGCGAGCCGGTCGGCGTGGTGGGTGCGATCACGCCGTGGAACTATCCGCTGCACCAGATCGCGCTCAAGGTGGCGCCGGCGCTCGCCGCGGGCTGCACCGTGGTGCTCAAGCCCTCGGAGGTGGCGCCGTTCAACGCCTTCATCCTCGCCGAGGTGATCGAGCAGGCGCTGTTGCCCTGGGGCGTGTTCAACCTGGTCACGGGCTACGGTACCGCCGCGGGCGAGGCGCTGGTCAAGCACCCGCAGGTGGACATGATCTCCTTCACCGGCTCGACGCGCGCCGGCAAGCGCATCTCGAAAGCTGCCGCGAAGACAGTGAAGCGCGTCGCGCTCGAGCTCGGCGGCAAGAGCGCGTCGGTGATCCTGGAGGACGCCGACGTCGCGGCCGCCGTGAAGGGCACGGTGGCCGGCTGCTACCTGAATTCGGGCCAGACCTGCACCGCGCTCACCCGCATGCTGGTGCCGGAGTCCAGGTACGACGAGGCGGCGAAAGTCGCGGTCGAGGCGGCGAAAGGATTCACGCTCGGCGATCCGCTTTCGGAGGCGACGCGCCTCGGGCCGCTGTCCTCGAGGGCGCAGCTGGAGCGCGTGCGCGACTACATCAAGAAGGGCATCGCCGAGGGCGCGGAGGTGCTGACCGGCGGTGCCGAGCAACCCGAGGGCGTCGCGACAGGCGGCTACTTCGTCAAGCCGACCGTGTTCGGCAAGGTGAAGAACTCGATGACCATCGCGCAGGAGGAAATCTTCGGGCCGGTGCTTGCGATCATCCCCTACAAGGACGAGGAAGAGGCGGTGCGCATCGCCAACGACACGCCCTACGGCCTCGCCGGCGCGGTGTGGTCGAAGGACGACGCGCACGCGCAGAAGGTGGCGCGCCGCATCCGCGCCGGGCAGGTGGACGTGAACGGCGGGGCGTTCAACATGAACGCGCCCTTCGGCGGCTTCAAGCAGTCGGGCCACGGCCGCGAGGCCGGGGTCTACGGGCTGGAGGAGTTTCTCGAGTACAAGAGCCTTCAGCTAAAGGGCTGAGAGGGGTCGTCACAGCCCCATCAGCCGGGCGATGACGTTGCGCTGGATCTCGTTGGAGCCGCCGCCGATCGGGCCGATGCGCGCGTCGCGGAAGAACCGCTGCATGTCGTGCTCCATGAGGTAGCCCGCGCCGCCCATGATCTGCAGGCCGAGGTCGGCGCAGGCGAAGTCGTTCTCGGTGGCGACCACCTTGGCGATCGCGATCTCGGCGCGCGGATCCAGCCCCGCGTCGAGCATCTCGGCGGCGCGGAAGGTGGTGAGCCGCGCCGTCTCGGCCATGATGCGCATGTCGGCGAACTTGTGCTGGATCGCCTGGAACTCGCTGATGTGCCGGCCGAAGGCCTTGCGGTTCTTCGCGTAGTCCAGCGCGTAGTCCACCACGTGCATCAGGTTGCCGGCGCCCGCGGCGGCGATGCACAGGCGCTCGAGATTGAGGCAGCGCATGAGGCCCTTCCAGGCGCGGTTTTCCTCGCCGATCAGGTTCTGCGCCGGCACCTCCACGCCGTCGAAGAAGATGTCGTTCGGGTGCGTGGTGCGCCGGCCGAGCGTCTGCATCGGCCGCACGCTGACGCCCTTCGCCTTCGCATCCACCAGCAGCGCGGAGATGCCGTTCCTGCCCGCCGGCGGGTCGGTCTTGGCGATGACCACGAAGTGGTCGGCGACATGCGCGCAGGTGATGTAGGTTTTCTGCCCGCTGACCACGTAGCGCTCGCCCTTCCTCTCGGCGCGCGTGCGGATCGCGGCGGCATCGGACCCCGCCTCGGGCTCGGAGATCGCGATCGCGAGTCGCTCTTCGCCTTTCGCGATGCGCGGCAGGTGCGCGCGCTTGAGAGGCTCGCTGCCGAAGAGCGCGATGTGCTGCGCGGCGTAGACGCACGTGATCAGGTACGCCGTCGCCATGCTCGAGTAGTGGTAGGCCATCGCCTCGACCAGCACCGCGAGATCCTTGTGGCTGCCTCCCGAGCCGCCGTATTCCTCCTTGAACGGCAGCTGCATGAAGCCTGCGTGCGCGAGCGCGGCGTAGGCGGCGTGCGGGAATTCGGCCTTCGCGTCGAGCTCGCGGATCCTTTGCGGCGGCAATTCGCGCGCGAGCAGGTCGAGCACCGACTCGCGCATCATGCGCTGCTCGCCGGTGAAGCCGAAGGTGTTCCAAAGTTGCGTCATTTGCGCGCGCGCACGAGCGTCACGAAAGTGCCCGACTGCACCACTTCGCCGCGCTGGTTGACGAGTTCCATCTTGCGCTTGAGCACGCCCGAGCCGGGCTTCGAGGAGGGCCGCACCTCGCTCACCGTCATGCGCACGTGCACCGTGTCGCCGAGGAAGATGGGCTTCGCGAACCTCCAGTCCTCGATGCCGAGGAAGGCGATCGCGGTGCCGTCGAGCATCCCGGTGCGGCCGCCCAGGCCCGTGACGATCGCCAGCCCCAGCGCCCCGTGCGCGATCCGCTGCTTGAAGGGCGTCGCCGCGGCGAACTCGGCGTCGGTGTGGATCGGGTTGTAGTCGCCCGAGAGGCCGGAAAATGCGACCACGTCGGCCTCCGTGACGGTTCGTCCCGGGGTCTTCGTTTCCTGCCCGACCGCGAAATCCTCGAAAAACATCGCCATTCCTAGCCCCTCCTCTTCTTCGTCACCAGCGCGTCCACCGCGAGCACGCGCTCGGGCCCGCAGAGCACGGGGTTCACGTCCAGCTCCTCGATCTCGCCGGCGAAATCGGCGGCGAACTCGGAAACGCGCGCGATGACCTCGGCGAGCGCCGCGACGTTGGCTCGCGGCGCGCCGCGAAAGCCCTGCAACAGCTTGTATCCTTTCAAGCGCCCGAGCATCGCCTGCGCCTGCGCCGCGGATACCGGCGCGAGCGCGGCGACCGAGTCCTTCACGAGCTCCACCAGCACCCCGCCCGAGCCGACGACGATCACCGGGCCGACCACCGGGTCCACGCGCGCGCCGATGAGGATCTCGACGCCCGAAGCCATCGGTTGCACCAGAACGCCTCGGATCTCCTCGGGCGTCGCCACGCGCGCCGCGGCGGCCATCACTTCGCCATAGGCGTGGCCGAGCGACGCGCCGTCGGCGATCGCGAGGCGCACCACGCCCGCCTCGGTCTTGTGCGGGATCGCGGGCGACTCGACCTTGATCGCCACCGGGTAGCCGAGCGCGCGCGCCGCGGCGAGCGCCTCCTGCCCGGTGCGCGCGAGCCTTTCCTCGACCACCGGCACGCCGTAGGCGGCAAGCGCCTGCTTCGCCTCGCGCTCGGTGAGCGTTTTCCCGGCGGCGGCCAGGAGCTTCGCG
>CAZVHU010000043.1:0-22142 GCA_964627075.1 uncultured Enterobacteriaceae bacterium | reverse complement strand
CGTACGGCGGCTGCCAGCGGTCCTGCTCGTAGGGCACGCGGCGCGCGTGCACCAGGCGAAATCCCAGCACGCGCGTGTAGAAGTCCATCGCGGTGGGCATGTCGTCGGTAACGATCGCGAGGTGGTCGACGCCGCGCGTCGGCGGCGCGCCGGGCTCAGGCGGCTTGCTCATCGCGCTTCTCCTGCCCGTGGCGTTTCTCCTCGACCGCAGCGAGGAAGGGGGCCAGCACTGCGAGCAGCCCCTGCGGGTTCTCGCCCGGGATGTCGTGAGGGGCCTCGACCTCGGCAAGTGTAAAGTGTGACTTTACACTTCGCATCCTGGCGGCCGCCTCCGGGGCGAACAGGTCGGAGCGCGTGCCGCGCACGACGAGCGTGGGGCAGGAGACCTCGCCCAGCACCTGCCACATGTCGACGCCGAGCTTCGGCCGCTCGCCGGTCTGGAGCGCTTTCCTGAACTGGTCCCTGAAGTGGGTGTCGCGCTTCACCGCGAAGCCTCCGGGCACCGGCCTGAGCCACGCCTCGAAGCGCTCGCGCCCGGAGGCCGGCGCCCCGAAGTGCCGCATCGCGTCCTCGATGGTGGCGAAGGCTTCGGGCGTGCCGGCGACGCTGTGCGCGACGCGCTTCGAGCCCGCCGGCGCGTTGTCGGGCGAGTAGTCCACGAGCACGAGTGCCGCCACGCGCCGCGGTTGCTTCGCGGCGAGGTAAGCGCTCGCGCGGCCGCCCATCGAGTGGCCGCACAGGACCGCGCGCGGCCAGCCGAGGTGCGCGAGCAGGTTCGCCAGGTCCTGCGCCATCGCAGGCACCGAGTAGTCCTTGTGCGGGCTCCAGGTGGAATCGCCGAAGCCGCGCTGGTCGAGCGCCACGCACTCGCGCTCGGCGCCGAGCGCGGCCGCGATCTCGAGCCAGTCCCAGGAGAAATACGAGAGGCCGTGCACCAGCACGATCGGGGTGCGCCCGGGCTTTCCCAGCCGCCGGTAATGCAGCGTGACATCGCCGGACCGGAAACGCCCGGCTTGGTGCGGTACGGCCATCACTTCCTCCTCGGGGCGCTAGCCTACTACCCGGACGCGCCGCATGGAAGCCGCGGGCCCGTTGCCTGCGCGCCGCGCCTCAGGCGCCGGGCTTGAGCACGCCGCGGCGCATCTGGTCGAGCTCCATCGACTCGAACAGCGCCTTGAAGTTGCCTTCGCCGAAGCCCTCGTCGCCCTTGCGCTGGATGAACTCGAAGAAGATGGGCCCAAGCTGGTTCTCGGTGAAGATCTGCAGCAGCAGCGCCCCCGCCTTGCCGTCGATCAGGATGCGGCGCTTTTTCAGCTCGGCGACGCTCTCGCCGTGGCCCGGGATGCGCTTGTCCACCAGCTCGTAGTAGGTGTCGGGCGTATCCAGCAGCTTCACGCCCTGCGCGGCGAGCGCGTCCACGGTGCGGCACAGGTCCCGGGACGCGAGCGCCACGTGCTGGATGCCCTCGCCGCGGTAGCGGTCGAGGTATTCCTGGATCTGGCCCGCTTTCTCGGTGCCTTCCTCGTTGATCGGGATGCGGATCTTGCCGCAGGGGCTGGTCATCGCCTTGGACTTCACGCCCGTCACCTGGCCTTCGATGTCGAAGAAGCGGATCTCGCGGAAATTGAACAGCCGCTCGTAGAAATCGGCCCACTCCTTCATGCGCCCCTTGTGCACGTTGTGCGTGAGGTGGTCGATCTGCAGCAGGCCGAAGCCCGGCGGATCGAGCGCAGTCGCGCCTTCGTCCCCGGGCAGCGGCTCGAAGTCCACGTCGTAGAAGCCGATGTTGCCGATGTCACCGGCCTTCGCGCCGCCCTTGCCGCGCCAGCGGTCGATGAGATAGATGAGCGAGTCGCCGATGCCCTTGATCGCCGGGATGTTGAGCTCGCCCGGGCCCGCATGCCCGGCGTAGCCCCAGGCGCCGAGGCTCACCGCGCGCTCGTAGGCCGCCTTGGCGTCGGCGACGCGGAAGGCGATGGCGCAGATGCTCGGACCGTGCAGGCGCGCGAAGCGCTGCGCGAACGAATCCGGCTCCGCGTTGACGATGAAGTTGATCCCGCCCTGGCGGTAGAGGATGACGTTCTTGTGGCGGTGGCGCGCGATCGCCCTGAAGCCCAGGCGCTCGAACAGCGCGCCCATCGCCTTGGGGTCCGGCGCGGCGTACTCGATGAACTCGAAGCCGTCCGTCCCCATCGGGTTTTCCCACATCATTGAAGTATAAGTCTATAAGTCGGGGACAGACCCCGGTTTTCCTCATTAACATTTTGATTCAGTGATGGAATTCGACAAGCCTGTCCCCGGTTGCCGAGTGGCGACGCGTTGATGGTGGGCGGCTCGTGCAGGGGCTGCACCGCTCATTTGCGACGCATTTCCGCGCCATGGTCTCGATCGAAAGCGACTCGACCGATCGGGGACAGGTCACCCGCAATTTCTCTTCTGTTCAACGAGTTGCGACAAGCAAAAGGGCTCTGTCCCCGAATTAGACGCGGACTGGAAGTTTGCGGAAGCCGCGAAAGCGGATGCGGCGGTCGCGCTCGGGCTCGCCGTCGAGCTCGATCTTCGGGAAGCGCGCGAGCAGGCGCAAGAACGCGACGCGCCCCTCCATGCGCGCGACGTTCATGCCGGCGCAGGCGTGCTCGCCCTGGCCGAACGCGACGTGGCGGTTGGGCTTGCGCGCCGCGTCGAAGCGCTCCGGATCCGGAAACTGCGCCGGGTCGCGGTTCGCCGCGCCGATGCCGATGGTGACGAAGGTGCCCTCGGGCAGGGTCTTGCCGCCGAGCGCCATCGGCGCGGTGAGGCGCCGGTTGTTGAGCTGGATCGGCCCCTCGTAGCGCAGCATTTCCTCGACCGCGCCCGGCACGAGCGCCGGATCGGCGCGCAGGCGCGCAAGCTCGCCGGGGTGCGTGAGCAGCAGCCACAGGCCGTTGCCGATCAGGTTGGTGGTGGTCTCGTGCCCCGCGTTGAGCAGGAAGATGCAGTTGTGGTGCAACTCCTTCTCGGTGAGGCGCTCGCCGTCCTTCTCGCCCTGGATGAGGCGCGTCAGCACGTCGGTCTCGTAGTCGCCGGGGTTCTTCCTGCGATCCGCGACCAGCCGGCGCAGGTACTCGATGAAATCGGTCACCGCCCGGTTGCCGCGCTCGAGGATTTCCTTTCCCGGCGCGGGCTCCAGCCCCGAGAGGATCGCGAGCGACCAGGCGCGCAAGGGGCCGCGCTCGGCGCGCGGCACGGCGAGCAGGTTGCCGATCACCTCGATCGGGATCCGGGCGGCGAACTCCTCGATGAAGTCCACGCGGCGCCTGTCCGCCATGCGCGCGAGCAGCGAATCGACCAGCCGCTCGACGTCGCCCTCCATGCGGGCGATGGCGCGCTGGTTCAGCGCGCCCATGATCAGCCGCCTCACGCGCGTGTGCAGCGGCGGGTCGCTGAACACGAGGCTCGTGGTGTGGTGCTCGTAGAGCGGCGAGTCGCCGAACTTGGGGCGGAACTCGATCTTCTTGTCGGAGCTCGCGCGCGGGTCGCGGTAGATCGCGAGCACGTCGTCGTAGCGCGACAGGAAGACGCCGCCGCCCTCGAGCGCGTGCACGGGGTCGTGCTCGCGCAGCGCGGCGTACCAAGGGTAGGGGTCGTCGATGAATCCTGCGGGCGCGCGCGTCAGCTGGAAGCCGAGCGCCGCGTCGCGCGAAATCATTGGGCTATTATGCACGCCCATGCAGAAGCAGTACCGCTACTTCGAGTTCGTGATGGCCGCGTTCGTCACGATCCTGATCTGCTCCAACCTCATCGGCCCGGCGAAGATCGCGCAGGTGGACCTGCCGCTGCTCGGCGCGATCACCTTCGGCGCGGGCGTGCTCTTTTTCCCGGTGTCGTACGTGTTCGGCGACATCCTCACCGAGGTCTACGGCTACGCGCGCGCGCGGCGCGTGATCTGGGCCGGCTTCGCCGGGCTGGGGTTCGCGGCGTTCATGGCGGCGGTGGTGGTGGCGCTGCCGCCGGCGCCGTTCTGGACCCACCAGGGCGCCTACGAGGTCGCGTTCGGCAACACCTGGCGCATCGTCGCCGCCTCGATGTTCGCCTATTTCTGCGGCGAGTTCGTCAACTCCTACGTGCTCGCGAGGATGAAGGTGCTTACCGCGGGCAAGTGGCTCTGGACGCGCACCATCGGCTCGACGATCTGCGGCGAGGCGGTGGACTCGGCGCTTTTTTATCCGCTCGCCTTCTACGCGAGCGGCATCATCCCCGACGACAAGCTGCCGCAGATCATGCTGGTGCAGTTCGTCGCCAAGACCGCCGTAGAGATCGTGTTCACGCCCGTCACCTACAAGGTCGTGGCGCTGCTCAAGCGCGCCGAGCACGAGGACTACTACGACCGCAGGACCGACTTCAACCCGTTCACGCTGAAGACCTGAGCGCGCGGCGGATCGAGTTCAGGGCAGGCGCCCGGTGCGGTAGGCCTCGAGCACGCGCCGCAGGCTCGAGCGCTCGGGGCTCGAGACGTCGTCCATCAGCCAGCGGCCCTCGATCTCCTTGAAGTACTGCCCCGCGAGGCGCCCGGCGCGCTCGGTCGCTTCCCCCATCTGCCAGATGAGGAGCGCGTGCGGGCCGATCGCGATCTCGGCGAGCAGCCGGTTCGCCGGGTCGAAGTACTGCGCGAAGATGCGCTTGAACTCGTCCGGCCCCACCGAGTTGCGGTAGTCGCGGAACACCTCGAAGCGGCGCTTGGGCGCATTGGAAAGCGCCGCGGCTTCCACCAGGTCGCCCGCAACGAGATAGCGGTTGAGGAGCTTCGCCGTGGCGAGCGGGCTGTCGGGCTTGAGCTCGGCCGCGGGATCGAGCAGGTGCGCGTCCGGCGCGTGGGTGCGCAGCGTGTAGGCGATCCTGACGCCCTCATCGAGCTCGAGCGTGCGCGCCGCTTCGCTCGGCGCTGCTCCGCCCGGCGCCGCCCCGGTCTGCGCCGCGGCCGGCAGTGCGCAGGCGAGCAATGCGGCGCAGGCGAGCGTGGCTGCGCGAGACGCGCCGCGCATGTGCGTTTCAGGCGGCGCGCGCTGCTGCGGCGGGCGCAGCGTTCGGCCAGCCCGCGAGCAGCTGCTCGCGCCTGGCGCGCGCCGCGGCGATCGCCTTCGCCTTGATGTGGCCGAAGCCGCGGATCTCCTCGGGCAGCGAGGCGACCTGCACCGCGAGCGCGTGGTTGTCGCGCGCGAGCCCCTGCAGCAGCTGCGCCACGGTCTGCTCGTACTCGGCGATGAGCGCGCGCTCGGTGCGCCGCTCCTCGGTGCGGCCGAAGAGGTCGAGCGACGTGCCGCGCAAGCCTTTGAGCTTCGCCAGCACGCGGAACACGGTCATCATCCACGGGCCGAAGCGCATCTTCCTCGGCTCGCCGGTGCGCGGATCGGGCTTCGCGAGCAGCGGCGGCGCGAGATGGAACACGAGCTTGTAGTCGCCCTCGAACGCCGCTTCGAGCTCCTTGCGGAAATCGCCCTCGGCATAGAGCCGCGCCACCTCGTATTCGTCCTTGTAGGCGAGCAGCTTCGCGTAGCCGCGCGCCACCGCCTCGGCGAGCTTGGAGCCGCCTACGCGCTCCTGCTCCGTCTTGCGCACGCGCTCGACCAGTGCCTGGTAGCGCGCGGCGTAGGCCGCGTCCTGGTAGTCAGTGAGCAGCTTCACGCGCCGCTCGACGATCTCCTCGAGCGTGTGCGACAGGCGCTGCGCGATCGGGATCACCTCGGCGGGCACCGCGATGCGGCGCACGCGCTCGGGATCCACCGCCGCGCGCCGGCCCCAGAGGAACGCCTTGCGGTTGAAGTCCACCGACACGCCGTTCAGCTCGATCGCGCGCTCGAGCGACGCCAGCGCGAGCGGCAGCCAGCCTTTCTGCCATGCGTAGCCCAGCATGAACATGTTGGTGGCGATGGCGTCGCCCATGAGACCGGTTGCGAGCTCGGTCGCGGGGAGGAACTCCGCGCGCTGCGCGTCGCAGGCCTCGGCGATCTCGCGCCTCAGCCCCTCGCCCGGCAGCTGCCAGTTCGGGTTGCGCACGAAGTCCGCCGTGGGCGTGACGCTCGCGTTGACCGCGGCGCGCGTGCGTCCCGGCGCCATCTTGTCGAGCGCCTCGCCGTTGGCGGTGACCACGAGGTCGCAACCGATCACCAGGCTCGCTTCGCCCGTGCCGAGGCGCGCGGCGTGCAACTGCTCGGGCGCCGTGGCGATCTTCACGTGCGACATGACGGCGCCGTATTTCTGCGCGAGGCCGGACATGTCGAGCACCGACACGCCCCTGCCCTCGAGGTGCGCGGCCACCGCGACGATCTGGCCGATGGTGATGACGCCGGTGCCGCCGATCCCGGTGACGAGGATCCCCCACGGCGCCGCGAGCGACGGCAGCTGCGGCTCGGGCAGCGCGGGAAAGGCGTCGGCGATCTGGCCCGCGGCCGCCTCGGCGAGCGCCGCGGCGCGGCCCTTGCGCGGCCGGCCGCCCTGGACCGTGACGAAGCTCGGGCAAAAGCCGTTCACGCAGGAGAAGTCCTTGTTGCACGAGGACTGGTTGATCCGGCGCTTGCGGCCGAATTCGGTCTCCAGCGGCTCGACCGAGAGGCAGTTCGACTTCGTGCTGCAGTCGCCGCAGCCCTCGCACACCATCTCGTTGATGAAGGCGCGCAGCGGCGGGTCGGGGTACTCGCCGCGCTTGCGCCGCCGGCGCTTTTCCGAGGCGCAGGTCTGGTCGTAGATGATCGCCGACACCCCGGGAAGCTCGCGCAACTCGCGCTGCACGGCATCGAGCTCGTCGCGGTGGCGGATCGTGACCCCGGGCGCCCAATTCGTTCCGGAGGGATATTTCTGCGGCTCGTCGGTCACCACCACGACCGGTTTCACGCCTTCGGCTGCGATCTGGCGCGAGATCAGCGCCGGGTCGAGCGGCCCGTCGTGGTGCTGGCCGCCGGTCATCGCCACCGCGTCGTTGAACAGGATCTTGTAGGTCATGCTGACCTTGGCGGCGACCGCGGCGCGGATCGCGAGCAGCCCGGAGTGGTAGTAGGTGCCGTCGCCCAGGTTGGCGAAGATGTGCTTTTCATCCGTGAACGGCGCCTGGCCGATCCAGGGCGCGCCCTCGGCGCCCATGTGCGTGAAGGTGGCGGTGTTGCGGTTCATCCACACCGCCATGAAGTGGCAGCCGATGCCGGCGGTGGCGCGGCTGCCTTCGGGCACGCGCGTGGAGGAGTTGTGCGGGCAGCCCGAGCAGAAATAGGGCTGGCGCACCGCGGAGACGCGCGGCTTGTCGAGCGCTTTTTGCTTCGCCTCGATGAACGCGAGCCGGTCGCGGAAGGCGCTGCCAAGCTGCTTGTCCATGCCGAGCTTCACCAGGCGCTCGGCGATGGCGCGCGCCACGATCGCCGGCGAGTGCTCGTAATGCGCAGGCAGCAGCCAGGTGCCCGCCGGCTGCCCTTCGGCGCGGCTCCACTCGCCGTTGTCGTCGAACTTGCCGACCACGCGCGGCGGGCGCGCGCCTTCTTCCCAGGTGTAGAGCTCTTCCTTCAGCTGGTACTCGATCAGCTGGCGCTTTTCCTCGACCACCAGGATCTCCTCCAGTCCCGAGGAGAAGCGCCGCGCGCCCTGCGGCTCGAGCGGCCAGGAAAGCGCCACCTTGTAGACGCGCAGCCCGATGTCGCGCGCGCAGCCCTCGTCGATGCCGAGGTCGGCGAGCGCCTGCATGGTGTCGCCAAAGCTCTTTCCCGTGGTGATGATGCCCAGGCGCGCGCGGGGAGAGTCCCACACGATGCGGTCGAGGCCGTTGGCGCGCACGTAGGCGAGTGCCGCATAGACCTTCCAGTCGAGCAGCCGCGACTCCTGCTCGAGGAAGTTGTCGGGCCAGCGGATGTTGAGGCCGCCGGGCGGCAGCGCGAAGTCGGCCGGGATCTTCACCTGCACGCGGTCCGGGTCCACGACCACCGAGGCGCCCGACTCGACCACGTCGGTGACGCACTTGAAAGCGATCCAGCATCCCGAGTAGCGGCTCATGGCGAAGCCGTGCAGGCCGAGGTCGAGGTAGTCCTGCACGTTCGAGGGATTGAGCACCGGGATGCAGCAGGCCTTGAAAATGTGCTCGCTCTGGTGCGGCAGGGTGGATGACTTGGCGCCGTGGTCGTCCCCCGCGAGCGCGAGCACGCCGCCGTATCGGGAGGTGCCGGAGGCGTTCGCGTGCTTGAACACGTCGCCGCAACGGTCCACGCCCGGCCCCTTGCCATACCACATCGAGAACACGCCGTCGTAGCGCGCGCCGGGGAACATGCCCACCTGCTGCGTGCCCCAGATCGCGGTCGCCGCGAGGTCCTCGTTGAGGCCCGGCTGAAAGCGCACGTGGTGGCGCTCGAGGTGCTGGCGCGCGCGCCACAGCGACTGGTCGAGCCCGCCGAGCGGCGAGCCGCGGTAGCCGGAGATGTAGCCCGCTGTGTTCAGGCCCGCGCGCTGGTCGCGCTCGCGCTGCAGCATCGCCAGGCGAATGAGCGCCTGGATGCCGGTGAGGAACACGCGCCCCTTGCCGAGCGTGTACTTGTCCTCGAGCGTGACGCGAGCGAGCGATGCCGAGTCGAGGGGCGCATTCATGGCATGACTTCCTTCCGGCGTGGTTCTACCACAGGTGCCGCAGCTTTTGACCGCGGCCGGCCCCGGCGCGGTTCCAGGCACGAAAAATCGCGCTGCCATTTCGCCATGTGCCACCGGGCAGGCAAGCGGCCCCGGCCGTCGGCCAGTCGACGCGGCGCGGAGGAATTCACCGCTTTGGCTGCCTCTCGGGTGCTAGGTTAATCTCGCGCCGGCGATGTCACTGACAAGGTCAGGGTTGCTGTTTTGCGCGGCTCTCGCCGCGGCGGACGCCGCGCAGGCGCAGATCGCGTTTCGCGCCGCCGCGCAGGCGGGCGCCGCGGCGGGCCAGGCGGCGCCCGTGTTCCAGGCGGCAGGCGCCGCGGTGAGCGGGACAGGGGGCGTCGCGCCGGCCTGGCCGGCACACGCGGTGAACGACGTCGGGCTTCTCTTCTGCGAGTCGACGGGGGGCCAGGCGGTCACCCTCACCGCTGCGAACGGGTTCGCAGCGGTGGCGGGCAGCCCGCAGGCGACGGGCGCCGGCACGGCGGGAACGCGGCTGACGGTGTTCTGGGCGCGGGCGACATCCGCCGGCATGGCGGCGCCTGTGGTCGCCGATCCGGGGAACCACGTGTACTGCCGGATCCTCACCTACCGCGGAGTGACCACGACCGGCAACCCCTGGGACGTGACCGGCGGCGGGGTCAAGGCGGCGGCGAGCACCACCGTCACGCTAACGGGCGTCACCACCACCATCGCCAATGCGCTGATCGTACAAGCCGTCTCGCGCGACACCGATTCGAGCGCCGCGGCCTTCAGCGCCCAGGCAAACGCGAACCTCACCGGCATTGCGGAGCGCTCGGATGGCGGGACTACCGCGGGCAACGGCGGCGGCATCGGCATCTGGGATGGCGTCATGGTGCTTGCCGGCGCCACCGGCAGCACCACGGCAACCGTCGCGAGCTCGGTGAACGCGTTCCTCACGATCGCGCTGCGGCCGCCCGATTCGACGCTCACCATCAGCGTGCCGGCGGGCACGGCGGCGAACGACGTGATGATCGCATCCGTCACCTACCGCCCGTGCAGCAACGCGAGCGGCGCGGCGTGCACGACGACCATTACGCCGCCCGCCGGCTGGACGCAGGTGAACACGGTGACCGACCAGACGACGGGGGCGGGCACGGGCGGATTCGGCAACCGCCTTTTCGTCTACCAGCGAGTCGCCACGGGTGCCGAGCCGGCGAGCTACACATGGACTTTCGGCGGCCAGCTCGTGCACGCCGGCGCGGCCGGGGGCATCGTCGGCTTCTCGGGGGTGGACACCGCCAGCCCGGTGGTTGCGCAAGGCGGCCAGGCCACCGCTTCCTCGACCAGCCACGCCGCACCGAGCATCGACACGGGTGCGGTCACCAACTCGGTGCTGGTGAGCTCGCACACCGCGAACTCGTCGGCGTCCTGGACGCCGCCGCCAGGCATGACCGAGAGCGCAGACGCGGCCTCGCTCGCGGTGCCGGACGGCCTTGGGCTCTCGATCGAGATGAACCGCGAGCTGTTCGCGGGCCCGGGCACGACCGGCACACGCACCGCGGCGTTCAGCGCGCCCGCACCGGCTGCCGACACCGGCATTACGCACATGCTCGCGCTGCGGCCGGCCGTGGCGCTTACGCACTATGCGATCGGCTATCCCGGGGGCTCGACCGCCATCACCTGCGACCCGCACCAGGTCACGATCACCGGCCACGATTCCGTGCACGGCGCGGTGGCGCCCCCCGCCGGAACGGTGCTGAGTCTCAGCACCTCGACGGGGACTGGCGTCTGGACGGTCAAGGACGCCGGCTCGGGCACCTGGACGCCTTCCGGGCTCAACAACGGCTTGGCCACCTATACCTGGCCCGGCGGCGAGACGAGCTTCACGGTGCGGCTGCGCCACAACACCGCGATCACGCTCGGCATCAACCTGCTCGATGGCGCGGCGCGCTCCGAGGGCGCGGGGGCGGAGGATCCGAGCCTCACCTTTGCCGACGCTGCCTTCCGCGTGACCGACGCCGCGGGCGCGGCAGTGGCGACGTTCGGGACGCACATCGCCGGCAAGCGCTCGGACGTCGGCTTCGGCGCCCAGGCACGGTACCTGCAAGCGATTCGCACGGACACCGCGACCGGGAGCTGCGTGGCGCTGATCCAGAGCCAGACGGTCACGGTGGAAATGGCGGGGGCGCGCATCGATCCGGCCGGTGGCGCGAGCCAGATTTCGATCCGCGACAGCGGCGGCGGGTTCGTGACCGTCGCGACGAGCGCCGGGGCGCCGCCCGGAGGCTACACCGGGGTATCGCTCGCGTTCGATGCGCAATCCAAGGCACCGCTCGTTTTCAGCTACCCCGATGCGGGGAGCATCGCGATCTACGCCCGCTACGCGCTGCCCGCGCCGCCTGCCGCGTCCTACGTGAGCGGCAATTCGAACACCTTCGTGGTAAGGCCCTTCGGTCTGCGCGTATCGGGCGTGACCACCAGCGCCGCGCCCGCGCCGTCGGATCCGGTGTTCGCCGCCGCCGGCCAGAATTTCAACGCGACGGTGACGGCGGTGGCGTGGAAGACGGGCGACGACGCGGACTCCGACGGCGTGCCCGACAACGACGCCCAGATCGCGGCAAACCCGGCCACGCCCAATTTCGGCCAGGAGACGACGGCCGCGACCGCGACGCTGTCGCACGCGCTCAACGCGCCCGCCGGCGGTGCGGCCGGCACGCTCGGCGGCAGCACGACCTTCAGCGGCTTCGCGGCCGGGGCGAAGACGCAGGCGGTGACCTGGAGCGAGGTGGGATTCATCGATCTGTTCGCCTCGAGCGCCAATTACCTCGGCTCCGGGCAGAACGTGACCAACTCGGCCGCCGGCCTCACCGGCGTCGGCCGCTTCCGCCCCGAGCACTTCTTCGTCGCCTCCGCCGGCACCTTCGGCCCGGCGTGCGCGAGCGGCACCGCCTTCACCTACCTCGGGCAGGGGTTTGGCGTCGTCTCGGTGCAGATGCAGGCGCGCGCGCTCGGCGGCACGGCGACCCTCAACTACACGGGCGCCTACGCGAGGCACAATCCCGGGACGCTCGCGGCATGGGGCTTTGGCGCCTGCGACAACTGTGCTGTCGCCGGCGTGGGCGGAACCGCGCTCAGTGCGCGCTTGGGGACGGCGGGCACGCAGGCGGCCGCCTGGAGCAACGGCGCGATCGACGCCACCTTCGCGGGGCTGACGGTGGAGCGCCAGTCGCCGGATGCGCGCGATGGGCCGTTCGACGCGGTGCGCATCGGCATCGCGCCGTCCGAACCGGACGGCGTCGCGCTGCGCGCGGCGGACCTGGACCTCGACACCGACCGCAACGGCGCTGTCGATCGCAAGCGCGTGGGCACGAACGCCGAGGGCAGGTTCCGTTTCGGCATGCTGCGACTGGAGAACGCGACCGGTTCCGGCACGGTGGACCTGCCGGTGACGCTGTCGGCGCTTTACTGGAACAGCGCCACCTCCGGATTCCTCCTCAACGCGGATGATTCGTGCACTACGCTGATGCCGAAGAATTTCGTGCTCAGCGGACACACCGGCGGCGTGTCCAACGCCACGCTGCCGACGCCGACGGCCGGCGCCGACGGCGCCGTAAGCGTTTCCGGCTTCACGAGCGGGCTCGCGAACCTGAAGATCCTGAAGCCCACCACGATTCCGGCGCAGCCGGGGGCGGTGGACCTTTGCCTGGACCTGGACGGCGGCGCGCCGCGCGACGCCACCTGCGCCGCGGCAGTTCCGGCGAACAAGCCGTGGTTGCAGGGACTGTGGCTCTCGGGCGGCACCGCCTACGACGATGATCCGCGCTCGCGCCTGCTCTTCGGCGTCTACGGCAGCGAGCCGCGCAACGTCATTTTCCGCCGCGAGAATTACTGAGACGACTGCGCCGCCGGTTTGCCGCCGGCAGCGAAACGGATTAATGTGCGTCGCGGCGCCGCGGCTCGCGGCACAAGAGGGCATGGCAATGGGCCGTCCGGAAAAATTCCGCCTCGGCGACGTGCTGGTCGCGCAGAAGGCCATTTCACCTGGCCAGCTCAAGCTCGCGCTCGAACAGCAGACGAAAAGCGGGCATCGGCTGGGGCGCGTGCTGGTCGAGCTGGGCTTCGCCTCGGACGAGCAGATCTGCGAGGCGATCTCGCGGCAGCTCAACCTCCGGTACGTCAACCTGAAGTTTTACAACTTCAACCCGCAGACCGTCCTGCGGCTGCCCGAGGTGCAAGCGCGGCGGTTCCGCGCCATCGTCCTCGAGGAGCGCCGCGAAGGCTACCTGGTGGGCATGGCCGACCCGACCGACCTGTTCGCCTTCGACGAGCTGCAGCGGGCGCTGAAGCGCGACGTGGCCGTCGCGGTGGTGGGCGAGGCGGCACTGATGCAGACCATCGACCGCCTGTATCGCCGCACCGAGGAGATCAGCGGCCTGGCGCGCGAGCTCGAGCGCGACCTCGGCGACGCCTACGTGGATTTCGGCGCGCTCGGCGCGGCGCTCGGCGCCGAAGAAGCACCGGTGGTGAAGCTGCTGCAGAGCGTTTTCGAGGACGCGGTGCAGGTGAACGCCTCGGACGTGCACATCGAGCCGCAGGAGGGTCGGCTGCAGATCCGGTTCCGCATCGACGGCGCGCTGGTGCCGCAGGCCGAAACCGACCCCAAGATCGGCCCGGCGCTGGTGCTGCGCCTGAAGCTCATGGCGGGCCTGGACATTTCGGAGAAGCGGCTGCCGCAGGACGGGCGGCTGAACGCGATCGTGCGCGACCAGAAGATCGACGTGCGCATCTCGACCATGCCCTCGCAATACGGCGAGACCACGGCGATGCGGCTGCTCAACCGCAAGGCGACGCTGCGGCAGCTCGACACGCTCGGCATGGCGCCAGCGATGCTGTCGCGCTTTCGCGAGATCATCGCGCGCACCGCCGGCATGGTCCTCGTGACCGGCCCCACCGGCAGCGGCAAGACAACCACGCTCTACGCCGCGCTGCAGGAGCTGAACACGACCGACCGCAAGATCGTCGCCGTGGAGGATCCGGTCGAGTACCGGCTGCCCGGGATCACCCAGGTGCAGGTCAACGACAAGATCGACCTGTCGTTTGCGCGGGTGCTGCGCTCGACCCTGCGGCAGGACCCGGACGTGATCCTGGTGGGCGAAATCCGCGACGAGGAGACCGCGCAGATCGCGCTGCGGGCGGCGCTCACCGGTCACCTCGTGTTCTCGACGCTGCACACCAAGGACGCTGCGAGCACCCCGCTGCGCCTGGTGGACATGGGCGTGCCCGCGTACATGGTGGCGACCTCGCTGCACGCGGTGCTCGCGCAGCGCCTGGTGCGGCTGATTTGCGAGACCTGCTCGGAGCCGCGGGCGCCGACCGCGCACGAGGCGCGCTGGCTCGCCGCGACGGCCGGCGATGGCGCGCCGCAAGCCGAGTTCCGCGCCGGCCGCGGCTGCGCGCACTGCAACGGCACCGGCTACGCCGGTCGCATCGGGGTCTACGAGATGCTGGAGATGACGCCGGACCTGATGCGCGCGGCGAGTCGCGCCGAGCCGAGCGCCTTCGTCGAGGAGGCGCGCCGGGTGCTGAAGAGCGACACGCTCACCGGCCACGCGCTCGCGCTCGCGCGCGGTGGCCGCACCACGCTGGGCGAGGTGATCAAGGTGGCGGCGCAACTGGAGGACTGAGGTGCCCCAGTTCTCCTACCAGGGGCGCAACGCCCGCGGCGAGCTGGTGAGGGGCAGGCTCGAAGGGGCGGATTCCTCCGCGGTCGCCGACCAGCTGCTCAGTACCGGCGTGACGCCGGTCGAAATCACCGCGGCCGGGGCGGGTGCGGCGACCGCGCCCGACTGGTGGCGCAAGCTCACTGCGCCCCGCGTCACGGACGTCGACGTGATGCTGTTCTCGCGCCAGATGCATGCGCTGCTCAAGGCGGGCGTGCCGATCATGCAGGCGCTCGCCGGCCTGCAGGAATCGGCGATCAACCAGACGCTAAAGGAGGTGATCCGCGACCTGCGCGTCAATCTGGACGCCGGCCGCGAGCTGTCGGCGGCAATGCGCCAGCATCCGTCGGTGTTCAACGCCTTCTATGTCGCCGTGGTGCGCGTCGGCGAGACCACCGGGCAACTCGACGAGGCGTTCGATCGCCTGTTTCACTACCTGGAGTTCGACCGCGACATGCGCGAGCGCATCAAGACTGCGGTGCGCTACCCGATCGTGGTTCTGGCCGTGATCGCAATCGCGGTCGGCATCGTGAACTTCGCCGTGATCCCGGCGTTCGCCAGGATCTTCGAGGCGAGCAAGGTGCCGCTGCCGCTGCTGACGCGCGTGCTGATCGGCACCTCCGAGTTCTTCCTCCAGTACTGGCCGCTGCTCGCGGGCCTGCTCGTTGCGGCGGTGCTCGGCATCAGGGCCTGGGTCGGCAGCGAGCAGGGACGCTACGACTGGGATCGCGCCAAGCTGCGCGTCCCCCTCGCCGGTCCGATCGTGCTGCGCGCATCGCTGGCGCGGCTCGCGCGCGCGCTCGCGCTCGTCATCAATGGCGGCGTGCCCATCGTGCAGGGCCTGTCGGTGGTTGGAGGGGTGATGGGCAACGTGTACATGGCGCGCCGCGTCGAGCAGATGCGCGACGGCGTGGAGCGTGGCGAGAGCATCCTGCGCACGGCGACCGCGGCATCGATCTTCACGCCGACGGTGCTGCAGATGATCGCGGTGGGCGAGGAAAGCGGCGCCCTCGACGATCTGCTTGGCGAAGTGGCGGACATGTACGAGCGCGAGGTGGACTACGAAGTCAAGAACCTCGCGGCCAACATCGAGCCGATTCTCACCATCGCGCTCGGCGTGCTGGTGCTGATCCTGGCCCTGGGCGTGTTCCTGCCGATTTGGGACCTCGGGCAGGTGATGCTCAGGAAGTAGCGCCACGAGAGCCGCCGTGTACGGCGCGCGCCCGCTCACCCGGCTGGAGGCGGCGCTTTTCGTGATCGTCGCGGCGGTCCTCGCCGCGGTGCTGCTCGGCCGGCTCAGCCGCTACGCCGAGGAGGCCGAGAAGGCCGCGATGGAAGCCACGGTGCTGCGCGTGCAGAGCGCACTGCACCTGCGCCTGGCGCTCGCCGCGCTCAAGGGGGAACGGATCGACGTCGAGCGCTGGCCGCGGGGGAACCCTTTCGAGCTGGCCGGTGCGACGCCGGGCAACTACCTCGGCGCATTGCTCGCCCCGGATCTCGCGTCGCTCCAACCCGGCAACTGGCTGTTCGACCAAGGGCGGGGCGAGCTGGTGTATCTGCCCAAGCGTACGCGAGGATTCTCCGGCGGATCCGACCCCGTGCCGGCAGTCCGCTACCGACTTGACGCCGCTGCGCCGGTCGGCGCGAGCTTCGCGGAAGCTCGTTTGATGGTAGTGGGGACTTACATATGGAGTCCGCATCCGGAGTAGACACCAGAATCGGCCTCGGGCAAGAATTCAAGCTGTTTCAAGGATGTTGTGGGAACCTTTTGCTTTTTCACACGAAGTAGCGTTTGCAAGCGGCGGAATCCAAGGCTAAGCTCAGCACGGACAGTCGGGCTTCGAAGGGAGACAACATGCGGCAGCGATACGCGCAACAAGGCTTCACTCTCATAGAGCTGGTCGTGGTGATCGTAATTCTCGGAATCTTGGCGGCGGTTGCCGCCCCGCGTTTCATCGACATCAGTGGCGATGCCAAGGACGCGGTGGCGGACGGTTCCTGCGGAGCCCTTGCTTCTGCGGCGGTGATGCTTTACGCCTCCACCAAGTCCGCGAATACCTACGCGAATATCCAGGCGCAGGTCATCAAGCCGGCCCAGGTGACCTTCGGCGGCACGTGCGCGGCGCCCACCGCAACGTATACCGGCCGGCCGGCGCGGAACTGCACCGTGCTCGATACCGCGATCTGCAGCTGAACGGTCCGGGCCTTCCACCAGGTCCGGCACGATGAGTTGTTCGCAAGGAGTCGAGCGGCATTCAGAACCGGGAGGCTAGCGCCCGCGCTGTTGTTTGGCGGCGTGCTTGCCGCGGCCGCGGGGTCGCAGGTCGCATCGATCGCCCTGTGGGCGCTCGCGGTCGTGCTGGTCCTGCTGGCCGGCGCGGGCGGCGAGGCGCGCCGCTGGACCTCGCCCTCGGGAATCGCCGTTCTCGCCTATGCGGCGCTGATCGCGATCAATAACGGGTTTGTCAGCCCTTCGTACAGCGCGGCCGGGATCTACGTTCCGCTGCTCTTTGCGGTCACGTTCTTTTCGCTGCGCCGGCTGAGGACCGACACCTACGGGGCACTCTATTCCGGGGCTCTCCTGGCTGCCGCGGGTTTTGCCGCGTGGGGCCTCTGGCAGGTCGCGGCCGGAACGTCGCGCGCGGATGCCGGATTCGAGTCGGCGAATACGCTTGCGACGCTGCTCAACCTGGCGCTCGTTCCTGCCCTCCTGCTGCTTGTCCGGGGGCGCGCGAGCGCGCCGCTCGCGCTCGCGGCGGCGATCCTGTTCGCCGGAATGCTCGCGACCGGCAGCCGCGGCGGATTGCTCGGGCTCCTGGCGGGCTGCGGGGTCGCGCTGTTTATGGCGCGCAGGCTTGCGCTGGCGGGGCCGCCGAGGTGGCAGCCGGTCGGCGCCGCGGTGCTGGTGGGGGTTATGATCCTCGCGCTGCTGCGCACGGCAGGGCCGGCGCTGACGGAACCGGCGGGCGGATCCGCGCGCGCGCCCGCCGAAACGGCGCAGACACGCATCGCCGCGATGAAGGAATCGTCGTTGGCGAGGGTCGAGCTGTATGCGCTGTCGCTCGACGCGGCGCGCGGCAGCTTGCTGACGGGCACCGGCTACCTCACTTTCCGTTCCGTCCTGGAGCGCGGCCGCGAGCGGGTGCCCGCCTATGGCGCCGAGGACGTCACCTATTTCGTGCACAACGATTACCTGCAGACATTGCAGGAACTCGGCCTCGCGGGCCTCGCGGCGCTGCTCGCGCTGGTGATCGTTCCGGTGTGGATGGCGGTGCGCGGGCAATGCATCTCGCGACCGGAGCGCGAGCGCCTGATGCTCGCGGCGGCGGCGGGCTCGGCTGCCTCGATGGCGGCGCAGGCTCTGGTGGACTTCCCATTCTACGTCCCGGTGTGCCTGCTCCTGTTCGGCGCTGCCCTCGCGGTCTCGGATCGCATCGCGGTGCCCGCCGAAGGCGCCTCCGGGCGCGGCCGCTCGACCGCAGCGCGTGCTGCCAAGGCCGCGTGCGCGGCGCTGATCGCTTTCTACGCGTCGCTGCCGCTTGCGGCGGAGCGCGCGGCGCATTACGGCAGGCAGCAGTTCCTCGCAGGCGAGACAAGGAGCGCCGCATACTGGCTCGAGGTGTCGCGCCGCCTGCAACCGCGGGACTGGCGATACCACTGGTATGCGGGACAATTCTGGTTCGCGCAGGCGCTCGCCAAGCGCTCGCCGGAGGCGGCGCGGCTTGCGCGGGATGCCTTCGGCAAGGGCGCCGAAGCCGACCCGCTCGAGCCGCGCAACATTATGGGAGTGATCGAAACCGCGAGATCGCTGCGCGGGCTGGCGGGCCTCGAGATGCCGCCTGCAGAGCTCGATGCGCTTAGCGCACGAGCGCTGGCTCTCGCGCCGCTCAATCCGGACGTGCGCCGGGAGCGTGTGCTTGCGCTCGAGTTCGCCGGTCGCCGCGACGAGGCGCTGCGCCTGGCGCAGGAGTGGGCGCCTGGCGACGCGCAGCTCGCCGCGCTCGCCGGTCGGCTGCGGCACGGGGCGGGCAGGTGAAACGCGGCGTGCATGCGCTCGGTGCGCGCGGTTTCACGCTCACCGAACTCGTGATGGTGGTCGTGATCGCGGGCATCATCGCCCTGCTGGCGCTGCCGCGCTTCAACCGGCCACAGACCGACGCGGCCTGGTTCGGGGACGAGGTCAAGGCAGTGGTGCGCTACGCGCAGAAGCAGGCGATCGCGCAGCGGCGCACGGTGTGGGTGGTCATCGTGCCCGACACCAGCCTCTCGGTCTGCTACGACGGCGCGAGCCCCTGCGCGCAGCCGCTCGCACGCCTTGCCGCGACCTCGAGCGCCGATTACAAGCCCGCCCCCGGGACCTTTCTCAAGGTGCCCCCGGGAGTGACGCTGAGCGCGACGGTTTCACCTTTCTGGTTCAACGGCCTCGGGCAGCCCAGCGGCGCGGTGACGCTGACAGTCAGCGGCCGCATGATCGCGGTGACCGCGGAAACGGGCTTTGTCCTGTAGCGCCTGCAGCGGGCGGCGGCTCGCGCGCGGCTTCTCGCTCGTCGACGCCGTCGTGTTCATCGTCGTCGTCGGCATCGGCGTAGCGGGTATCGCCGTGCTGTTCAACCAGATGACGCGCGGCAGCGTCGATCCCGGAGTGCGCAAGCAGGCGCTTGCCATCGCGAGTTCGCTCATGGAGGAGATCCAGCTTCGCGGCTTCACGCTGTGCGACCCCGACGATCCCAACGTCTACACCGCCCCCGGAACGCCATGCACCGCTGTGGAAGTCATCGGCCCGGAAGCGGGGGAGAGCCGCTACGCGAACCCGCGCTTCGACAACGTAAGCGACTACCACGGCTTCGCAATGGCCGGAGTTGCGATGAGCGATGCCACCGGCACCGCGCTGCCGGACCTGGCTTCGTACTCCGCATCGGTCACGGTGGCGCAGCCGAATCCCGGCGACTTGCCGGGCATCCCGTTCGACGCGCAGCTGAGGATCGTCGTCACGGTCACCGGGCCCGCCAACGTCAACGTGTCGCTGCAGGGATACCGCACGCGCTATGCGCCGAACACACCTTGAAGCCGACACTGGACCTGCACGCGCGCGTGGCGTGAGCCTGGTCGAGCTCGTGGTCGCCATCGTGGTGACCGGCATCATTGCCGCAGGTGTGAGCTACTTCTTCTACCCGGTGCGCCAGAGCGTCGACATGGCGGCGCGGGCGGACCTCACGGACATCGCCGACACCGCGCTGCAGCGCATCGGGCGCGACGTGAGGCTCGCGCTCCCAAACAGCGTGCGGGTGGATCCCACCCAGAAGTACGTCGAGTTCATCGCGCTGCGCACCGCCGGGCGCTACCGCTCGGACGGCGGCGGCGGCTCGCAGGCCCCCGATTGCGCCGACGACGGAAACGGCATGCCGGACAGCGATCGGCTCGCGTTCGACGTCCCCGAGGGATGCTTCAAGACGATCGGCAAGCTCCCGAGCGCGGTGGTGGCAGGAGCCGATCAGCTCGTACTGACCAACTACGGACCCGGTTTCACGGGGCAGGACGCCTACTCCAACTCCCCGGTCAATCGAGTGAGCATCACGGCGTTCACCCCCCAGGCGGACCGCGACATGATCCAGTTCCCTGCGACCACCTTCCAGCGTGTGCTGCATGACTCCCCGGGCAAGCGCTTCTTCGTCGTGACCGAGGCAGTCAGCTACGGTTGCGACCTGACCGCCGGGACGCTGACCCGCTACGCGGGCTACGGAATCCCCGCGGCGCAAGGCACGCCCCCTGCGGGAGCCGCCAGCATCATCGCGACTCAGGTGAGCGATTGCACGTTCGACTACACGCCGAACGTCGCGCCGATGATCGGGCTTCTGACCATGCGTCTGAAGCTGTCCAAGGCCGTCTCGAGCGGGGTGCCCGAAGCCGTGGCGCTGTACCACGCCGTGCATGTGAGCAACGTGCCGTGACGCGGTCCCACCGAGGCTTTCTGCAGGCGGGGTTCTCGATGATCCTGGCGCTTTTCCTGCTGGTGTCGCTCGCCGGTATCGGCGCGTTCCTCCTCACGATTTCAACGTTGCAGCAGGAGTCGATCACCGCGGACGAGCAGGGCGCGCGGGCCTATCAGGCGGCGCGCACCGGCCTGGACTGGGCCACGTACCAGATCCTTCAGGATCCGGGCGGCGCGTTCACCTTGGCCTGCAACTCCGGCAGCGCTGCGCAGAACCTGACGCTAAGCGGAGGCCTGGCCGGCTTTCATACGGAGATCGCCTGCCAGGGTTCGGGGCCTTTCATCGAGGGCGCCGCTTCGGTGCGGGTCTACCGAGTGACCGCGACGGGATGCAACCGCTCGCCGTGCCTGGCGCCGGGCACCCCTGGGCTCCCGACTTACGTGGACCGGCAACTGCAGATCACGTTGACGAACTGAGGTTCCGGCGGCGCCGGTATCGCGGTGCCTATTTTGCCCCTTCGGATTCCTTGCCGCGGCTCCCTCCGAAACCAGACAATTCATTTGACAACAAGAGGTTAGTGGTCTAATTTAAAGTCAAATGGGGATCCTGGCGGCGTTACGCTCGATTGGCAGGCTTCGCCCACGCGGCGTGGAGCCGGGATGGATGGCCACCGTACTGACCCACGACACACTCGACTACCTGCATTGCACGCGCGGCGCAAACGGCAAGGCGGTCGTGACCCGCTGCGGATCCGTGTCGCTTGACGAGCCGGCTGTTGCGGCGGCCGAGCGCGCCGCGCGAGAGCTTCATCTCGAGCGCTATCGCTGCGTGACGCTGCTCGGCTCGGACCAGTACCAGTTGCTGCTCGTGGAGGCACCGAACGTGCCGCGCGCGGAGCTGAAGACAGCGGTCCGCTGGCACGTGAAGAACATGCTCGATTACCACGTCGACGATGCGACCATCGACGTGCTCGACATTCCGCGCGACCCGGCAGCCGGCAACCGCGCGCATCCCATGTACGTGGTGGCGGCAAGGAACGAGGTCATCAAAGCGTGCATCGACCGCTACGAAGCCGCGCACCTGCCGCTCGAAGTGATCGACATCGCGGAAACCTCGCAGCGCAACGTGGCGGCGCTTTACGAGGAGGGCGAGCGTGGCGTCGCGTTGTTCCATTCCGGAAGCGGCCAGTCGCTGCTCACCATCAGCCAGCGCGGAGAGCTGTTCCTGGCGCGGCGCATCGAGGTCGGCATCGACCAGTTGCTGCGGGGCGGGGACGTCGAGCGCGACGAGGCGCGCAGCCGCGTGGTGCTCGAGCTGCAGCGTACCTTCGATCACTTCGAACGACAGTTCCGGCACGTGCGTGTCGGCAAGATCCTGCTCGGGCCTGAACCCTCCGATTCCGGGCTGGCGGAGTTCCTCGCCGCCAACCTCGACCTGCCGACGGCGCGCGCGCGCCTGCCCGAGGTGCTCCACTTCATCGCCGGGGCGGTGCCCGATAGCGAGACCGAATGGCGGCTATTCCACCTGTTCGGCGCAGCGTTGCGCCAAGAGTCGAAGGTGCTTTAGCGCGACCGGCGATGAGCCAGCAGATAAACCTCTACAACCCGATCTTTCTCAAGCTGCCGAAGCATTTCTCGGCGCGCACGATGCTGCAGGCGCTCACGGTGATCGCGGCCGGCATCGCGGCGTTCGGCGCATACGCTGCCTACCAGACCGCGCAGCTCGAGGGTCTCGCAGTCGCGCTGGAACGGCAGCTCGCGGCGGAGCGCGCGCGGCTGGCCCAGTTCGGCGAGCGCCATTCGCCGCAGGGTGCCGCGAAGCGGCTGGAAGCGGAGCTGCGCGACGCCGAAGAGCGACTGAAGGCCGCCGATGCGCTGCTTGCGTCAATCCGCGC
>CAZVHU010000042.1:0-22563 GCA_964627075.1 uncultured Enterobacteriaceae bacterium | reverse complement strand
CTCGAATCGGCATCGCTGAATTCATGAAAAACGTTCGTTCTTCAACGAACTGCTAGAGGAGGCGGTGATGGGCAAGCTGCTCTTGGTCTGGCTGCTCAACGCAGTGGCGCTGCTCGCGGTCGCCTACCTGGTGCCCTCGATCACGGTCGCGAGCTTTGCCACCGCGCTGGTCGCGGCGCTGATCCTCGGCCTGATGAACACCGTCGTCCGCCCGGTGCTGGTGCTGCTGACGCTGCCGGTGACGGTCCTCACCCTGGGCCTGTTCATCCTCGTCATCAACGGGCTGCTGTTCTGGCTCGTGGGCTCGTTCATCGAGGGGTTCGTGGTCGGCGGCTTCTGGGCCGGCGTATTCGGCGCTATCGTCTACAGCCTGATTTCCTGGGCTTTGTCGTCGCTCGTTCTCAAGCCCTGACGCCGGCATTGGGCGCAATTTTCCGGAGGCAAGCATGCGCATCGCGGTGATGGGCGCGGGAGGCGTCGGCGGCTATTTCGGCGCCCGCCTCCAGCAGGCCGGCAACGCGGTGACCTTCATCGCTCGCGGCCGGCACCTCGAGGCGTTGCGCTCGAAGGGACTTGCGCTGAACAGCCCGCTCGGCGATGCGGAACTGAAGGTCCGGGCGGTCGAGAGCCCGGTCGACGCCGGCGCGGCCGACGTGGTGATGTTCGCGGTCAAGCTCTGGGACACCGAGAGCGCGGCGCTGGCGATCCGGCCGCTCGTAGCCTCGGGCGGCGTCGTGATCCCGTTCCAGAACGGCGTCGAGTCGATCGAGCGTGTCGGCGCGGTGCTCGGGCCCGAGCGCGTGCTCGGCGGCGCGGCCTACATCGCGGCGCGCATCGCCGAGCCGGGCGTGATCGTGCAGACGGGGACCATGGCGCGGCTGCGCTTTGGCGCCGTGCTGCCGTCGCAGCGCCCGGCTGCCGAGGCGTTCCTCGCGGCCTGCCGCGCGGCGAACATCGATTGCGAGCCGAGCGACGACATCGAGCGAGCCCTGTGGGAGAAGTTCGTGCTGCTGGCGGCGGTCTCCGGCACCACCGCGGTTACGCGCAGCCCGATCGGCGTGGTGCGCAGCGATTCCGAGACGCGCTGGCTGCTGGAGGCGGCGATGCGCGAGACCTGGTCGGTGGGCCGCAAGCGCGGCGTGGCGCTCGCCGAGGACTTCGTCGCGAAAACGATGGCCAACGTGGACAGCTTGCCACACGAGATGAAGTCCTCGATGCTTGGCGACCTGGAAGCGGGCGGCAGGCTCGAGGCGCCATGGCTCTCTGGCGCGGTGGCGCGCATGGCGCGCGAGGCGGGAATCGAGGCGCCGGTGAACCGCGCGATCTACGCGGCGCTCAAGCCTTTCGAGAACGGCAAGCGGTAGGGATCCTCTCGCCTTGTCGCTGAGGGAAAAGCTGCTCGACCCGCGCCAGCGGGTGCTGCTCTACGGCACCACGCCGCCGCGCGCCGGCTCGGCGCAGGAGGCAGTAGAGGCCGCCGCCGAAAAGCTCGTGGCGCGCCTTGCGCCGCTGCCGCTCGACGGCGTGGTGGTCTACGACATCCAGGACGAGACCGGCCGCACGCAGGAGCCGCGGCCGTTCGCTTTCACCGGCACCGTGGATCCGCGGAGCTACTCGCGCCTGCTCCGGCAAAAGACCGGGAAGGCCGCCATCACCTACAAGTGCGTCGGCACGCTGGACGAGCCGGCGTGGCGCGCCTGGCTCGCCGAATCGGCGCGCGATTACGGCGTCGAGTTCCTTTCTGTCGTCGGGCGCCCGACCTCGGGCGTGCGCCATGCGCTGCCGCTGTCGCGCGCCATCCGCATCGCCGCCGCGCAGCCGGGCCTGAGCGTCGGCGGGGTGCTGATCGCCGAACGCCACACGGGGGCGCGCAGCGAGGCCGCGAGGATGCTCGCCAAGGGCATCGAGGGCTGCGACTACTTCATCTCGCAGACCGTCTACCACCCGGCGGCGAGCGAGCGGCTGCTCGCCGACTACGCGCGCGACTGCCGCGGCGCGGGCGTCGAGCCGCGACGCGTGGTGCTCACCTTCTCGCCCGCCGGCAGCGAGAAGACGCTCGCCTTCCTGCGCTGGCTAGGCGTGACCCTGCCCGCGGAGACCGCGAGCGCGATCCTCGGCGCCGCCAGCCCGCTCGCCAAGTCGATCGAGCTGTGCCGCGACAACCTGCGGCGCATCCTCGCGCACGACTACGCGCGCGAGATCCCGCTCGGCGTCAACGTGGAGAGCGTCTCGATCCGGCGCGACGAGATCGACGCCTCGGTGGATTTGTTCCACGCCCTGCGCGAGGTGCTGCGGGAATCCGCATGAGCGGAAAACGGCCGCTCGCCGTGTTCGCCTTGGCCGCGCTTGCCGCGGCGGCGCTCGAGATCTTCGCCCTGCGCCTGCTCGCGCCGCTCGAGAACCGGCTGCTCGACGCGTTCGTGCGCGCCCATGCGGCGCGCCTGGAGCCCGATCCGGAATTCGTCGTCGTGGACATCGACGAGAAGAGCCTGGCGAGGATGCAGGACATCGCCGGAAGCTGGCCCTGGCCGCGCGCGGTGCACGCCGAGCTGCTCGAGGCGATCGCGGCGCAGCAGCCGCAGGCGGTGGTGTTCGACATCCTGTTCGCCGAGGCCGACAAGTTCCGCCCCGAGAGCGACGCGCTGTTCGCCGAAGCGGCGAAGCGCCACCGCCGCAGCTACTTCCCGATGGTGCGCCTCGCGCCGCGCGACGACGCCAACTTCCCGCCCATAGGTCCCCTGGCAGAGCAGCTGGGGCTGGTCGCGCGCCCGGGCGCGGACCCGGGCGCGCGCATCGCGCTGCTGCCGCCGCTGGTGCTGCCGCCCGAGGCGTGGCGCACCGGCACCATCAACTTCGTCGAGGATCCCGACGGCGTCGGCCGGCGCTACGGCTTGCGCACGCTCGCCCACGGCTGGGAGATTCCGTCGCTGCCGGCGCGCGTCGCGCGCGACCTGGGCTGGAGCGTGCCCGGCGCGGACGACATCGAGCTCGCCTGGCGCGGGCGCAAGGGCGCCTTCCGCCACGTTTCCTACGCCGACCTCTACGACGACTTCAACCGCTCGCGCAAGCTCCGGCCGCAGGACGAGTTCCGCGGCAAGATCGTGCTCGTGGGCACCGCGGCGACCGGCCTGCAGGACTTGCGCGTCACGCCGATCGACAGCCTGCATCCGGGCGTCGAAATCCTCGCCACCGCGCTCGACAACCTGAAGAACGGCCGCAGCATGCAGCGTGCCCCGGCAGCCTTGGTTGCGGCCGCGGCGGCTCTGCTCGTCGCGCTGCTCGCCTGGGCGTTTGCGCGCGGCGTGGACGCGGGCCGCACGGGTGTTGCGCTCGTCGCCGCAAGCCTCGCGCTCGTCGCGGCGAGCTGGCATGCGGCCGGCGAGCGGTGGCTGGCGCCGGCGCTCGCCCCGCTCGGCGCCGCGTGGGCGTTCTATTTCGCCGCGGCGCTCGCGGAGTACCTGCGCGAGCGGCGCGCGCGCCGCGAGGCGATCGCGCTGTTCTCGCGCTTCGTCAATCCGCACGTGGTGAGGCAGCTGCTGGAGCGCGGGGGGCTCGAAGGCGCCGGGCAGACGCGCGAGGTGACGCTGCTCTTTTCCGACATCCGCGGCTTCACCACGCTTTCCGAGTCGCGCCCGCCGGAGGAGGTGGTTGCGCTGCTGAATCGCTATTTCTCGCTGCAGGTGGACGTGGTGTTCAGGCACGGCGGTTCGCTCGACAAGTTCATCGGCGACGCAATCATGGCGTTCTGGGGCGCGCCGCTCGACGATCCGCGGCACGCGCGCAACGCGGTCGCCTGCGCGCTCGACATGGCCGAGACGCTGCAGGCTTTCAAGGCGGAACTGGGCGAGCCGGGCGCGGGCTTCGACATCGGCATCGGCATCCACTCCGGGCCCGCGGTGGTGGGACTCATCGGCTCGGAAAAGCGCCGCGAGTACACCGCGATCGGCGACACCGTGAACCTCGCCAGCCGCATCGAGGGCCTCACCAAGGAGGCGGGGCGCCGGATTCTCGTTTCGCGCGAGACGATGATGCTGTGCGGCGACGCCTTCGAGTTCGCTCCCTGCGGCAGCTTCAAGGCCAAGGGCCGCGCCCAAGGGGTAGAATTGTTCGAGCCCCGCAGGAAATCATGAAAGCGCTCCCCGCTTCGGTCGTCTCGCTCGCAGGCATCGCGGCGCTTGCGGCCGCCACCGCGTTCGCCGAGCCGGCGACCGTGATCCGCGCAACCGAGCTGAAGAAGGATCCCGCCACCGACGCCCCCACCGTGGCGCCGCTCGCGGAGAAGGCGAAGGTCGACGCGCTGGAAAGGAAAGGCGGCTGGACGCGGGTGAAGACCGAGGCCGGCGCCGAAGGCTGGGTGAAGATGCTCATGCTGCGCTATGCGGGAACAGGCGAGGCGAAGCAGGGCGACAGCGGCGTCGCGCAGGCGCTCAACGTCGCGCGCACCGGCACGAGCGGCGCGCAGGCGACCACCGGCGTTCGCGGCCTCGACCCCGAGCAGCTCGCGAAAGCCAAGCCCAATCCCGCCGAGCTGAAGAAGATGGAGGGCTACGCGGCGAGCAAGGAGGGCGCCGCGGGCTTCGCATCGGACGCGAGCCTGCAGCCCAAGAGCATCGCCTACCCGAAGGAGGGCGGATGAGGCGCGCGCTGCTCGCCGCCGCGCTGCTCGCGCTCGCCGCGGGCACGGCGCAGGCGCAATTCAGGCTCGACATCAACCGCATCATCGACACGGCGAAGAGCGCGCAGCGCGCGGCGACCGACGTCGACGAGAAAGGCGAGATCGAGATCGGCAAGGAGCTCGCCTCGACGCTGCTCGGCGCCGCGCCGCTGGTGGACAACGAGGCCCTGCAACGCTACGTGCAGAACGTAGGGCGGTGGCTCGCATCGCAGACCGAGCGGCCTGACCTGCCGTGGCAGTTCGGGGTGCTCGATGCGCCGCAGCTCAACGCTTTCGCCGCGCCCGGCGGCTATATCTTCGTGACGCGCGGGCTGCTCGAGAGGATGCGCAGCGAGGCCGAGCTCGCCGGGGTGCTCGCGCACGAGATCGCGCACGTGCTGCAGAAGCACCACCTGAAGGCGATCCAGAAGAGCGGCCAGGTGGGCGTCGCCACCGGTGTGCTGTCGCTCGCGATCCAGGACCGCAACGCGCTCGCGCGCGAGAAGCTGATCGCCTTCGGCACCGAGATGTATTCGCGGGGGCTGGATCGCACCGACGAGCTGGAGGCCGATCGCCTCGGCGTCGTGATCGCGGCGCGCGCAGGCTACGACCCCTACGGGCTGCCGGCGGTGCTGCAGATGCTGCAGGCGATGAACCCGGAGGACTCCGGGCTCGCGCTCATGTTCAAGACCCACCCCAAGCCCGCCGACCGGCTCGAGGCGATCGAGAAGCAAAGCCCCTTCCTGGATGCCTACGCGGGCCAGCCGCAGGTCGAGGGCCGCTTCGCCTCGACCCTCGGTCAGAAGTAACCGCGGACTCAGGGTTTTCTGCCCGCGCCTCCGCCCGGTCAAGCCGCGCGCTTCTTGCGCTGCGCGTCCTTGGCGTGCATCTGCGCGTAGGCCGCGTGGGCCGCGGCCTCCGCATCGCCCACGTGCACCGGCAGCCCCATGTCGGAGAGCACCGAAGAGAGCGCCGAGAGGCACAGCATCACGTTGTCCGGGCGGCACGAGTAGCCCATCAGGCCGAAGCGCCAGACCTTGCCCTTCAGCGGCCCGAGGCCCGCGCCGATCTCCAGGCTGAATTCCTCGAGCAGCCGCCTGCGCACCTCGGCCTCGTCCACGCCCTCCGGGCACAGCACCGCGTTCATCTGCGGCAGCTGGTATTTCTCCGCGACGAGGAACTTGAGCCCGATCGCCTCCAGCCCCGCTTTCAGCGCGACGTGGTGGCGGTGATGGCGCGCCCAGCAGTTCTCCAGCCCTTCCTCGCGGATGAGCAGCAGCGCCTCGTGCAGCGCGAAGAGCGAATTGGTGGGCGCGGTGTGATGGTAGGTGCGCGTGGTCGCGCCCCAGTAGCCGAGCAGCAGGTTCATGTCCATGAACCAGGAATGGATCTTGTCCTTCCGCTTCTGCACGCGCTCGACCACGCGGTCGGAGAACGACACCGGCGACAGGCCCGGGGTGCACGACAGGCACTTCTGGCTCGCCGAGTAGATGGCGTCGAGCTGCCACTCGTCCACCTTCACCGGCGAGCCGCCGAGCGAGGTCACGGCGTCCACGATCACCAGCGCGTCGCGCTTGTGCGCGATCTGCGTCAGCAGCTTCGCATCCGACTGGCAGCCAGTGGAGGTTTCCGCGTGCACGAAGGCGACGATCCTGGCGTCGCGGTTCTTCTTCAGCGCGTCCTCGACCTTCTGCGGGTCCACCGGCTCGCCCCACTTGTCCTCCACCAGCACCGGCACGCCGCCCGCGCGCGCCACGTTCTCGAGCATGCGGCCGCCGAAGACGCCGTTCTGGCACACGATCACCTTGTCGCCGGGCGCCACCATGTTGACGAAGCAGTATTCCATGCCGACCGAGCCGGGGCCGGAGATCGGGAAGGTGAGCGCGTTCTTGGTCTGGTATGCGTAGCGCAGCAGGCTCTTGAGCTCCTCCATCATCTCCACGAACACCGGGTCGAGGTAGCCGATCGCCGGCTGGCTCATGGTGGTGAGCACGCGCGGGTGGATCTCGGTGGGCCCGGGGCCCATCAGCGTCCTCTGCGGCGGGTGGAAGGAATGGATGCGCTTGCTCGGTGCGTAGCTGGTCATGGCGTCGTTTCCGGATTGCAGCCCGAAGGGCGCGTCCTCGGGACGCGACTTCACCCGCACGGGCCTCTTGGCGCTGGCGTCGTCCAGCACCTCCACGGCGGCGACGCGCCCCTGCGTCAGGCGCTCGACTTCGCTCGCCCAGCGCGCCGGGACGTAGCCCGACTTGACCCAGTGGCTCACCACCGCGCGGTCGACCTGGAACGCGCGCGCCACGTCCGCCTGGCTGCCGAACAACTCGACGAGTCGCTGCGCGCTGTTCATTTCGACCTCGGCGTGAATCCTAGCATGTCAAATTGAATTTGACATGCTTGTTTTGTTTCGCGCTGGCGCAGCCTAGTCCTGCCGCGCGCCGCCCGCAGCGTGCGCGCGGCTCGGGCCGATGCGCCCCACCACCGGCAGCTTCAGCGCCGGGTCGAAGGGGTTGATGCCGAAGGTGAGTCCGAGCAAATTGACTTCGAGCCCCTCCACCGCGCTCGCGGTGAGGGCAAAGAGGCCCGCGAGCGAGAACTGCACCCCGCTGCCGCTCGGCGCCGAGTCGAAGAGCTTCGCGCCGAGATAGTCCTTGCCGATCGCGGTCGGCGGCAGGTCCACCTGCAGCTCGGGCACCGCGCGCGCGACCCACGCGGTGAAAGTGTTCGAGTTCGGCCCGGGCCACATGGTGTACTCGCCCGCGTAGGGATAGTCGCGCGCCGCGCGGTCGATGCGCTCGATCAGCGCCTCGACGCCCTCGCCGCGACGCTCGGCGAGAAGCTCGGGTTCGTTGCCGTACCAGCGCGCATCGGGCGCGCGCCGGCCGACCGACAGCACGCTGTCGCTCCAGCGCAGCTTCCAGCCGATCACCTCGTAGACCGTATAGGCGGGCGCGCCCGCGGGCTTCACCGCGACCCAGGTGTGCACGCCGAAGTTGCCGCGGAAGCCCCAGGTGCGCGCGGCGTAGAACTGCACCACCGCTTCCGGAGTCGCCGCCGGGTCGGGCGCGAGCCCGACGGGCTCGCGGCTCGCGGTGCGCCAGTCCTTAGCGGTCACCGAGGCCATGGCGAGCGCGAGCAGCCCGAGAAGGGCCGTGAATCCCGCCAGCCGCCTCCATGGCCGCTGCATGCTCAGGCTTCGGCAAATTTCGGCTCGCCGAGTTCCAGCGGATCGAACGCGGCGTCGCCCCCGGGATCGGCGCGGCCGCCGGGCGCGAGCCCGGCAAAGTCGAACAGCTTCCGGTCGAGCAGGTGCGAGGGCTTGACGTCGGCGAGCGCCCGCGCAATGGATTCGATCCGCCCTGGATGGCGCTTCTGCCAATCGCGCAGCATCTCGCGCACGGCCTTCCTCTGCAGGTGCTCCTGCGAGCCGCAAAGGCTGCACGGGATGACGGGAAACGCGCGCGCGGCGGCGTGCGCGGCAAGGTCGTCCTCGGCAACGTAGGCGAGCGGCCGGATCACGACGTGCCGGCCGTCGTCCGAGACGAGCTTTGCCGGCATCGCCTTGAGCTTTCCGCCGTGGAACAGATTCAGGAAGAACGTCGCAAGGATGTCGTCTCGATGGTGGCCGAGCGCGATCTTCGTGGCGCCCAGCTCGCCCGCGACGCGGTAGAGCACGCCGCGCCGCAGCCGCGAGCAGAGCGAGCAATAGGTTCTGCCCTCGGGGATCACGCGCTTCACCACCGAGTAGGTGTCCTGCTCGACGATGCGGTAGGGCACACCGCGCGAATCGAGATAGCCCGGCAGCACCTCCGCGGGGAACCCCGGCTGCTTCTGGTCGAGGTTGACCGCGACGAGATCGAAGCGCACCGGCGCCTTTTGCTGCAGCGCAAGCAGCACGTCGAGCAGGCCGTAGCTGTCCTTGCCGCCCGACAGGCAAACCATCACCCTGTCGCCCTCGCCGATCATGGCGAAGTCGGCGATCGCCTGGCCCGCGAGCCGGCGCAGGCGCTTGGCGACCTTGCCCGCCTCGTAGGCGCTGCGGCGCGGATCGCGGTGCAACCGGACGATGCTCATGCGAGAGCCTGTTTCACGAGGACGGCAGTTTACCGCTTGAGGGCGCCGCGTCGGCGGGACTATAGTGGGCGCGCAGCACGCGACCATTTATCGAGGAGGAGGGAGAAATGAACAACGAAGAGCTGGACGCCGGCCGCGCGCCGGAGCAACTGGAGCCCGACGCGCCCGAGCGGCGCGATTTCATGAAGGCTGCAACGCTGGTAGGCGGCGCGGTGGCGCTCGCCGCGGCCGGCAAGTTCGGCGCGGCGCCAGCGGCGGCGCAAACCGCGGGCGGCGCAGGGCAGAAGTGGTGGCCGTCGCGCTGGGGCGAGAAGGACGAGGCGGGCGCCAGCAACTGGATCACGCCGGACAAGGTGAAGGACGCAGCGAAGCTCATCCGTGACGGCAAGATCTACAAGATCGGACGAGTCTACGAGTACGGCATGCCCGCGTTCGGCGCGCGCGCCTTCGCGCTGCGCATCCCGGGCAGCCCGACCGGCGGGCCGTTCGGCAACAACAAGCTCGTCTATAACGACGAGTTCCTGTCCACCGAGATCGGCCAGATCGGCACGCAGTTCGACGGCCTCGGGCACATCGGCATCCAGCTCGGCAAGGACGGCGACAAGAACGAGATGCGCTACTACAACGGCCTCACGCAGCAGCAGATCGGCGACTCCTACGGGCTGAAGATGCTCGGCGCCGAGAAGCTCAAGCCCATCTTCACGCGCGGCCACCTGCTCGACGTGATGGCGGCGCGCGGCTCGATGTGGGACGCGGGCCAGGAAGTGAAGATGGCCGACGTGAAGAAGGCGCTCGAGCTGGCGAAGATCAAGGAAGCCGACATCAAGCAGGGCGACGCGGTGTTCTTCCACACCGGCTGGGGGTCGCTGTGGATGAAGAACAACGACCGCTACAACTCCGGGGAGCCGGGGCCCGGGCTGGAAGTGGCCAAGTGGCTCATCGAAAAGGGCGTGTGCGTGGTCGGCGCCGACACCTGGGGCATGGAAGTTGTTCCGAACCCGGACAAGAACCTCGCCTTCCCGGTGCACGGCGAGCTGATCACCAAGAACGGCATCTTCATCCACGAGAACCTGATCTTCGATGCGGTGCTCGCGGACAAGAAGTACCAGTTCGTCTACAGCTACACGCCCTCGCCGATCAAGGGCGCGACCGGCTCGCACGGCTGTCCGGTCGCGATCACGTAGCGCCCGTCCTGCGCGCGGCGAAGCCCGCCGCGCGCAGGCTTTCATCGATCTCCTCGAGCGGGAGGTCGCGCACGATCAGCACCAGGCGCGAGCGCCGCTCGCAATCCGGCCAGCGCGCAAGGCGCGTCGGCGGGTGGAACACGGCGTGCATGCCGTGCACGACGAGCGGCCCGTCCTCGCCCGCGACATTCAGCAACCCTTTCACCCGCAGCAGGCGCTCGGCGTGCGCCTGGCGCAGCGCCGTGAGCCAGGCATTGAAGCGCTCCCAGTCGAGCGGCTCCTCGAGCCGCCAGGCGCCGCTCGCGATCCTTCGGTCGTGGGCACCCGAAGGGGCGATGCGGCCCGAGAAGAGTCGCGTCGCAGGCGGAGAAAGCCACGCACGCGCCTGGTCGCTCCGCCCCAGCGGGTCGAACGGCCCGGCGCCGAAGAGGCGCGCCGGGTCGATGTCGCCGTTCGTCACCTCGAATAGCGGCGCGCCGGGGTTGAGCGCCGCCAGCCGCTCGCCGAGTGCCGCGCGCTGCGGCGCGAGATCGCACTTGGTGAGCAGGATGCGGTCGGCGAGCGCAGCCTGCTTCACCGCCTCCTCGTGCTCGTCGAGTTGCCGCTCGCCGTGCACCGCGTCCACGGTGCACACGAGCGCGTCGAGCCGGTAGTCGTGCGACACCGTGGGCCAGTTGAGCAGCAGCTGCGCCACCGGCGCCGGATCGGCGAGCCCCGTGGTCTCGATCAGCACGCGATCGAACGGCGGCATGGCGTCGCGCTGGCGGCGGGCAGCGACCTCGCGCAGCGTGCGCTCCAGGTCCCCTTTCACGGTGCAGCACACGCAGCCCGAACGCATCAGCACCATGTCGCCCGAGACCGATTCGATCAGCAGGTGGTCGAGCGCGATCTCGCCGAACTCGTTCACCAGCACCAGGCTCTGCGCCATGCCCGGGTGCGCAAGCAGGCGGTTGAGCAGCGTGGTCTTGCCGCTGCCGAGAAAGCCGGTGACCAGCGCCACCGGGGTGCGCGCGGCCGACTTGTCGGCGTCGAACAGGCTCACGCGAAGCGCGGGCGGCCTACAGGTGCAGCGAGCGCCCGCCGTCCACCGCCAGGATCTGCCCGGTGACGAACGGCGCGCAGGCGAGGAATTCGACCGCCTGCGCGATGTCCTCGGGCGAGCCGATGCGGCCGAGCGGCGTGGTGGCGACGATGCGGCTGCGCTCGGCAGGGTCGAACTGGCCGTCCTCGGGCCAGGCGATGGCGCCGGGTGCGACGCCGTTGACGCGCACGGCTGGCGCGAGCTCGAGCGCAAGCGAGCGCGTGAGCGCCGCAAGCCCCGCCTTGGCGATGCTGTAGACCGCGTAGCCGGCGAGCGGCCGCTCGGCGTGGATGTCCACCACGTTGACGATCGCGCCGTGCGCCTTCGCCAGCCGCGGCGCCGCCTCCTGCGAGAGAAACATCGGCGCCTTGAGGTTGGAGCCCACCAGGTCGTCCCAGTGCGCCGGCTCGATCTCGCCGAGCGCCGTCGGATAGAAGGCGGAAGCGTTGTTCACCAGCAGGTCGAGCCGGCCGAAGCGGTCGACGGCGCCGCCCACGAGCGCCCGCGGCGCGATCGGCGCCAGCAGCTCCGCCTTGAGCTTCAAGGCGCTGCCCGCGCGCGCGGCGTTGAGCTCGGCTTCCAGCTTCGCCGCCTCGGCCTCGGCGCCGCGGTAGTGGATGACGACGCTCGCCCCCGCCGCGTGCAGGCGCCGCGCGATCGCCGCACCGATGCGCCGCGCGGCGCCGGTCACCAGCGCCACCTTTCCGTCGAGCGTCGCGCCCATGGTCGAGCGGCGATTCTAGGGTAAATTCCCGCGCGTGCGCCCGATGGAACTGCCCGCGCCCGCTCCGCAAGCGCTCGCCGCGAGCCGCGCCCTGCTCCGGCGCATCGGCGCCGAGCTCGCGGCGCACGGCAACTGGATCAGCTTCGCGCGCTACATGGAGCTCGCGCTGCACGAGCCACAGCTGGGCTACTACGCCGGCGGCGCCCGCAAGCTCGGCGCCGGCGGCGATTTCGTCACCGCGCCCGAGCTCTCGCCCCTGTTCGCGCGCACGCTCGCGCGCCAGGTCGCCGAGCTGATCGGGCCCGGCGAGGCGATCCTGGAGTTCGGCGCCGGCAGCGGCGCGCTCGCCGCGGCGCTGCTCGAGGAGCTGCGCGCGCTCGGCGCGCCCGAGACGCCCTATTTCATCCTCGAGACGAGCGCGCAGCTGCGCGCGCGGCAGCGCGAGCGGCTGGGCGAGCGCGCCTGCTGGATCGAGCGCATGCCCGCGCGCTTTTGCGGCGTGATGATCGCCAACGAGGTGGTGGACGCGATGCCGGTGCACGCGATCGCCTGGACGCGCGATCGGATCCTCGAGCGCGGCGTGTGCGCCAACGAGGGCACGCTCGCCTGGTGCGAGCGCCCGGCCGAAGGCGCGGTGCTCGCCGCGGCGCGGGCGATAGCGGTGGAGCTTCCGCCTTCGGGGCGCTACGAGAGCGAGCTTGCGCTCGTGGCGCGCGCCTGGATGCGCCTCGCGGCGCGCGCGCTCGAGCGCGGCGCGCTGCTCGTCGTCGACTACGGCTTTCCGGCGCCTGAGTTCTTCCACCCGCAGCGCTCGATGGGGACCCTGCGCTGCCACTACCGGCACCGCTCGCACGACGACCCGTTCTACCTGCCCGGGCTCCAGGACATCACCGCGCACGTGGACTTCAGCGCGCTCGCGCGCGCGGCGCGCGACGCGGGCCTGGAGGTGCTCGGCTTCTCCAGCCAGGCGAATTTCCTCGTCAACTGCGGCATCACCGACTTGCTCGCGAAGGAAGACGCGACCGACGCCAGGCGCTACGCGCCGCTCGCCGCCGCCGCGAACAAGCTGCTGTCGCCCGCCGAGATGGGAGAACTGCTCAAGGTGCTCGCGGCGGGGCGCGGCGTGACGCGGCCGCTCTGCGGCTTTTCGCGCGGCGACCGCTCGCATGCGCTTTGATGCCCGGGGCATGCTGCGCGCCGCCGCGGTTGCGGTGGCGCCTTGGGCCGCCCTTGCCGCCGCGCTCGGCGGCGCGCTTTGCGCCGCGCCCGCCGCGCAGGCCGACGGGATGGCGGCGGCGCGCAAGCGCTGGGCCGAGAGCCCGCATGGGCCGATGCTGGAACGCATCCTGCCGCCGGGGTTCGAGCCGGCGGACCTGCCGGAGCCGCGCTCGCGCGGCGCGCGCCTCACCGCGCGCTACTGCGTGCAGTGCCACAACCTCGCCAACCCGGCGATGCACGAGGCGCGCAAGTGGCCGCAGGTGGTCGAGCGCATGGTGCTGCGCATGCAGGGCAAGGGCAACATGGGGCACCTGATGGCCGACATGATGGGGGGCGTCGAGGCACCGGCGGATGACGACAGGAAGGCGATCGTCGCCTACCTCGGGAGGCACGCGCAGAAGCCGCTCGACCCGCGGAAGGTCCCCGACCTCTACACGCCGGCGGGCGACTCGTTCCGGCTCGCCTGCCAGCAGTGCCACGTGCTGCCCGACCCGGCGCGCTACCGCGCATCCGAATGGCCGGCGGTGGTGGCGCGCATGGAGAGCAACATGGAATGGATGAACCGCGTCGTGGGCTCCAGGCCCGTGCCGGGCGAGCCGCAGCTGAGCATCGCCGAGATCAACGCCTTCCTCGCTCGGCACGCGCGCAAGTAGCAGGCGGCGCCGGGCGGCGCGACTGTAAAGTCTGACTTTACACTTCGGTCCCGGGGAGCCGCTTGCCGGTTCTGCCAGAGGTCCCGGCTACAGGCCCTGCGCCTCCAGCCAGCCGAGGATCGCCGCGGCGGCGCGCTCCCAGCCGCGGTCGAGCATCACGCCGTGGCCGAGGCCCTCGAGCAGCACGTAGTCGGCATCCAGCATGCGAGCGGCGCCTTCTGCCGAGGCATGCGGGATGAGCGCGTCGCGCTCGGCGCCGAGCACCAGCGTGCGCGGCAGGTTCATGCGCCAGCGCTGCGGCAGGCCGAAGCCCGCGAGGTCGAGCAGCGCGCGGTTCGACTCGCGCTGCATGCGCGCGTAGGCGCGCGCCAGGTGCTCGGGCTCTACCAGGTCGGCGAACAGCGCCTCGGCAAGCGTCTGCAGCGACGCCCGGCCGCCTGCAGCGACCGAGTGCAGCCCGGCGAACAGCGCCGGCCGCGTGAAGGCGAGCATCATGGTCGAAGGCAGCAGCCCCCACGGCGGCACCGGGCAGGCGAGCACCGCCGCGGGCGCTTCGCCCCGCTCGAGGTATTTCTGCACCACCACCGCGCCCATCGAGTGGCCCACCAGCACCGGCGGGCGCTCGAGCCCAGCGACCACCGCGGCGACGTCGTCCGCGTAATCGGCTATGCCGTGGAGGTCGAGCCGATCGCGGCCGTGGCTCGCGCCGTGGCCGCGCAGCGACAGCGCATAGACCGGGAAGCCGCGCGCCGCGAACCAGGGCAGGAAGTACTCGGCCCAGCACCAGGCGCCGATGTTGGCGCCGTGGACGAACAACAGCGGTGTGCGCGCCGCGTGCGCGTTCGCGGAAAGCAGCTCGAGGCCGCCCGGGTGCGCCGCGCCGATCAAGCGGGGACGGCCATGCCGCGCAAGGAGTGGAGTCGCGCGCCTTGCTCGTCGGGACTCATTGCGGCACGAGCATCCCGCGCGCGACGGCCGGCCGCAGCGACATGGCGTCGAACCAGCGCTTCACCTGCGGGAACTCGGCGAGGTCCACCTTGTGCCAGTCGTGGCGCGCGACCCAGGGGTAGGTGGCGATGTCGGCGATCGAGTATTCATCGGCGAGGTAGGCCGCCTCCGTCAGGCGCTTGTCGAGCACGCCGTAGAGCCGCCGCGCCTCCTGCGTGTAGCGCTCGATGGCGTAGGGCACCGTTTCCTTCGCCGAGCGCAGGAAGTGATGCGCCTGGCCGAACATCGGGCCGACGCCGCCCATCTGGAACATGAGCCATTGCAGCGCGATGTACTTGCCGCGCGCGGTGCGCGGCAAGAAGCGGTCGCACTTGCCTGCGAGGTAGACCAGGATCGCGCCCGATTCGAAGAGCTTGAGCGGCGCGCCGTCCGGCCCTTCGGGGTCCACGATCGCCGGGATGCGGTTATTGGGGTTGATGGCAAGGAACCCGGGCGCGAACTGCTCGCCCTTGCCGATGTCCACCGGGTGCACGCTGTAGGGCAGCCCGCACTCCTCGAGCATGATCGAGGCCTTGCGGCCGTTCGGCGTCCTCCAAGTGTAGAGCTCGATCATCCCCCCTCCGCGCAAAAAATGGCCGGCAGTCTACCGCGAAACCGTTCGCATCCGGCGCGGCGCGCGCTGCGTATACTCGGCCGGGGCGCGCGATGAAGAAGATCCTGGTTCTCTTTCCCAAGGATTGGGACCGGCTGGAGTTCTCCCGGCCGGAGTACGCCGGCCGCTACCAGTTCGAGTTCGCCGGCTTCGACATCTTCCGCTTCCCCGAGAACGCGCGGCTGCTCAATTTCGACGTCTTCCGCTTCGTCAACGACGTGGTGGCGCTCTACCGGCGCAGCCGGATCGACGGCGTGTTCAGCAACAACGAGTATTTCGGCGCCCTGGTGGCGGCGGTGGTCGCCGAGAAGCTCGGGCTGCCCGGCAACGACCCGCGCGTGGTGCTCACCGCGCAGCACAAGTTCTACGCCAGGCGCCGCTTCGCCGAGATCGCGCCCGAGGCCTCGCCGCGCTTCGCCGCGTTCCCCTACTCGGTGAGGAGCCGCGACCAGTTCCCGTTCGAGTTCCCCTGCTTCGTGAAGCCCGTGAAGGCGACCTACTCGGTGCTGGCGCGGCGCGTGGACACGTTCGACGAGCTGCGCCGGCACCTTTCCTTCTGGCCGCTGGAGAAGTACGTCATCAAGCGGCTGGTCAAGCCGTTCAACGACCTGCTGCCCTGGTACACCGACTACTCGATCGACGCGCACCACATGCTCGCCGAGGAGCTGCTCGAGGGCCAGCAGGTGAATCTCGACGGCTACGTGCACCAGGGCCGGGTGCGCGTGCTCGGCGTGATCGACGAGAACATGTACCCGGGCACCACCGCGTTCCGCAGCTTCGAATATCCGTCGCGCGTTCCGGCCGAGGTGCAGGCGCGCATGGCGGCGCTCGCCGGGCGCGTGCTCGACGGCATCGGCTACCGCCACGGCTTCTTCAACATGGAGATGGCCTGGGAGCCCGAGAGCGGGCGACTGAGGTTGATCGAGATCAACCCGCGCATGGCCTCGCAGCTCGCCTACCTCTACGAGTGGGTGGACGGCATGAGCCCGTACCACATGCTGCTCGAGCTCGCCGCGGGCGAGGCTCCGCGCCTCGAGCGCCACGCGCCCAGGTTCCGCGCCGCCGCGAGCTTCGCGCTGCGCAAGTTCGACGGCAAGCCGCTCGCCGCCGACCCGACGCCCGAGCAGCTCGATAGGGTGCGGCGCGAGTACCCCGAGGCGCGCCTGATGCTGTATCTCAAGCGCGGCGGCAGCCTCGCGCGCGAGATGAAGTGGCTCGGCAGCTACCGCTACGCGGTGGTGAACCTCGGCGCGGGCTCCAGCGACGACCTGCACCAGCGCTTCCACGCCCTGCGCCGGCAGCTGTTCCAGGAGTCCGACTTCGCCGCCGGGCTCAGCGTTCCAGCGCCTTCAGCCGCGCGCCGATAGCCTCGCCGGCCCACATCTGCGGCTCAGAGGGCGTGAGCCCCTCGGCCGCTTCCTGCTTCGCCACCGCCTCGCGCGCGTGGCGGAAGGCCTCGGCGAGCGAGCGCGTGCGCGCGAGGCCCTCGCCGAACAGCGCGTTGCCGAAGTAGGTGGACTCGCGGCCGTGCTCGCAGCCGAAGGAGCTGCGGTCCGAGCGCGCGGCGGCGATCACGAGCGTGCCCGCGTCCTTGAGCGGCTCGATGAAGCCGCCGCCGTGGCAGGCCGACACCACGATCGCCTTCCAGCGGATGCCGGCGTCCTGCAGCATGCGCGCGAGCGCCGTCGGGTTGAGTTGCGCGAGCCTCAATGGCGGCTGGTGCGCCGACAGGCGGAACTGCGCGTCGCCGTGCGCCGAGAGGTAGAGCAGCAGCACGTCCTCTTCGGGGTTCATGCGCGCGGCCACCCCGGCGAGCGCGCGCCGCAGATTGCTCACCGTGGCGAGCGGGAGTTCCTCGAGCGCGCCGTCGCCGTTGGCGAGCACCAGGGTCCGGCCCGCGGCGCCGTAGGCCTTCTCCACCACCGCGCGCACCGTGCGCATCTCGCGCAGGAACACGTCCTGGCTGCCGTCGGGCGCGAAGCCCACGAAGTAGAGCTCGGTCTCGCCCGGCTGGCCGGGGGCGAGCGCCTCGAGCGCGCGCCCGAGCAGCTCGCCCTGCAGGTGGAACACGCGTTCCTCGGCGAGCGCCGGCGCCCTGGCAGCCTGCGCCGGCGGCGTCCAGACGTCGGTCTTGGGAAACACGAACAGCGCGATCGCGATCATCGCGCTCGCCACGGCCGCGCCCAGCCAGAGCTGCGGCCGGCGCCGCCCCGCGACCACCACCACGGCGCGCACCGCGATCGCCCAGATCCAGGCGAAAAAGGCGACGTAGGCGATCCCCGACCAGCCCGCCGGCGGCAGCCGCAGCAGCGCAAGCCCGGCGAGCTCGAAGGCGAGGTCGCTCGAGGCGAGCGCCACCGCGAGCGGCAGAAGAATCTCCGGCTCGCGGTAGATGCGCGCGACGAGGAGCGCGCCGGCGAGCACCAGCGGCACGGTCGCGAAGTAGGTGGCGAGCGCGAGCGGCTCGGGATCGCCGATGCGGCCCTCGCGCAGCGCGGCGGCCCCGAGCCACACCGCGAAATTGAAGGCGAACAGCGCGGCGAAGTCCGGGGCCGAGGCGCGGAAGTCGAGCCGTCGCACCGGCAGCCACAGCGCGAGCCGCGCCCCGGCGAGCAGGTTGCGGGCGAGATTCGCAATCAGCGCGCGCATCGGCCGGCTCCCGCCTATTCGCTGCGCAGCGACTCGATCGGATCGAGGCGCGCCGCGCGCCGCGCGGGCAGCACGCCCGCGGCGAGTCCCACTCCGATCGCCACGCCTTCCGCGAGCGCCGCATACGGCCACGGCGCGTGCAGCGGCAGCGCCGGCAGCGCGAGCTTGAGCGCGGCGGCCGCGCCCCAGCCGAACGCGAGCCCGGCCGCGCCGCCGAGCGCCGCGAGCAGCGCCGCCTCGCCCAGGAACAGCAGCATCACCGAGCGCTGCGTGGCGCCGAGCGCGCGCAGCAACCCGATCTCGGAAGTGCGCTCGGCGACCGCGATGGTGAGGATGGTGAGGATGCCGACGCCGCCCACCAGCAGCGAGATGCCGCCGATCGCCGCCACCGCGAAGGTGATCGCGTTGAGCACGGTGCCGAACACCTCCAGCATCTTCTGCTGCGGCGTGAGCGTGAAGTCCTCGCCGCCGTGCCGCTCGACGAGGATGCGGCGCAGGCCCTCCTCCACCTCGGCGAGCGGCGCGGTCGGCTCGTAGGCGACGTGGATCTCCATCAGGCTCTCGCGGTTGAACATGTCGAGCGCTCGCGCCACCGGGATGAAAGCCGTGTCGTCGAGGTCGAAGCCGAGAACCTGGCCCTTCGCCTCCATGACGCCGACCACCCGGTAGCGCTCGCCGCCGATGCGCAGCCGCTGGCCCAGGGGGCTCGCCTCGCCGAACAGCTCGCGCGCCGCCTTCGCGCCGAGCACGGCGAAGGCGCGCGCCGCGCGCGGGTCCTCGTCGGGCAGGAAGGTGCCGCTCGCCACCTTCATCTGCAGCGCCTGCGTGAACTCCGGCCCGACGCCGTAGAGCGTGACGCGGCGGCTGCGGTCTGCGGACTCGATCTCGGCGTTGCCCTGCACCACGGGGTCCGAGACGCGCACGTGCGGCGCGCGCTTCAGCGCCAGCGCGTCCTCGATGCTCAGGGGGCGCACGGTGTTGATGGAGCCGAGCGACGCGCCGCGGGTGCTGATGCGGCCCGGGGTGACGGTGATCAGGTTGGTGCCGAACTGCGTGAACTCGGCGATCACGAAGCGGTGCAGCCCCTCGCCGATCGCGGTGAGCAGCATCACCGCGGCGATGCCCACCGCGATGCCCAGAGCGGTGAGCGCCGTGCGCAGCCGGTGCGCGGCGAGCGTGCGAAGCGTGAACCGCGTGAAATCCGATATCTGCATCGCTAGCGGCGGGAGAGCGCCTGCACGGGGTCCAGGCGCGCGGCGCGGCGCGCCGGCGCGATCGCGAACACCACCGCGGTGCCGATCGCGGTGAGCGGCGCGGCGAGCAGCGCCCACCATGGCGGCGTGAACGGGATCGCCGGGTAGAGCTGCAGCGCGACGAGCTGGCCCGCCTTGGCGGCGGCGAGCGCCAGCGCGGCGCCGCCCAGCGCGAGCAGCACCGCCTCGGTGAAGAACACGCCGCGGATCTGCGCGCCGCTCGCGCCCAGCGCCTTGAGCAGCCCGATCTCGCGCCGGCGCTGCGTCACCGAGATCAGCATCACGTTCATGATCAGGATGCCGGCCACCGCGAGGCTGATCGCCGCGAGCGCGCCCACCGCGAGCGTGAGCGCGCGCAGGATGCGGTCGAAGGTGGCGAGCACCGCGTCCTGGGTGATCACGGTGACGTCGCGCTTGCCCTCGTGGCGCTCGCGCAGGATTTCCTCCAGGTCCGCCTTCGCGGTCTGGATCTGCTCGCGGCTCTTCGCCTCCACGAGGATCCTGAACAATGCCTCGGTGTTGAACAGCTGCTGCGCCGAGGCGACCGGCACGATCACGATCTCGTCGGTGTTGAAGCCGAGCGATTCGCCCTGCGGCGCGAGCACGCCCGTGACGCGGAAGCGCCGGTCGCCGACGCGCAGCCACTCGCCCAGCCCGCCGCGCGCGCCGAACAACTCCGCCGCCAGTTTCGAGCCCAGCACGCACACCGGCAGCGCCAGCCGCGGATCGCCCTCGGGCAGGAACGTGCCTTGCGCCACCTCCATGTGGCGGATGACAAGGAATTCATGCGTGGTGCCGAGCACCGGTGCCTCGCGGCTGCGCGCGCCGACGCGCACGTCGCCCGCCCCCACCATCAGCGGCGCGAGGCGCCGCACCGCCGCGCTGCGCTTGAGCGCGAGCGCGTCCTCCAGCGTCAGGTCGCGCGGCGTGCGCCCGAGCAGCACCCCCGGCATCGCGCCCGCGGTCTCGCTGCGTCCGGGCAGCACGATGACGAGGTGCGTGCCGAGGGCGCCGAACTGGTTGACGATGTACAGGCGCGCGCCCTCGCCCAGCGTGCTCACGCCCACCACCGCGGCGACGCCGATCCCCATGGCGAGCAGGATGAGCAGCGTCCTCGAGCGGTAGCCGCGCACCACGCGCAGCGCGAATTCGAGCGTGTCGGTCGCGCGCATCAGCCGCGCTCGTCGCTCGCCACCGCGCCGTCCACCAGCCGCAAGCGCCGGTGCGCGCGCCTGCCGATCTCGGGATCGTGCGTGATCACCGCCACGGTGGCGCCCTCGCGGTGCACGCGCTCGAGCACCGCCATCACGTCCTGCCCGGTGTGGCGGTCGAGGTTGCCGGTAGGCTCGTCGGCGAGGATCACCGTCGGACGCATCGACATGGCGCGCGCGATCGCGACGCGCTGGCACTGGCCGCCGGAGAGCTGGTCGGGACGGTGGCGCGCGCGCGGCGCGAGGCCGTATTCCCCGAGCAGCTTCTCCAGCCGCGTCCTGCGCTCCGCGGGCGCGATGCCGGCGAGCACCATCGGCAGCTCGATGTTCTCGGCGGCGGTGAGCCGCGGCACCAGGTGGAAGAACTGGAACACGAAGCCGATCTTGTCGCGCCGCACGCGCGCCAGCTCGTCGTCGTCGAGCGCAGTGACGTCGCGGCCGTCGAGCTCGTAGCGCCCGGCGTTGGGCCGGTCGAGCAGCCCTACGATATTGAGCAGCGTCGATTTGCCCGAGCCCGACGGGCCCATGATGGAGAGGTACTCGCCCGCGGCGATGTCGAGGTCGATGCCGCGCAGCGCGTGCACTTCCTCCTCGCCGACGCGGAATACGCGCTCGATGCCGCGCAGCCGGATCATTGCCGCGGCGCGGCCGGCTTCGCCTCCGCCACGGCGCGCGCGCCGGCGCGCACCCCGGCGCGCTCCAGGGACGTCACCACCCGGTCGCCGGGAGCGACCCCCTTGGTGACCTCGGTGAATTCCCAGTTGGAGACGCCGGTTTCGACGCCGCGCTCCTCGAGCACGCCGCTCGCCGCGAGCAGCAGCACGCGCTTGCCGGGAAGCAGCGCGCTGGTCGGGATGCGGGTCGCGGAGTCGCGGCGCTCGGTGACGATCTCGACGTCGGCGCTGTAGCCCACCAGCAGGTGGCGCGCCTCGCCCGGGTTGTCGAACTCGACCTCGACCTCCGCGGTGCGCGCCTGCTTCTCCAGCGCGAGCACGTAGGGCGCGATGCGCCGCAGCCTGCCCTCGAAGTGCCTGCCGCGGTGGGCATCCAGCGTCACGCGCGCCGCCATCCCCACCTTGAGGCGCGCGGCGTCCACCTCGTCGATCGGCGCCGAGACGTACAGGCACGAGTCGTCGATCAGGTCCACCGCCGGCAGCGTCGGGATGCCCGGCGGCGAGGGCGTGAGGAACTCGCCCACCTCGCCGTTCACTTCCGCGACCACGCCGTCGAACGGCGCGCGGATCACGGTGCGCTGGGTGTCGGCGAGCGCGGCGGCGATGCGCGCCTCGGCTTCCTGCACCGCCGCGCGCGCCGCCTCGCAGCCGGCGATGCGCGCCTTGGCCTCGCTCTCGGCGCGGTCGACGCGCTCTTCCGACACGAAGTTCCTGTCGCGCAGCTGGCGCGCGCGCGCCGCCTCGCGCGCGGCGTTCTCGGCGAGCTGGCAGGCCTCGCCGACGTGGGCGCGCGCAGTCTGCAGTTGCTCGCGCGCCACGCGCTCGCGCGCCGCGAGGTCGTCGCTCCAGAGCTCGACCAGCACCTGGCCTTTCTTCACCCGGTCGCCCTCGCGCACCGTGAGCTTGTCGATGCGCCCGCCGAGCGGCGCCGCGAGCTTGGAGCGCCGGCAGGCCGCCACGGAGCCTGCGCGCGTGTTGGCCACCGTCGCCTCGACGCGCCCGCTGTCGGCCGTCGCCACCGCGACGGCAAGCGGCGCCGGGCGCGTCAGCCACCACGCCACGCCGGCCGCGGCCGCCACGGCAACCACCAATCCAATGCGCCAGGCAACTCTCATGAGGCCGAACTATGCCCGGAGCCGAGCGAACGCGCGATCGCATCGAGCCGCGCGGCCTCGACCCGCGCAGCGATCTCCTGCGGCGAGGAAGCCTCGCGCGCAATCGCGCCCGCGTCCACCGCGGCCGCCGCCTCGAGCGCGCGCGCCGCGCGCTGCGTCTCGAGCCCGGGCTCGGCGAGCCGAGCCACCCAGAGCAGCGCGGCGAAGCGCTCGGGACGGCGGAGCGCGTCCGCGCGCTTGAGCAGTTCGAGCAATTGCGCTGCACCGGCGCGCGGCGCCGAGAGCAGGGCCTGCTTGCAGCGACAAACTGCAAGCGCGAGCTCCCGCTCGTCGTTCGGCACCCTCAGCCGCCCGGCGAGCGCCTGCAGCGCGGGCTCGGAGGCGCGCCAGGCGAGCAGCGCGAAGCGCACCGCGAGCGGCGCACCTTCGGCCGCCGCGCGCTCCAGCGCCGCGAGCGTCGCGGCGTCCGGCTCGAG
>CAZVHU010000041.1:0-22801 GCA_964627075.1 uncultured Enterobacteriaceae bacterium | reverse complement strand
CGCCCAGGTCGTGCCGCCCGCTGCGGTCCACGAGCGCGTACTGGTAGATCCAGCCTACGCCGGTCGCATCGGGTCCGAGCGCGGGCCTGGCCTGCGCGGGCAGCCGCGATTGCACCTGGTTGAGGTACTCGAGCACCCGCGAGCGCGCCCAGTACGGATCGGTGCCGTCCTCGAACAGGATGTAGACGAAGGAGTCGCCAAAGAACGAGTAGCCGCGCACCACCTTCGCCCCAGGCACCGACATCATGGTGGTGGTGAGCGGATAGGTGACCTGGTCCTCGACGATCCGCGGCGCCTGGCCGGGAAAGGTCGTGCGCACGATGACCTGGACGTCCGACAGGTCGGGCAGCGCGTCGAGCGGCGTGCGCATCAGCGCATAAACGCCCCACGCCGAGACGAGCGCGCCCGCCATCAGCACCAGGAACCGGTTGGCGATCGACCAGCGGATGAGCGCGGCGATCATTTCGCGCCCCGCTTGCCGATCCGGCTCACCACCCAGTCGCCGTCCCTGTCGGGCTCGCCGCGCAGCTCGAACTCGACCGCATCGCCCTTGCGCAGCGTCGCGAGCGAGGCCTTGTCCTCCACCACGAATTCCATGGTCATCGTCGGCCACTTGAGCGACGGGATCGGCTCGTGCTCGAGCTCGACTCGCCCCTGCAGCGGATCGACCGCTGTTACCTTGCCGGCACCCCGATGGCTCGCGCCGGGCTTCGGCGCCGCATCGGGCTCGCCTTCCAGGCGCGAGAGCGCGGTGCGCAGGCTCGCCTCGGAATCGATCAGGAACTGGCCAGAGGCGACCACGCGCTCGCCCGCCTTCAGGCCCGCGAGAATCTCGCTGCGCCCTTCGGACTCGGCACCGATCCTGACAGTCGCGGCGCGGAAACGCTCGCCCTCGGCGACGATCACCACGCTGCGCGTGCCGGTCTGGATCACCGCCTCGGTCGGCACGGTGAGCGTCTTGCGCGTCGAGGTCGCGAGAGACACGTCGGCGAACATTCCGGGCTTGAGCGCAAGGCCCGGGTTCGCCAGCACCGCGCGCGCCTTGACGGTGCGCGTCTGCGCGTTGAGCTCGGGATAGACGTAGTCGATCCGGCCCTCGAAGGTCCTGCCGGGCAGCGTGCGCACGCGCGCGACGACGCCCTGCCCCTGGCGCAGCAGGCCCGCCTGCGCCTCGGGCACTTCCACCGTGAGCCACACCGACGAAAGGTCGGTCAGTGTGAACACCGCAGTGCCGGCCTGGACCATCGCGCCCTCGCGCACGCCGAGCTCGGTCACCACGCCCGGGATCGGCGCAAGCAGCGCCACGCGCCGGCTCGGTGCATTCGATTGCTCGATCGCCGCGACCGCTGCTTCCGGCATGCCGAGAAGCAGCAGCCGCTGGCGCGCGGCGCGCGCGAGCGGCTCGTCGGCCGGGCTCTCCTTCGCCATGCGGCGGGCGAGCAGATACTCGCCCTGCGCCGCGTACAGCTCGGGCGAGTAGATCTCCGCCAGCTCCTGCCCGGCGCGCACCGGGTCGTTCGCCGCGCGCACGTGCAGCTTCTCGACCCAGCCCGATGCGCGCACCTCGGCGCGCGCGATGCGCCGCTCGTCGGCCTGCACGTAGCCCACCGCCGGCAGCTCCTGGCGAAGCTCTGCGGTTTCCGCCGCCGCGGTGCGAATGCCGAGGCTCTGGCGCACGCGCGGGCTCACGGTCACCGACCCTTGCGCGTCATCACCGTCGCCGCCCCTGGCGCCGGCGTAGACCGGAACCAGGTCCATGTTCATGAAGGGCGAGCGGCCCGGCTTGTCGAACTTGTGCTGCGGGTACATCGGGTCGTGCCAATAAAGCACCTTCTTGCCCGGGTCGGCCTTGGCCGCCGGCTGCGGCTCGCCGTGGGGCTGGCGCTTGCCGTAGTAGTAGCCGCCTGCCGCGAACGCCGCGGCGACGGCGAGCAGCACGAAAAGGTTCCTCATTTTCTTTCCTCCGGGGCGAGCTCGAAGTACTCGATGCCCGCGCGCGCCTTGGCTTGCGCGGTGCGCAGCGCCAGCTCCTGCAGGCCCGCCTCGATCAGCTGCCTTCGCGCGTCGAACACCTGCGCGAGCTCGGCGCGTCCCGCCGCCTGCGCGGCGAGCAGCGTCTCGAGCCTTGCATTCGCCGCGGGCAGCGTCGCGCGGTGGTAGTTCGCCAGCCGCTCGCCCGCGATGCGCCATTCGGCGTACGCCGCTTCCAGCTCGGCGCGCAACTGGCGCAACTGGTCGGCGCGCTGCTCGCGCACCCGCTCCGCAGCCCTGAGCTTGGACTCGAGCGACCGGTCCTGCTTGCGCTCGGCGAACACGGGCAGCTCGAAGGTGAACTGCACCGAAACCATGTCCGAGCGGCTCGAGCCCTGCCGCTTGCCGTAGGCCAGCTCGACGGTCTTGTCCGAGGAAGTTGCCTCGCGCGCGAGCGCGACGTCCGCCTCGGCGAGGCTCTGCCCTTTCACGAGCGCCGCGTGCTGCGGCAGGCGCTCGAGGTCCGCGGCGAGCCCGGCGAGAGGCGCCGGTTCGCGCCACGCCGGCAATTCCGGCGGCAGGTCGAAAGCGCCGGCGTCGGGCACCCAGCGGCGCAGCGCGGAGCGCGCGCGCTCGGCCTGCATCTGCAGTTCCAGCGCGCGATCGTCGACCTGGGCGAGCATCTGGCGCGCGCCGAGCACTTCGGCTTGCGAACCCCTGCCAGCCCCCAGGGAGACTTGCGCAAGCTCGATCGCCCTGCGGTATTCGCCGGCGAGCTGTCGCGCGAGGCGCGCCGCCGCGAGCGCCTGCCAGGCATCCAGCCAGGCAAGCGCCACGTCACGCCGGATCGCCTGGCGCTGGCCGAGCGACTCCGCCCTGGCCTGCTCGGCTTCGGCCAGAGCGCGGCTCTCGCGCAAACGGCGCTTGTCCCCGCCGGGAATCATCTGCTCGTAGGTGACCATGAACTGGGTCATGTCCTCCCATGGGCCCTGCGGGAAATTGCGCGTTGGAAAGTTGAGCAGCCCGAGCTTCAGGCGCGGGTCGGGCAGCGCGCCTTCGGCGGACGCCGCCTCCTCGATCGCGCGCGCGTTCAGCTCGAGCGCGGCGAGCGCGGGCTGCTGCGCCAGCGCGCGGCTGCGCGCGGCCTCCAGCGTGAGAACCTGGGCCGCTGCGGACTGCGCCGCGGCGGCGAAAGCGAACAGCAAAGCAAGACGAACCATCCTGGCCTCCGTGAAGAAAATGCGCGCGCGGGAACCGCCCCGCGCGGGAAGACCGCGGCTGGCTTAATTGAGGAGCGAGACGAAGAGAATCCTGGGCGGCGCCGCGGCGGGCGGGCGCGGCAGCCTGCGGTCCGCAGGCACGGGCGCAGCGCTCGCCGCCCCCGGCGCGACTCGCAGCACCGGCGACGAGTCGACCGCCGGCAGCGGCGAAGCCGGCCCGTCGGAACTCTGGTCGCCGGCCAGGCAATGCGCCACGCACAGGTTGGCGTTCTGCTCCGGCTCGTGGCAACGCGGCTCGCCCGCGGCCAGGCCCGATTGGGCGATGGCCTGGGCCGGCGTGCGCGCAAGCGACTCGCAGGCCGCCGATGCAGCAGCCCCTTGGGCGAAAAGCAGCACGGCGACCGTGATGCGGGCCGCCAGCCTCAGGAATCGCCTTGAAAACATCGCCCTATGGTACTCCCTGGCAGCGCTGCCGTTTGATCGCCGTCAAGCGGCGGCACGGACTACTTCACGGGCTCGATTTTCGTGACGGTGTAAACGCCACCGACCTTCTGCGCCTCGAACCTCACCTTGTCGCCCGCCTTGACCTGCTCGAGCATCGCCGGGTCCCTCACCCGGAACGCCATGGTCATCGCCGGCATCTCCAGGTTCGGGATCGGGCCGTGCTTGAGGGTGATGCGCTTGGCGTCCTTGTCCACCTTGCGCACCTCGCCCTCGGCGCCCTGCGCGAGCGCCAGCATGGGGGCCAGCAGCAGGGTGTAAAGCGTGACTTTACAGTCCATCGTCTTTCTCCCGTCTCGTCTTGCTGACCGCGCGCCCCGCCCGAAGTTCAGCCCGGAAAGCGCCGCCCGAGGTCGCGCAGCACCTCGCGCGCGCAATTATGCCCGGGGGCGCCCGTCACCCCCCCGCCGGGATGGGCGCCCGCGCCGCACAGGTAAAGGCCCTTGACCGGGGTGCGGTAATCCGCGTAGCCGAGCAGCGGCCGCGCCGACCAGAGCTGGTCGGGCGTGAGCGCGCCGTGGAAGATGTCGCCTCCGGTCAGGCCGAAGTCGCGCTCGAGGTCGGCGGGAGAGAGCGCGGAGTGCGCGATCACGCTCTGCCTGAAGCCCGGCGCGTGCGACTCGACCACGTCGAGGATGCGGTCCACCGCTTCGCCCTTGCGCGCGTCCCAATCGGCCTCGGGGGCGAAATGCTGGCAAAAGAGGCTCGCCACGTGCGCGCCCCTCGGGGCGAGCGAGTCGTCGAGCGTGCTCGGGACGAGCATCTCGACGATGGGCGCGCGCGCCATTCCCTGCGCGCGCGCGTCGAGGTAGGCGCGGTCCATGTACTCGAGCGACGGCGCGAGGATGATGCCGGAGGAAAGGTGCGGCCCCGCCTGCGGCAGGCAGCGAAAGCGCGGCAGCTCGCTGAGCGCGACGTTCATGCGAAAGCTCGCCGAGCCGCACTTGTAGCGCTCGAAGCGCGCGACGAACTCCGGCGCGAGCAGCTCGCGCTCCACGAGTTTCAGGTAGAGGAGCTTGGGATTCACGTTGGCGACGATGACGCGCGCGGCGTGCTCGTCGCCGTTTTCCAGCACCACCGATCCGCGCCGCACCCGCGCGACCGGCGCGTGGCACTCGATCTCGACGCCGAGGCGCCGTGCCTCGCGGGCAAGCGCCTCGCTGATGGCGCCCATGCCGCCCACCGCGTGGCCCCAGGCGCCGCGCTTGCCGTTCACCTCGCCGAGGCAATGGTGCAGCAGCACGTAGGCTGTGCCCGGATGAAACGGGCTGGCGTAGTTGCCCACCACTGCGTCGAAGCCGAACGCCGCCTTGATCGCGCCGGACTCGAAGAAGCGCGCGAGCAGCTCCGCGGCGCTGCGCGTAAAGAGCTCCAGCAGGTCGCGCCGCGCTTCCATGTCGAGGCGCTTCAGGCGCCGGCCCGCTTTCAGCGCCCGCAGCGCATCGGCGATTCCGCCGCCTGCGTTGGGCGGGGTCTCGAGCACCATGTCGCGCAGCACGCCGGCGAGGCGCTCGATCGTCGCCGAGTATTCCTGCAGCCGCCCGGCGTCGCGCGCCGAGTACTTCGCGACCTCTGCCTGAGTCGCCGCGAGACCGCCGCCCACCTTGAGGAAATTGCGCTCGTCGAGCGGCAGGAAGTTGGCGAACGGCCGCTCGAGGATCCTCAGGCCGTGCTCTGCGAGCCGCAGCTCGCGGATCACCTTCGGTTGCAGCAGGCTCACCGTGTAGGCGGCGACCGAATTGCGGAAGCCGGGGTGGAACTCCTCGGTGACCGCGGCGCCGCCGACCACGCCGCGGCGCTCGAGCACCTTCACCTTCAGTCCCGCGCGCGCGAGGTAGCAGGCGCATGCGAGGCCGTTGTGGCCGGCGCCGATGACGAGCGCATCGTGCCGGAGCGCGCTCACCGGCTCGTCACTCCACCGTCACCGACTTGGCGAGGTTGCGCGGCTTGTCCACGTCGCTGCCGCGCGCCACCGCGGCGTGGTAGGCGAGCAGCTGGAGCGGCACCACGTGCAGGATCGGCGACAGCAGCCCGTAGTGCTCGGGCAGGCGGATGACGTGCACGCCGTCGGACGAGGCGATGCGCGTGTCGGCATCCGCCAGCACGTAGAGCTCGCCGCCGCGCGCGCGCACCTCCTGCATGTTGCTCTTGAGCTTCTCCAGCAGCGCGTCGTTCGGCGCCACCGTCACCACCGGCATCTCGGAGGTGACGAGCGCCAGCGGCCCGTGCTTGAGCTCCCCCGCCGGGTAGGCCTCGGCATGGATGTAGGAGATCTCCTTGAGCTTGAGCGCGCCCTCGAGCGCGATTGGGAAGTGCAGCCCCCGGCCGAGGAACAGCGCGTGCTCCTTCCTTGCGAAGCGCTCCGCCCAGGCGATGAGCTGCGGCTCGAGCGCGAGCGCCGCGCCAAGCGCCACCGGCAGGTGGCGCAGGCTCTTCAGGTGGCGGCTTTCCTCGGCCTGCGGCAGCCGGCCGCGGAGCTTGGCGAGCGTGAGCGCGAGCAGGAACAGCGCCGCGAGCTGCGTGGTGAAGGCCTTGGTCGAGGCCACGCCGATCTCGACCCCGGCATGCGTGAGGAACTGCAGCCGGGTCTCGCGCAGCATCGCGCTGGTGACGACGTTGCAGATGCCGAGCGTCCTTTGCTGGCCGAGCGCGCGCGCGTGCCTGAGCGCGGCCAGCGTGTCCGCGGTCTCGCCCGATTGCGACACCACCACCACCAGCGTGTCGGGATCAGGCACGCTTTCGCGGTAGCGGTATTCGCTCGCGATCTCCGCCTGCGCGGGAAGCCCGGCGAGTGCCTCGATCCACTGCCGCGCCGCGAGGCAAGCGTAGTGGCTGGTGCCGCAGGCGAGCAGCAGCACGCCGTTCACGCCCGCGAGCACGCCCTCCGCCCCGGCGCCGAAAAGCGCCGGCTGCACGGCCTCGATTCCCTCCAGCGTGTCGGCCACTGCGCGCGGCTGCTCGAAGATTTCCTTCTGCATGTAGTGGCGATAGGGGCCCAGCTCGACCGCGGTGTCCGAGGCCTTGACGATGCGCACCTCGCGCTTCGCCTCGCGGCCCGCGGCGTCGAAGACGCGGAAGCCCTGCAGGCCGATCTCGGCGACGTCGCCCTCCTCGAGGAAGGCGATGCGCTCGGTGGTGCCGGCGAGCGCGAGCGCGTCCGACGCCAGGAACATCTCGCCCTTTCCTTCGCCGACCACCAGCGGGCTGCCCGCGCGCGCGCCGACCACGCGGTGCGGCTCGCGGCTCGAGACCACAGCGATGGCGTAGGCGCCGGCGAGCCGCTTGACCGCCTTGCGCACCGCCTCGAGCAGGCTGCTTTCGTAGAGGCTGTGCACGAGATGCGCGATCACCTCGGTGTCGGTCTGGCTGTCGAAGGCGTAGCCCTTGCCTTCGAGCTCCGAGCGCAGCTCCTCGTAGTTCTCGATGATGCCGTTGTGCACCAGCGCGATCTCGCCGCGCGACATCATGGGGTGCGCGTTCTGGGTCGCCGGCGCGCCGTGCGTCGCCCAGCGGGTGTGCGAGATGCCGGTCTCGGCGGCGAGCTTCTGCTTGGCGACCTGCGCCGCGAGGTCGGCGACGCGCGCCACGCTGCGCACGCGCTCCAGCCCCCTGCCGTCGAGCACCGCCACGCCGCAGGAGTCGTAGCCGCGGTACTCCAGCCGCCTCAGGCCCTCCACCAGCAGCGGCACGATGTCGCGCCGCGCCGCCGCCCCGACGATGCCGCACATCGCTACTTTTTCCTCGGCGGCTTCCAGCCGGGCACCGCGACCTGGCGCGCGCGCGCCACCACGAGCTGCCCCGCGGGCGTGCTGCGGCTGATGGTCGAGCCGGCGCCGATGTAGGCGCCCTTGCGGATGCGCAGCGGCGCGACCAGCGTCGCGTTCGAGCCGATGAAGCAGCCGTCCTCGATCACGGTGCGATGCTTGCTGGCGCCGTCGTAGTTGCAGGTGATGGTGCCGGCGCCGACGTTGACGCGCCGCCCGACCTCCGCATCGCCGATGTAGGCGAGGTGATTGGCCTTGGCGCCGCGCCCGAGGCGGCTCGCCTTCACCTCCACGAAATTTCCCACGTGCACTTCCTCGCCGAGCGCCGCACCGGGACGCAGGCGCGCATAGGGCCCGACGCGGCAGCGCTCGCCGATCACCGCGTTCTCCAGGTGCGAGAACGCCAGGATCTCGCTGCCGGCGGCGACGGTGACGTCCTTGAGCACGCAATTGGGGCCAATTCTGACGCGGTCGCCGAGCCGCACCTTGCCTTCGAACACGCAGTTGACGTCGATCGCCACGTCGCGCCCGCATTCGAGCTCGCCGCGCACGTCGGTGCGCCACAGGTCGGCAAGGGCAACGCCCGCCTCGAGCAGCCTCTTCGCCTGCCGGTTCTGGTACGCGCGCTCGAGCAGGGCGAGCTCGTGCCTGGAGTTGACGCCGGCGGCCTCCCACCAGTCCGGGACCTTCACGGCGGCGACCGGCACGCCCTCGGCCACGGCAAGGCCAACGACGTCTGTGAGGTAGTACTCCTTCTGCGCGTTCCGGTTGCCCAGACGCCCGAGCCAGCCTGCGAGACGCCTGGCGCTCGCGCACAAGAACCCCGCATTCACTTCGCGAATCGCAAGCTGCCGCGCGTTGGCGTCCTTTTGCTCCGCGATGCGGGCGACGCGTCCGTTGCGGTCGCGCACCACCCTGCCGTAGCCCTCAGGGTCGGGCGGCTCACCGGTAAGGATGGCGAGCCCGCCGCGGCCGGCCTCCGCGAGCGCGCGCAAGGTTTCCGGCCGCACGAGCGGCACGTCGCCGTAGAGCACCAGCACGTCGGAAGACGCTGGGATCCCTGGCAGCGCTTGCAGGAGCGCGTGGCCGGTGCCGAGCTGCTTCGCCTGCTCGGCCCAGGCGAGCTTCTCGCCTGCGAACGCCGCGCGCACCTCCCTGCCGCCGTGGCCGTGGACCACCGTAATGCGCTTCGGGGCGAGCGCGCGCGCCGCCTCGAGCACGTGCGCGAGCAGCGGCCGCCCGGCGAGCCGGTGCAGCACCTTGGGCAGCGCCGAATGCATGCGCTTGCCCTGCCCGGCGGCGAGGACGACGACTTCCAGTGGCATAGGCGGGGACGCGCGATTCTAGCCCAGGCGCCGCGCGGCGCCCGCTGCCGGCGGGGCGCGATCAGCCCTTCACGCCGAGCACGTTGTGCGCGGTGATCGGGCGATGGAAGCCCTTCAGCGTCAGCTCGCCGATGTGCTCGGACTGCACCTTGTCCTCGAGCTTGCCGAGGATTCGCTGCGACACCAGCACCTGCCCGGAATTGGCCTCGGCGCACAGGCGCGCAGCGAGGTTGGTCACCGGGCCGATGGCGCCGTAGTCGCGCCGGCCCTCGAAGCCGATGGCGCCGAGCGTGGCGTAGCCTGTGGCGATGCCCACGCCGAAGCCGAGCTCGTGGCCGCGCTTCTTCCAGCCCGCGGCGAGCTTGCCCACCGCCTCGCGCATCTCCACCGCCATGCGGATCGCGGCGAGCTCGGGCTCCGCGAGCGGGATCGGGTCGTTGAACAGGATCATCACGCCGTCACCCGAGAAGTGCTCGATCGTGCCCTCGTGCGCCATGGCGATGCGTCCGATCACCGCGTGGTATTCGCGCAAGACGCTCATCACCTCCTCGGGCTCGGCGCCTTCGGAGAACGCCGTGAAACCGCGCAGGTCGGTGAACACCACGGTGATCTCGCGGCGGTGCGTCTTGAGCGGATCGTCGACCTCGCCCGCGAGGATCATGTCGCCGACGCGCGGCGACACGAAGCGCTTCAGGCGCGCCAGGCGCTCGACCTCGGCCACCTGCTCGGCAACGCGCTTTTCCAGCCCGGTGTTGAGCTCGCCGAGCTGGTCGTAGAGCTGCTTGATGCGCAGCAGCGACTTCACGCGTGCCAGCAGCTCGGGCTGGTTGATCGGCTTGGTGAGGAAGTCGTCGGCGCCCGCCTCCAGGCCCTTGATGCGCTCCTGCGTCGGGTCGAGCGAAGTCACCATCACCACCGGCAGGATGCCGTTCGACTTGTCGGCGCGGATCGCGCGGCAGACGTCGTAGCCGTTGATCCCCGGCATCATGACGTCGAGCAGCACGATGTCGGGCTTCGCCTCCGCCAGGCGCTTCAGGCCCTCCTCGCCGTTCGGCGCGGTGACCACTTCGTAGCCCTTCACCGACAGCAGGTCGGCAAGCAGCTTGACGTTCGCCGGCGTGTCGTCGATGACCAGCACTTTCGCCGGCCGGGTCGCGGCCTGGGTCATGCCGCGCCTCCGGTGCCGAAGAAGCGTCCGACCGTGGCGATGAATTCCTTGAGGTTCACGGGCTTGGAGACGAAGCCGTCGAACCCCGCCGACATGATCTCGCTGCGGTCCTGCGGCATCACCGAGGCCGTGAAGGCGAGCACCGGGATGCCTTTCAGCGCCGGCTTCTCGCGCATCTTCCTCAGCGCGTCGATGCCGCTCATTCCCGGCAGGTGGATGTCCATCAGGATCAGGTCCGGCTTTTCGCGGTCGAGCAGGTCGAGCGCGTCCTCGCCGGATTCCACCTCCAGCGTGCGGTAGCGGTTCACCTGCAGCACGTCGCGCGCGAGCTTGCGGTTCTTCTCGTTGTCCTCGACGATCAGGATCAGCTCATTGGCCATGGTGTAGGGGCAGCGTGAAGGTGAAGGTGGAACCCTTGCCGGGCGCGCTCGCCAGCTTGATGGTACCGCCGTGCAGTTCCACGAAGCGCTTGGTGAGGGCGAGGCCAAGGCCCGTGCCCTCGGCCTTGCGGGTGTAGTCGCGGCCGACCTGCTTGAATTCCTCGAACACGGCCTGCTGGTCCTCCGGGGCGATGCCGATGCCGGTGTCGCTCACCGAGATCTCGATCGCGCTGCCGTTGGGCTTGGCCGCCACGCTCACGCGCCCGCCTTCGGGGGTGAACTTCACCGCGTTGGAAAGGAGGTTCAGCATGATCTGCTTCACCTTCCTCTCGTCGGCGCGCACCGTTCCAAGCGACGGGTCGACGCGCTTGCCCAGCGCGATGCCGTGGCGCTGGGCGCGCTCCTTCACCAGCGTGAGCGCGTTCTCGAGCACCGCCGGCAGGTCGAAATCCGACAGCTCCAGCTCCATGCGGCCGGCCTCGATCTTGGACAGATCCAGGATGTCGTTGATGAGCGAGAGCAGGTGCTTGCCGGAGCCGTGGATGTCCCGCACGTACTCGTCCTGCTTCTCGGTGAGCTCGCCGAAGTAGCGCTCGCCCAGCACTTCCGAGAAGCCGATGATCGCGTTGAGCGGCGTCCTGAGCTCGTGCGACATGTTGGCGAGGAACTCCGACTTGTGGCGGTTGGCGATCTCCAGCTGGCGGCTCTTTTCCTGGATCTCGTTGAACAGGCGCACGTTCTCGATCGCGATCGCGGCCTGGTCGGCGAAGGTGCGCAGCAGCGCGAGCTGCTTGTCCGAAAGCGCCCCCGGCTCCTTGCGCAGCACGCTGATGGCGCCGATTGCGCGCCCGCCGCGCGCCATCGGCATGATGGTGATGGCGCGGTAGCCGGTTTCGAGGAAGTTCTTCACGCCCGACTGCCACTCGCCCTGCCAGCTCCGCGAGTCGGGCACGTCCACCAGCCGGCCGTCGAGGATCGCCGCGCCGTGCATGTAGTCGCGCGTCAGCGGCAGCGGGAAGCGCCTTTTCCAGGCATCGACGCGCGTCGCGTCGCCTTCGGCGATCGCGGCGGCGCGGATCTTGTCCCCGTCGGGCAGCACCACCGCCATCGCCGCGTCCTCGAACAGGCGCACGCCGCTTTGCACGATGGCTTCGAACACCGGCTGCACGTCGGTCGGCGAGCCGCTGATCACCTTGAGGATCTCGGCAGTCGCGGTCTGCTGCTCGAGCGACTGCTTCAGCTCCTCGGTGCGCTGCTCGACCTTGTGCTCGAGCCCGGTGTAGGACTCGCGCAGCTCCGCAGCCATGCGGTTGAACTGCTCGGCGAGGTCCTGCAGCTCGTCGCCGGTGCGCACCTCGATCTTCTGGTCGAGGCGCCCGGCGCCGATCGCGGCCGCGCCCTCGCGCAGGGCGCGGATCGGCGTCACCATGCGCCCGACCAGGAACACCGCCACCACGACCGAGAGCACGAGGCCGAGCAGCAGCAGCAGCCCGGTGCGCGCGAGCAGCTGGTAGAGCGGCTTGTAGGCCTCCGCCGTCGGCTGCTCGACGAACACGTACCACTCGAGCGGCTCGATCTTGGCCCATGCCGTGAGCACCGCGCGGCCGGCCGTGTCGCGCGCCTCGGCGCTGGTGCGCAGCTCTTCGTCGTCGCCAGCGGGCACCGCGCCTTGCGCGGCGGTGGCTGCCTTGACCTGCGGCAGCGCGGAGAAATCGGTTTTCTGCAGCACCAGCGAAATGTCGGGGTGCGCCACGAGGCTCCCGTCCTTGTTCACGACGTACGCAAAGCCCTTATCGCCGATCTTGATGCGCTGGATCACCTCCCAGATGAACTTGAGATTCACCTCGACGGCGGTTACGCCTGCGCCCTCGCCCCGCCCGGCCCGCATCGCGATCGCCATGTAGGGCTCGGTCTCCTTGCGGAAGTACACGGGCCCGAAATAGGTCTTGCCGCCGCGCGCGCCGAGGAAGCGCGGGTCCTGCGACAGGTCGGCGGACTTCGCGAGCTCGTCCATCTTGAGGCGCGACACGCTCACCTGCTCGCGCCCCTGCGCGTCGATGAAGCTCGCCTCGGTGATCGCCGGGACCTGGCGCGTGAGCTTGACGTAGTCGTTGCGCCGCAGCACCAGCGGATCGGCGTCCTCTACGATCTGCGGCAGCGCCGTCCAGCCGATCTGGTTCTCGATCTCCTTGACGAACTGCTCGATGCGCGTGGCGGCCGCTGCCGCCTTCTCGGCCTCGAGCACCAGCAGCGAGCGGCGCGTCTCCTGGTAGGTGAAGTACACGCTGATCGCGCCGCTCACCAGCAGCGCGCCCGCCACAAGCGCAATGATCAGCGCGACGTACTTGTAGAACAGGCGCCGGCGGGGATTGGCGGCCGCGTTCATGGCGCGCCTATTCTCTCACTCGATCAGGCGGTCGGCACGCAGCAGCAGCTCGCGCGGGATCTTCAGCCCGAGCGCGCGGGCGGTCCTCAGGTTGATGACGAACTCCACGCGGGTCGGCAATTCGACCGGCAGGTCGGCCGGCCTGGCGCCCTTAAGGATGCGCTCGACGTAGTAGGCGCCGCGATGGAATGTGCCGGGGATGTCCGGCGCATAGCTCATGAGCATCCCGGCCTCTGCGAAGAAGCCCCAGCCGGATACCGCGGGCACGCGGTGCTTGACGCTCGCCTCCGCGATCAGGGTGCGGTTGGCGGCGATCAGGCCCGCGTTGAAGGCGACGTACAGAGCGTCGGGCCGGCTCGCCGCCATCCCGGCTAGCGCGGCGGCGACGTCGCTGTCGCTGTTGACCGGGCGCTCCTCGGGGGCAAAACCCAGCTTGCGCGCGCCTTCGAGCGCGGCTTGCGCCTCGACCCCGGCATTCGGGTTGACGCCGTGCCACATGATCACGATGCGCCTCGCCCTGGGCACAACGCTGCGGATCAGCTCCAGGCGCTTGATCGCGAGGTCGCTCGAGAGGAAAGAGGAGCCCGTGACATTGCCACCGGGACGCGCCAGCGACTGCACCGCGCCAATGCCCACGGGGTCGCCGATCGCGAGCATCACGATGGGAATGGTGCGCGTCACCTTCATTGCCGCCAGCACCGCCTCGGCGCCGGAGACCGCAATCAGGTCGGGCTTCTTCGCCACGAGGTCGCGGCACACGGGCTCGAGAAACGTGGCGTCGTTCTCCGCCGAGGCATAGACGATCTCGATCGTCTTGCCGGGCACGTAGCCGCGCTCGCGCAGCCCGTCGAGAAACGCCTGCCGCTCGCGCGAAGGCGGCTCAGTCACCGAAGGCAGGAGCAGGTAGCCGAGGCGCGGCAGGCGCCGCTGGGCGCGCGCCGCGAGCGCCGGCAGCGCAAGCGCCGCGAGCAGCAGGTCGCGACGCTTCATCGGGCTACCAGTGCCCCGGAGGCTTGCGGTGCAGCACGATGCCGGTGGAGCTGCGCGTCAGGTAGCCGCCGGTGGTGAGGTCCTTGAGGATGCGGCTCACCATCTCGCGCGAGGCGCCGACGCGGCTGGCGATGTCCTGCTGCGTGTAGCGTCCCGCGATCACCATGCGCCCGTCGCGCTCCTCGGCGAGCTCGAGCAGCAGCCGCGCGATGCGGCCGTAGACGTCCATCAGCGCGAGGCTCTTGACGCTCGCGGTGAGCGCGCGCACGCGGCGGATCAGCTTCTCGGTCATGCGCGCCGCGAACGCCGGGTTCCGGGTCAGGAAGTCGCGGAACTCCGCCTTGGGCACGACGAGGAAGCTGCTTTTTTCCTGCGTGATCACCGAGGCCGAGCGGGGGCCTTCGTCCAGCATCATCTCGCCGAAGTACTCGCCCGGCCCCTGCGTGCCGAGCACGATCTCGCGGCCGTCGGCGTCCGAGACGTAGACCTTCACTTTGCCCGAGGCGATGATGTAGAGCGAGTCGGCCGGGTCGCCCTCGTTGACGATCACGGTGCTCTTGGCGAAGGTGCGCGTCACCGCGTGCGCGGCGAGCGCCTTCAACTCATCCTGCGAAAGCGTCTCGGCGGGCGAGGACGCTGCCGGCATCCTACCGGGGAAGCTCCGAGGACCCGCGCAGGAACTCGTCCACGGCGCGCGCGCACTGGCGGCCTTCGCGGATCGCCCACACCACCAGCGACTGGCCGCGCCGCATGTCGCCGGCGGCGAACACCTTGGGCACGCTGGTCGCGTAGCACCCCGCGCCGTCGGTAGTGGCGCGCGCGTTGCCGCGCTCGTCCTTGTCGACGCCGAACGCGCCCAGCACCGTCGCCCAGGGCGACACGAACCCCATGGCGAGCAGCACCAGGTCGGCGCGCAGCGTGAACTCGGATCCCGGCACCTCGAGCGGCTTGCCGTCCTTCCACTCCAGGCGCAGCGCCCTGAGGGCCTTCACCCTGCCGTTCTCGCCGATGAACTCCTTGGTGGCGACCGACCAGTCGCGGGCCGCGCCCTCCTCGTGCGAGGAAGAAGTGCGGAGCCGCGTCGGCCAGTACGGCCAGACCGGGTTGCGATCGGGGTCCGGCGGCATCGGCAGCAGCTCGAACTGGGTGACCGATGCCGCGCCGTGGCGGTTGGAGGTGCCGACGCAGTCCGAGCCCGTGTCGCCGCCGCCGATCACCACCACGTGCTTGCCGCTCGCCCACAGCTCCCTTACGTTGCCGTCGCCGGCGACGCGCCGGTTCTGCAGCGGCAGGAAATCCATCGCGAAGTGCACGCCGTCGAGGTCGCGGCCCGGGATCGGCAGGTCGCGCGGCCGCTCGGCGCCGCCCGCGAGCACCACCGCGTCGTAGCCGGCGAGCAGCTTCTTCGCCTCTACGGGCTTCGCCTGCGCGTTGCCCGCGCCCACCGGCGCGCCGCCCACCACGTGGTTGACGCGGAACTCGACGCCCTCGGCGCGCAGCTGCTCCAGGCGCCGGTCGATGAGCCATTTCTCCAGCTTGAAGTCCGGGATGCCGTAGCGCAGCAGGCCGCCGATGCGGTCGTTCTTCTCGAACACCGTGACCGAATGCCCTGCGCGCGCCAGCTGCTGCGCGCAGGCAAGGCCAGCCGGGCCCGAGCCTACGATCGCGATCATCTTCCCGGTCTTCGCCGCCGCCGGCTGCGGCGCCACCCAACCCGATTCCCACGCCTTGTCGATGATCGCGTGCTCGATCGACTTGATGCCGACCGGGTCGTTGTTGATGCGCAGCACGCACGCCTCCTCGCACGGCGCAGGGCAGACTCGCCCGGTGAACTCGGGGAAGTTGTTGGTCGAGTGAAGCGTCTCGGCCGCCGCCTGCCAGTCCTGGCGGTATACGAGGTCGTTCCAGTCCGGGATGATGTTCGCCACCGGGCAGCCCGACATGCAGAACGGCGTGCCGCAGTCCATGCAGCGCGCGCCCTGCACCTTCGCTTCCTCGTCGCTCAAGTGCAGCGTGAACTCGCGGTAGTGCTTCTTGCGGCTCTCGACCGGTTCGCTTGCCTCCGCGAGGCGCTGGTACTCCAGGAATCCCGTGACCTTGCCCACCCGGTTCCCCCTAGGCCGCGGCTTTCTTGTGGGCGGCGGCGAGCTCGCCGAGCGCGCGCCGGTACTCCTTCGGGAACACCTTGACGAAGCGGCCGCGGTGCTCGCCCCACTTGGCGAGGATTTCCTGCGCGCGCTTGCTGCCCGTGTGCTTCGCGTGGCGCTCGAGCAACGACCTGAGGAGCGCCTCGTCGGACTGGCCGAGGTGCCAGTACCCGCGCGCGAGCTTCGCCTGCTGCTCGGCTTCCGAAAGCAGCGGCTCCAGGTCCACCATCGCGGTGTTGCAGCGCCGCGCGAAGTCGCCTTCCTGATCGAGCACGTACGCGATGCCTCCTGACATGCCCGCCGCGAAGTTGCGCCCGGTCGAGCCGATCACGGCGACCGTGCCACCGGTCATGTACTCGCAGCCATGGTCGCCCACGCCCTCGACGACCGCTTGCGCGCCGGAATTGCGCACCGCGAAGCGCTCGCCGGCGACGCCGCGGAAGTAGGCCTCGCCCGCGATCGCGCCGTAGAGCACCACGTTGCCGGTGATGATGTTCGCCGCCGGCTCGCCGCGGAACTTGGGCGAGGGCATCACCGCGATGCGGCCGCCCGACAGGCCCTTGCCGCAGTAGTCGTTGGTGTCGCCCACGACTTCCAGCGCCACGCCGCGCGCGAGGAACGCGCCGAAGCTCTGCCCCGCCGAGCCCGCGAAGCGCACGCGGATCGTGTCCTCGGGCAGCCCGTCGTGGCCGTAGCGCCTCGCGATCTCGTGCGACAGCATCGTGCCGACGGTCCGGTTGCCGTTGCGGATCGGCATGTCGATCGAGACCTTCTCCTTCCGCTCGAGCGCCGGCTGCGCCAGCTCGATCAGGCGCCGGTCGAGCGCTTTCGCCAGCCCGTGGTCCTGCTGCTCGCAATGGAAGCGCGCCACGTCGGCCGGCATCTGCGGCATGGCGAACACCTTGCTGAAGTCCAGTCCCTTCGCCTTCCAGTGCTCGATGCCCCTGCGCAGGTCGAGCAGCTCGGTGCAGCCGATCAGGTCGTCGAATTTGCGGATGCCGAGCCGCGCCATCAGCTCGCGCGCCTCCTCGGCGACGAAGAACATGTAGTTCACCACGTGCTCGGGCTTGCCGGAGAAGCGCTTGCGCAGCACCGGGTCTTGGGTGGCCACGCCCACCGGGCAGGTGTTGAGGTGGCACTTGCGCATCATGATGCAGCCGCTCACGACCAGCGGCGCGGTGGCGAAGCCGAACTCGTCCGCTCCCAGGATCGCTCCGATCACGACGTCGCGGCCGGTCTTGATCTGGCCGTCGACCTGCACCGCGATGCGGCCGCGCAGCCGGTTCAGCACCAGCGTCTGCTGCGTCTCCGCCAGCCCCAGCTCCCAGGGCGTGCCGGCATGCTTGATCGAGCTCCAGGGCGAGGCGCCGGTGCCGCCGTCGTAGCCGGAGATGGTGACGTGGTCCGACTTCGCCTTCGACACGCCCGCCGCCACGGTGCCGACGCCGACCTCGGAAACGAGCTTCACCGAGATCGATGCCTGCGGGTTGGAGTTCTTCAGGTCGTGGATCAGCTGCGCCAGGTCCTCGATCGAGTAGATGTCGTGGTGCGGCGGCGGCGAGATCAGTTCCACGAGCGGGGTCGAGTAGCGCAGCTCCGCGATGTACTCGGAGACCTTGCGCCCGGGCAGCTGCCCGCCCTCGCCGGGCTTGGCGCCTTGCGCCATCTTGATCTGGATCTGCTCCGCGGAAGCGAGATACTCGGCGGTGACGCCGAAGCGCCCCGAGGCGACCTGCTTGATCTTGGACTTGAGCACGTCGCCCTCGCGCAGCGCGATGTCCTTCGCCACCCGGTGGGCGCCCAGCCGCGACTGCAGCGACTCGCCCGCCCGGACCGGCGCGTAGCGGTTGCGGTCCTCGCCGCCCTCGCCGGTGTTGGACTTGCCGCCGATGCGGTTCATGGCCACCGCGAGGGTGCTGTGCGCCTCGATCGAGATCGAGCCGTGCGACATCGCGCCGGTGGCAAAGCGCTTGACGATCTCGGCGGCCGGCTCGACCTCCTCGATCGGGACCGGGATGCGCTCGTCGAAGCGGAACTCGAACAGCCCGCGCAAGGTCATGTGGCGCCGCGACTGGTCGTTGATGATGCGCGCGTATTCCCGGTAGGTGGCGTAGGACCCCTCGCGCGTGGCGTGCTGCAGCCTGGCGATCGCGTCCGGCGTCCACATGTGCTCTTCGCCGCGCGCTCGCCATGCGTATTCGCCGCCGGCATCGAGCGCGTGCGCGAGCACCGGGTCGTCGCCGAACGCGGCGCGGTGCGTGCGGATCGCCTCCTCCGCCACCTCGAAGATGCCGATGCCCTCCACCGACGACGTGGTGCCGGCGAAGTACTTGTCCACGAGCGAGCGCTGCAGGCCCACCGCCTCGAAGATCTGCGCCCCGGTGTAGGACATGTAGGTGGAGATGCCCATCTTGGACATCACCTTCTTCAGCCCCTTGCCGATCGCCTTGACGAAATTCTTGATCGCCTGGGAGCCGGCGCCGCTGTCGCCGGGATGCATCGCGAGCAACGTCTCGAGCGCAAGGTAGGGGTGCACGGCCTCCGCGCCATAGCCGCCGAGCAGCGCGAAGTGGTGCACCTCGCGCGCCGAGCCGGTCTCGACCACCAGGCCCGCGCTGGTGCGCAGGCCCTTGGCCACCAGGTGCTGGTGGATCGCGGACAGCGCGAGCAGCGCCGGGATCGCGACCCGCTGCGGTCCGACCATGCGGTCCGACAGCACGATGATCGAGATGCCCGAGCGCACCGCGTCCTCGGCCTGCGCGCACAGCGACGCCAGGCGCGCCTCGATCGCCTCCCTGCCCCACTCGAGCGGATAGGTGATGTCCAGCTCCAGAGAGCGGAACTTGCCGTCGGTGTAGCGCTCGATGTGCCGGATCTTCTCCATCTCGTAGAAGTCGAGCACCGGCTGCGCCACCTCGAGCCTGAGCGGCGGGTTCATCTCGTCGATGCCGAGCAGGTTGGGCTTGGGGCCGATGAACGACACGAGGCTCGTCACCAGCTCCTCCCGGATCGGGTCGATCGGCGGGTTGGTGACTTGCGCGAACAGCTGCTTGAAGTAGTGGTACAGCGTCTTGTTCCTGTCCGACAGCACCGCGAGCGGCGAGTCGTTGCCCATCGAGCCGACCGGCTCCTCGCCGTTGGCCGCCATCGGCGCCATCAGGAGCTTGATCTCCTCCTGCGTGTAGCCGAAGGCCTGCTGGCGGTCGAGCAGCGCCACCTCCGACTTGAACGGCGGCGTCTTCTCGGTGTCCACCTCGTCGAGCTTGACCCGGATGCGCTCGATCCACTCGATGTAGGGCTTGGCCGCGGCGAGCGAGTCCTTGAGCTCGGCGTCGTCCACGATGCGGCCCTTCTCGAGGTCGACGAGGAACATCCTGCCCGGCTGCAGGCGCCACTTCTTCACGATCCGTTCTTCCGGCACCGGCAGGCAGCCGCACTCCGAGCCCATGATCACGAGGTCGTCGTCGGTGACGATGTAGCGAGACGGGCGCAGCCCGTTGCGGTCGAGCGTGGCGCCGATCTGGCGGCCGTCGGTGAAGGCGATCGACGCCGGGCCGTCCCAGGGCTCCATCATCGCCGCGTGGTACTCGTAGAACGCGCGCCGCGCCGGGTCCATCAGCGTGTGGTTCTCCCACGCCTCGGGAATCATCATCATCATGGCGTGCGCCACCGAGTAGCCGCCCATCACCAGCAGCTCGAGCGCGTTGTCGAACGACGCCGAGTCCGATTGCCCGGGATAGATGAGCGGCCAGATCTTGCCGAGGTCCTCGCCCAGAGCAGGGCTGGAGATCGCGCCCTGGCGCGCGCGGATCCAGTTGACGTTGCCGCGCAGGGTGTTGATCTCGCCGTTGTGGCAGATGAGGCGGAACGGATGCGCCAGGTCCCACGACGGGAAGGTGTTGGTCGAGAAGCGCTGGTGCACCATGGCGAGCGCCGACTCGATGCGCGCATCCTTCAGGTCGAGGTAGAACTCGCCCACCTGGTGCGCGAGCAGCATGCCCTTGTAGACGATGGTGCGCGCCGACATCGTCGGCACGTAGAACTCCTTGCCGTGCGCGAGCCTCAAGGCCTGGATGGCGTGGCCCGAACTCTTGCGGATGATGTAGAGCTTGCGCTCCAGGCCGTCGGTGGTGGTGATCGACTCGCCGCGGCCGATGAACACCTGCCGGATCACGGGCTGCTGGCGGCGCGCGGCCTCGGCGAGGTCGGAGGCGTCCACCGGCACGTCGCGCCAGCCGAGCAGCACCTGGCCCTCGTCCTTGATGGCGCGCTCGATTTCGTATTCGCACGCAAGGCGGCTCGCCGGCTCGCGCGGCAGGAACACCATGCCGACGCCATAGCGGCCGGGCGGTGGCAGCTTCACACCCTGCTTGCCGAGCTCCTCGCGGAAGAAACGGTCCGGAATCTGGATCAGCAGCCCCGCGCCGTCCGAGAGCTTGGGGTCGTAGCCGACGGCGCCGCGGTGCGTGAGGTTCTTGAGCACCGTGAGGCCCTGCTCGACGATGCTGTGCGATTTCCTGCCCTTGATGTGCGCCACGAAACCGACGCCGCACGCGTCGCGTTCATTGATCGGGTCGTACAGGCCCTGCGCTACCGGCGAGAAACCGCTTTCCACGTCTAAGCCCCTGATAGAAGGTTCGTTTCCGGAGGTTTTCTGCTCTGCACAAAATCTCCGGGCGGACTTTGGAATATACCCGCGGAACCCCGCATAAACAAGGGCTTCCCGAGGCCGCGGAGCTACTGCGCCGCAGCAGCGCGCGCTGCGCCGGCCGTGCAGGCGCCAATCGCCGCGCGCACGAGCGCTTCGTCCACGTCGCTGCGCACGCACGCCTTGCCGATCGCCTCGAGCAACACGAAGCGCATCCGCCCGCCTGCGGCCTTCTTGTCGACCTGCATGAGCTCGGCCAGCCGCTCGGGCGCGAGCGCAGGTCCTTCGGTCGGCAGCCCCGCGCGCGCAACCAGAGCGCGCACCCGATCGACGTCGCCGCGCGCGAGCGTGCCGGCGCGCGCCGAGAGCTCGGCCGCCATCACCATCCCGGCAGCGACCGCTTCGCCATGCAGCCACTCGCCGTAGCCCATGCCGGCCTCGATCGCGTGGCCGAAAGTGTGGCCGAAATTGAGCAGCGCGCGAACCCCCGCCTCGCGCTCGTCGGCGGAGACCACCTGCGCCTTCAGCTCGCAGGAGCGCCGCACCGCGTGCTCGAGCGCCGCGCGCTCGCGCGCGAGCAGCCTTTCCATGCTCGCTTCGAGCCACGCGGCGAACTCCGCATCGAGCGCTACGCCGTGCTTCACCACCTCGGCGATCCCGGCGCGCAGCTCGCGCTCAGGCAACGTGTCGAGCGTGGCGACGTCGGCAATTACCGCGAGCGGCTGGTGGAATGCGCCGATCATGTTCTTGCCGCGCGCGTGGTTGATCGCCGTCTTGCCGCCGACCGACGAGTCCACCTGCGCGAGCAGCGTGGTCGGGATCTGGATGAAGGGCACGCCCCGCTGGTAGATCGCGGCAGCGAACCCGGCCAGGTCGCCCACCACACCGCCGCCAAGGGCGGCGAGCACGCAGTCGCGCCCGCAGCGCGCTTCGAGCAGCCGGTCGAACACGCGCTCCAGCGTCTGCCAGCTCTTCGCCCGCTCGCCATCCTCGACCAGCACCGCGATCGTGCCGCGCGCACCTGCGGTGGCGAGCGCGCGCGTCACGCGCTCCAGGTAAAGCGGCGCCACCACCGCGTTGCTCACCACCGCGACCTGGCGCCCGGCGACGTGCGGGGCATAGAGCGCCGCCTCGTCCAGCAGCCCGGCGCCGATGTGGATCGGGTAGGCGCGGCTGCCCAGCGCTACGCGGAGAGCTTGCACGATTCCTCCAGCCGCGCGAGCAGCTGCTTGCCGAGCGCCTGCGCGCTCTGCACCCCCGTCTCGAGCACGATGTCCGCGATCTCGCGGTAGAGCGGATCGCGCTGCGCGTAGAGCTGCGCGAGGCGCTCGAGCGGGTCGGGGGTCGCGAGCAGCGGCCGGTTGCGGTCGTGGCGCACCCGCGCCCACAGGTCGGCCGGCCGCGCGTGCAGGTACACCACGGTGCCGCACTCGGCCAGGCGGCGGCGGTTGTCCGCGGACAGCACCGCGCCGCCGCCGGTCGCGAGCACGATGCCCTCGAGTGCGGCGAGCGCGGCGATCACCTGCGACTCGCGCGCGCGAAAGCCTGCCTCGCCCTCGACGTCGAAGATCACCGGGATGCTGACGCCGCAGCGGCGCTCGATCTCGTGGTCGGAATCGTGGAACGCGCGCTTCAGGCGCCGGGCGAGCAGCCGGCCGACGGTGGTCTTGCCGGCGCCCATCATTCCCACCAGTACCAGGTTGCGCGCGCGCTTCACGGCGTGATTGTAAGCGCCACAAAAGCAAACGGCCGGGAGGTCCCGGCCGTCGCTCGCTGCGGGGCGGGCCCGCTCTAGCGAATCGTCAGCCGCTCGTTGACGATGCGCGGCGTGATGAACACCAGCAGCTCGGTCTTGTCGATGCGCGTCTGGGTGTTCTTGAACAGCCACCCCACGTAGGGCAGCTCGCCGAAGAACGGCACGCGCGTGATGTCCTGGCGGTCGGCCTGCTCGAAGATGCCGCCGATCACCACCGTGCCGCCGTTCTCGACCAGCACCTCGGTCTTGACGTGCTTGGTGTTGATCTGCACGCCCGCCGGGGTGGTGGTGCCCGGCTGGTCCTTGTTGACGTCGAGCGTCATGATGATGTTGCCGTCCGGGGTGATCTGCGGCTTTACCTTGAGCGACAGCGTCGCCTTGCGGAACGACACCGAGGTCGCGCCCGAGGAGGTCGCCTGCTGGTAGGGGATCTCCGTGCCCTGCTCGATCACCGCCTCGACCTGGTCGGCGGTCAGCACGCGCGGGCTGGCGATGATCTTGCCCTTGCCGTCGGCTTCCAGCGCCGTGATCTCGAGGTTGAGGAA
>CAZVHU010000040.1:0-22805 GCA_964627075.1 uncultured Enterobacteriaceae bacterium | reverse complement strand
GAGGCGATGACGCTCGCGCAGCGCATGATCGTGATGAACGCGGGCGTCGCCGAGCAGATCGGCGCGCCGCTCGAGGTCTACGCCAGGCCCGCCACCACCTTCGTCGCCGGATTCATCGGCTCGCCGCCGATGAACCTGATTCCGCACCGGCTCGAAGGTCGCGAGGTGCTGCTCGGCGTGCGGCCGGAGCACCTCGAGCCCTGCGCCGAGAGCGAGGCGATGCTGAAGGTGGACGTGGACCTGATCGAGCCGCTCGGCTCGGATACGCTCGTCTACGGGCACCTCGGCGCCAATGGCGCCGGCGCGCGCGTGGCGGTGCGGCTGCACGAGTCGGTGGACGCGCGCACCGGGCACCTCGCGGTGCGCTACCCCGCCTCGCGCGCGCATTACTTCGATCCCGCGACGGGAAAGCGGATCGAGCGCTGACTACACGCAGCGCGCGCCGTCCACCTCGATGCACACGCCGCTGATGAAGACGGCGTCGTCCGAGGCGAGGTACAGGCACGCGTTCGCCACGTCGAGCGGCGTGGAGAACCTGCCGAGCGGAATCGTCGCGAGGAAGCGCTTCTTCGCCTCCTCGGTCACCGCGCCGCCGGCGAAGTCGGCCGACAGCGCTGTTTCCGGGCTGAACACCGGGTTCACGCAGTTGACGCGGATCTTGTCGGGGCCGAACTCCGCCGCCATCGACTTGCTCATCAGGATCACCGCTGCCTTGGAGCTGTTGTAGACGGTGAGCCCCGGGCGCGGGCGCAGGCCCGCGGTCGAGGCGATGTTGACCAGGCAGCCGCCGCCCTGCTTGCGGAACACCGGCACCGCGTGCAGCGCCGAGAGGTAGACGCTCTTCACGTTCACCGCGTAGACCTTGTCGAACTCGGCCTCGGTCACCTCGAGGTAGGGCTTGTTGCGGTGCGTCCAGCCGGCGTTGTTGACGATCACGTCGAGCCGGCCGAACGCGGCGACCGTGGCGCCCACCAGGCTCGCCCAGTCGTGGCTCCGCGTGACGTCGGCCCTGACGAACAGCGCCCGCCTGCCGGCGCGCGAGATCTCGCCCGCCACCATCTCGCCGCCGCCGGCGTTGATGTCGTTGACCACCACCTTCGCGCCTTCCTCGGCGAAGCGCTTCGCGATGCCGGCGCCGAAGCCGCTGCCCGCGCCGGTGACGATCGCCACCTTGTCCTTGAGCCTCATCGTTCCTCCTCCGATCGCTGCATTCCGGTTGCCGAAAAATTATCGCCTGAACGGCGAGTGCTCGGCGAGCTCGTTCACATAGCGGGCGATGCCGCGCGTCTCGCGCTCGAGGTAGTCCTCGATGGCGCTCGCGAAGCGCGGGTGCGCGAGCCAGTGCGCCGACAGCGTCTCCACCGGCAGCAGGCCGCGGAACAGCTTGTGCTCGCCCTGCGCGCCGCCCTCGAAGCGCTCCAGCTTGTGCGCGATCGCGTACTCGATCGCCTGGTAGTAGCAGGCCTCGAAGTGAAGCAGCGGCACGTGCTCGAGAGCGCCCCAGTAGCGTCCGTAGAGCGCGCCGCCCGCCACGATGTCGAGCGCCGCGGCGACCGGCCGGCCGTCGCGCTCGGCGACGATGAGCAGCGTGTGCTGCGGCAGCGTGGCGCCGACGCGGCGGAAAAAATCGAGGTTCAGGTAGGGGCTGGAGCGGTGCGCGGCGTAGGTGCGCCGGTAGCAGCGGTCGAAGAACTCCCAGTCGGCCTCGGAAATCCCAGCGCCGCGCAGCCAGCGGAACGCGATGCCCGCCTCGCGCACGCGGCGGCGCTCCTGGCGGATGTTCTTGCGCCGCGCGCGGGTGAGGCAGGAGAGGAAGTCCTCGAAATCGCGGTAGCCGTCGTTGCGCCAGTGGAACTGCACCGTGCGCCGCAGCATCAGCCCCGCTTCGCGCAGCAGCTCGGCCTCGGCCGCCTCGGGGAACAGCACGTGAAGCGACGAGAAGTCCTTCGCCACGCCGAGCGCCGCGCCAATCAGTTTCCTCCGGTCGGCGTCGGTCGCGGCGAGCAGCCGCGGGCCGGTGACCGGCGTGAAGGGCACGCCGCAAAGGAGCTTCGGGTAGTAGGCGAGGCCGTGGCGCTCGTAGGCGTCGGCCCACGCCCAGTCGAACACGTACTCGCCCCAGGAGTGCGACTTGACGAACAGCGGCATCGCCGCGGCGAGAGCGCCGCCTCGCTCGAGCAGCAGGAACTGCGGCAGCCAGCCGCTCCTGCCGCTCGCGCAGCCGGTGTCGATGAGCGCGCCGAGGAACTCGTGGCTGACGAAGGGGTTGCCCGCGGCGAGCGCGTTCCACGCCGCGGCAGGCACGCCGGCGAGCGACTCGGCGACGCGGACCCTTTCCAAACTACCTTACGCCGAACTCGTGCCGGATGCGCTGCGCGACCTTCGGGTCGAAGCCCTTCACGCGCTCGTACTCCTCGCGCACCTTCTGGTGCCGGCCGAGCTTGTGGCTGACGCTCGCGAGCTGGTAGGCGGCGAAGGGGTTGAGCGGCTGCAGGCGGGCGGCCTCGGCGAAGCGCTCGGCGGCCTCCTCCAGGCGCCCCAGCTCGACCAGCGACAGCCCCAGGCCGTACCAGGCGCGGTCCACCAGCGGGTCGATCTCGATGGCACGCAGCATCCCGGCGGCAGCCTGCTCATGCTGCCCGAGGCGCTGCTGCAGGAAGGCGACGTTGAAGTGCGAGGGCGCGTCCTTGGGGTTGAGCGCCAGCGCCCGCTCGAAGGCGCGCATCGCCTCGTCGAACTGCTCGCGCTCGGCGAGCAGGAAGCCGATGCAGCTCCAGGCCTGCTGGTGGCGGGGGTCGTCCGCGACCGTACGCCGGAAGCACTCGAGCGCCAGGCCGTTCAGCCTGAACAGCGACAGGAACTGGCCGTACCAGAACAGCAGCGCCGGGCGCAGCGAATCGGTCATCGCCATGCGGTCATTATAGAATTGCGCGCTGGAGCGAATCGTCCCCCGGGGAGCCGCCAATGAAGAAGATCGAAGCCATCGTCAAACCGTTCAAGCTCGACGAGGTGCGCGAGGCGCTCTCGGAAGTCGGCGTCACCGGCCTCACGGTGACCGAAGTGAAGGGCTTCGGGCGCCAGAAGGGCCACACCGAGCTCTACCGCGGCGCCGAGTACGTGGTGGACTTCCTGCCCAAGGTGAAGATCGAGGTGGTGGTGACCGAGCAGCAGGTCGAGCCGGCGATCGAGGCGATCGTGAAGTCGGCGCGCACCGGCAAGATCGGCGACGGCAAGATCTTCGTCACCTCCGTCGAGCACGTGGTGCGCATCCGCACCGGCGAGACCAACGAGTCCGCGGTCTAGCGGGGGCGCTTCAGGAGCACCAGCACGGCGCCGCCGCCGCCGTGCGCCGCCGGCGCCTGGCAGAAGGCGAGCACCTCGTCGCGCGGCGGCAGCCACTTGCGCAGCTTTCCCTTGAGCACCGGCTCGCGGTTGTGCGAGCCGCGCCCCTTGCCGTGCACGATGCGCACGCAGCGCAGGCTGCCCGCGGCGCAGGCGCGAAGGAATTCAGCGACCGCCACCGCCGCCCGCTCGCGGTTCAGGCCGTGCAGGTCGAGGCTCGCCTGCACGCTCCAGTGGCCGCGGCGCAGCTTGCGCAGCACCTGGCGCTGCAGGCCCTGGCGCAGGTAGCTCAATTCCTCGCCCGAGTCGAGCGCGTCGTCGAGCGACAGCGGCCCCTCGAGGCTCTCGGCGAGCGCCGCCGCCTCGTCGCGCCGGCGTTGCGCCGCGAGCGGGGCGTGCGAAGGGGCGGAAAGCCTTACCCGGCGCCCATGGCGCAGCGGCTTGACGTCCCCGACCGCTTTGCGGAACTCCTCGCTCATCGGAGCAGGGGGGCCTGGCCCCTTCCGGTCGATGCGCGCGGAGCCTTCCCGGCCTCCCCGCGCCCCCCGTGCGCGGAAAACGATTGCGGTCTCATGCCGAGGCGTCCAGGTACTTCTCGGCGTCGAGCGCGGCCATGCAGCCGCTGCCGGCGCTGGTGACCGCCTGCCGGTAGACGTGGTCCTGCACGTCCCCGGCGGCGAACACGCCCGGAACGCTGGTCGCGGTCGCATTGCCGTCGTTCCCGCCGCGCGTGATGATGTAACCGTTCTTCATCTCCAGCTGTCCTTCGAACAGCTGCGTGTTCGGCGTGTGGCCGATGGCGACGAAAACGCCCTTCACGGCCAGCTCCTTCTTCGCGCCGCTCTTCGCATGCGCGACGCGGATGGCGGTGACGCCGCTCGCGTCGCCGAGCACTTCGTCGAGCACCGAGTCGAGCTCGAGCGCGACCTTGCCCTCGGCGACGCGCTTCATCAGCTTGTCGATCATGATCTTCTCGGCGCGGAACCTGTCGCGGCGGTGCACCAGCGTCACCTTGCGGCAGATGTTGGCGAGGTAGAGCGCCTCCTCCACGGCGGTGTTGCCGCCGCCGATCACCGCCACGTCCTGCCCTTTGTAGAAGAAGCCGTCGCAGGTGGCGCAGGCCGACACGCCCTTGCCCATGAACTTCTGCTCCGAGGGCATGCCGAGGTATCTCGCCGACGCGCCGGTGGCGATGATCAGCGCGTCGCAGCTGTAGTGCGCTGCGTCGCCCTCGAGCACGAACGGCCGCTCGCCGAGGCGCGCGCGCTGGATGTGGTCGAACACGATCTCGGTGTCGAAGCGCTCCGCGTGCTTCTGGAAGCGCTCCATCAGCTCGGGGCCCTGCACGCCGGCGGCGTCGGCGGGCCAGTTGTCCACGTCGGTGGTGGTCATGAGCTGGCCGCCCTGGGCGAGGCCCGTGATCAGCACGGGCTTCAGGTTGGCGCGGGCGGCGTAGACGGCGGCGGTGTAGCCGGCTGGCCCGGAGCCGAGGATCAGGAGCCGCAGGTGTCGGGAATTCACCTTGATAGTCCGTGGCTTATCGCATTGCAGGAAACGCTTGCGCGATTATAAGCGGGGCGTTTCCGCAACACTCCTCCAACCCACATGAGAAAGCGGACATAAGCTTTTGTTTTTATCCATCTTTTGTGCTGTAATCAGAATCGGGGTGATTTGTCCTGAAAACGACAGCGAGGACGCTTGACACTCGGTAGGTCGCCGCTCGCGACTGCGTTCGCCGCACTGTGCGCGCTGGCGCAGTGCGCGCTCGCGCAGGCTCCCCCGGCGAAGCCCCCCGCGGAGGAACCGCGCTTCGAAATCCGGCGTTTCGTGTTCGACGGGGCAACGCTGCTCCCCGCGCAGCGGCTCGAGGAAGCGACGCGCCCGTTTACCGGGCCGGCGCGCAACTTCGGCGACGTGCAGCGCGCGCTCGAGGTGGTGGAGCGCGCCTACACCGAGGCCGGCTACAGCGCGGTGCAGGTGATCCTGCCCGAGCAGGAGCTCGAGCGCGGCGAGGTGCGCTTCCAGATCGTCGAGGCGAAGCTCGGCCGCGTGATCGTCGAGGGCAACAAGCACTTCGACGAGGCGAACATCCGCGCGAGCGTCCCGTCGCTGGTAGCGGGTGAGTCGCCGAACATCAACGCCATCGCGCGCAACCTGCGCGTGGCGAACGAGAGCCCGGCCAAGCAGACCAACGTGCTGTTGCGCAGCGGCCAGCAGGAAGCGACGGTGGACGCCGTGATGCGGGTGGTGGACGAGAAGACCGACCGCTTCAGCGTGACGCTGGACAACAGCGGCACCAAGGAGACCGGCTTGCTGCGCCTCGGGCTGGGCTACCAGAACGCCAACGCCTTCAACAAGGACCACGTGCTGACGATGCAGTACGTGACCGCGCCCTACTCGGACGCCGACCCGCAGCAGGTGAGCTGGCCCGGCGGCAACGTGCAGATCGCCGGCGCCGGCTACCGGATTCCGCTCTACCAGTGGGGCGACTCGCTCGACTTCAGCGCCGGCTACTCGAACGTCAATTCGGGCCAGGTGTCGGGCTTTTCGATCACCGGCGCGGGCAGCCTCGCGGGCGTGCGCTACACGCGCAACTTCGACCGCATCGGCGACTACGAGCACCGCATGCAGTTCGCCGCCGACTACCGCTATTACGACAACACCGGCGTGCGCGCCGCCGACAGCGCCGACCAGCTGGTGCGCGACTACACCGTGCACCCGCTCACCCTGCAGTACGTAGGCCTGCTGCGCGGGCAGGACAGCGAGACCTCGTTCTCGCTCGGGTTCTCGCAGAATTTCCCGGGCGGCAACGACGGCACGGGCTCGGACTGGTGCGCGCCGATCCCGGGGCAGCCCAACATCGCCCCGGTGCGCGTGGACGACGAGGGCAACTGCGCCACGCCTCGCTACAACCTGTGGCGCGGCTCGATCAACCGCAACCAGGCGCTGCCGCGCGACTGGCAGGCGCGCTTCGCCATGAACGGGCAGTGGACGCGCTACATGCTCGCCTCGGGCGAGCAGTTCGGCATCGGCGGCGCCGACTCGGTGCGCGGCTTCCTCGAGCGCCAGGTGGTCGGCGACAAGGGCTTCCGCGGCACGCTCGAGCTCTACACCCCGGACTTCGGCGGTCAGACCGGGATCGGCGGCGCGCGCATGCGGGCGCTCGCGTTCGTCGACTGGGGCGGGGTCTACGTCATCAAGCCGCTGCCGGGGGTGCCGGGCCGGCAGCACGTCGGCAGCGCGGGCCTGGGCCTGCGCTTCTCGCACGGCACCAACCTGTCGTTCCGGCTCGACGTCGCGTCGGTGTTCGACGCGAGCTTCCAGGACCCGGACAAGTCGAGCGGCCAGGGCGTGGGCGAGTCGCGGGCCAACTTCAGTTTCTCGTATGTGTTCTGACGCCCTGCGGCGGCCGGCGGGCGGCGCGCGCAGCGGCGTTCCGGCTAAATTGCTAACATTGGGCAGATTTGCTGACGGGAGGCGACTGACATGGCGGGCGTAGCGACGGTTTCCACGGCAGTGCTCAAGGCGGTGCCGCTGTTCGCGAGCTTTCCGGACGATCAGCTGCGCGTGCTGGTGACGATGGTGACGCGGCGCAGCGCGCCGCGGGGCTCGACCATCATGGCGGCGGGCGATCCGACGGACTCTCTCTACATCGTGATCTCGGGGCGCCTGAAGGTGATGATGGGCGACGCCGACGGCAAGGAGGTGATCCTCACCATCCTCGGGCCCGGCGAGTTCTTCGGCGAGATGGGCCTGATCGACGACGAGCCGCGCTCGGCGAGCGTGGTGGCGATCGAGCCCTGCGAGCTGCTGTCCATCGCCAAGCGCGACTTCAAGAAATGCCTCTCGGACAACTTCGAGATGACGATGGCGGTGATGCGCGGGCTGGTGCGCCGGCTGCGCGAGGCCGACCGCAAGATCGGCAGTCTCGCGCTGCTCGACGTCTACGGGCGCGTGGCGCGCCTGCTGCTCGACATGGCCGAGGACGTGAACGGCCAGAAGATGGTCACCAAGCGCCTGCCCAAGCAGGACATCGCCAAGATGATCGGCGCCTCGCGCGAGATGGTGAGCCGCGTCATGAAGGACCTGCAGATGGGCGGCTACATCGAGATGCGCGGCTCGACCATCGTGCTGCGCGACACCATCATGCTGCCGGAGTAGCCCGCGGGGCGCCGCCGCGTCAGCGATTGCAAGGGTCCCCGGGGCGTGACGTAGTTCCTGCCCGCGGCATGGCCGCGGGGCTATAGTCGAACGGCCCCGTTCCATCCACGGCATCCGACCATGAAAGCGAACCGCAACCTGCTCCCGACTGTCGTCGCCGCGGCGCTCGCCTTGGCGGCGCCGGCGGTGCTCGCCGCCACCGGCTCGGTGGCGCAGCTCTCCGGGACGCTGTCGGTGAAGAAGCCCGACGGCACCGTGCGCATCCTGTCGCGGCAGTCCGAAGTGCACAACGGCGACCTGCTCAACACCGAGCGCGACAGCTACGCCCAGATCCGTTTTTCCGACGGCGCGCAGGTGACGATGAAGCCGAACACATCGATCCACGTCGTGAACATCCGCTTCGCCGAGCAAAAGCCGCAGGAGGATTCCTTCGTCTACGCGCTGCTGCGGGGCGGGATGCGCGCCGTGACGGGGCTGATCGGCAAGCGCAGCCAGGACAAGTACGAGGTCGGCACCGCCACCGGCACCATCGGCATCCGCGGCACCACCTTCGCGGCCGACGACTGCGCCAGCAACCGCGAAGGCGATTGCCGGCGCCTCGATCCGGCCGTCTACGTCACGGTGTCCGACGGCGAGGTGGTGCTGAAGAACGCGCAAGGCGAGGTCGGCATCGCCGCCGGCCAGTTCGGGCTGATCGCGCCCAACCAGCGGCCGCTGTTCCTGTCCACCGACCCGGGCCTGCAGTTCACGCCGCCTGCGACCTTCATCCAGTCGGTGATGGCGGGCAGCGCCGTCAACACCGGCCGCAACCTCGAGTGCGTGGTGCGCAAGTAGCGCGCCGCTGATCCCGCGGCGTCTTCCGGGCCCCCGCCCAGGCGGGGGTTTTTTGTTCGTGGCGGAGCGGACGGCAACAGTCGCTGGAGTAGAATCCGCGCGGTCAAGATGGCCGTCGCACAGAAGAGCTCAGGCGTGCCGCTCCCGGCGAAGCTCGCCAGCCTGCTGCAGGAAGCGAAGTGGCTGGCGCTGGTCGCGCTTGCCGCCTACCTGCTGCTGATCCTCGCCACCTTCCACAAGGGCGACCCCGGCTGGTCGCACAGCGCGACCGACGCCCTCGCGCGCAACGCCGGCGGCCGCGTCGGCGCCTGGATCTCCGACCTGCTGCTCTATCTCCTCGGGCTCTCGGCCTACTGGGGCGTGGTGCTGTGCGCGGCGTTCGTCGCCTGGGGCTACCGCCGCATCGACGGCAAGCCGCTCGTGGACCGGCGGCCGCTGTGGATCGCGCTCGGCGGCTTCGCGCTCGTCGTGCTCTCGAGCGCGGCGCTCGAGTCGCTGCGGCTGCACTCGCTGCGCGCCGAGCTGCCGCTCGCGCCCGGCGGGCTGGTGGGTGACGCGCTGGGCGGGCTGCTCGCGGCGCTCGCCGGCTACACCGGGGCGACGCTGCTGCTGCTCGCGCTGCTGGCGGTGGGCCTGAGCCTGTTCGCCGGCGTGTCGTGGCTGGCGGTCGCCGAGGCGACCGGCGCGGGCCTGGAGCGCGCCTGGACGTTCGCGCGCGGCGCGCTCGAGGCGCGGCGCGACCGCAGGATCGGCGAAGCCGCGCGCGGCGAGCGCGAGGTGATGGTCGAGGCCGACAAGAAGCGCGAGGAGGAGCACCCGCCGCTGGTGATCGCGCCGCCGCCGGAGATCAGGAAGTCGCCGCGGGTGCAGAAGGAAAAGCAGGCGCCGCTGTTCGACGACCTGCCCGACACGCCGCTGCCGCCGTTGAAGCTGCTGGACGAGCCCGCGCGCGAGGGCGAGCCGGTGACCGTCGAGACGCTCGAGTTCACCTCGCGCCTGATCGAGAAGAAGCTCTCCGACTTCGGCGTCTCGGCGAAGGTGCTCGCCGCCTACCCCGGGCCGGTGATCACGCGCTACGAGATCGAGCCCTCGGTGGGCGTGAAGGGCAGCCAGATCGTGAACCTGGTGAAGGACCTGGCGCGCGCGCTGTCGGTGCACTCGATCCGCGTGGTCGAGACCATTCCCGGCAAGAGCTGCATGGGGCTGGAGATCCCCAACCCGCACCGGCAGACGGTGCGCCTCACGGAGATCCTCGGCTCCGAGACCTACCACAACGCGCACTCGCCGCTCGCGCTCGCGCTCGGCAAGGACATCGCCGGCAACCCGGTGGTGGCGGACCTCGCCAGGATGCCGCACCTGCTGGTCGCGGGCACCACGGGCTCGGGCAAGTCGGTGGCGATCAACGCCATGATCCTGTCGCTGCTCTACAAGTCCGAGCCGCGGCACGTGCGCCTGATCCTGGTGGACCCGAAGATGCTCGAACTCTCGGTCTACCAGGACATCCCGCACCTGCTCGCGCCGGTGGTCACCGACATGAAGCAGGCGGCGAACGCGCTCGCCTGGTGCGTGGCGGAGATGGAGCGCCGCTACAAGCTCATGTCGTGGCTCGGCGTGCGCAATCTCTCGGGCTACAACCACCGCGTCGCCGAGGCCGAGAAGCACGGCCGCGCGATCGAGGGCCCGCTCACCACGCAGGCCGGCGAGCCGGTGCCGCTCAAGCAGCTGCCGGCGATCGTGGTGCTGATCGACGAGCTGGCCGACCTGATGATGGTGCAGGGAAAGCGCGTCGAAGAACTGGTGGCGCGCCTGGCGCAGAAGGCGCGCGCCTCGGGCATCCACCTGGTGCTCGCGACGCAGCGGCCGTCGGTGGACGTGATCACGGGCCTGATCAAGGCGAACATCCCGGCGCGCATCGCGTTCCAGGTCTCCTCCAAGGTGGACTCGCGCACCATCCTCGACCAGTCGGGGGCGGAAGCGCTGCTCGGCGCGGGCGACATGCTGTTCTTGCCGCCGGGAACGGGGCTGCCGCAGCGCGTGCACGGCGCGTTCGTGGCGGATCACGAGGTGCACAAGGTGGTCGAGCACCTGAAGAGCCTCGCCAGGCCGGAGTACTACGAGGACGTGCTCGAGCCGTCCGGCGGCGAGGAGGGTGGCGCCGAGGGCGGTGGCGAGGCCACCGGCGAGAAGGACCCGCTCTACGACCAGGCTGTGGACATCGTGGTGCGCACGCGCCGGCCGTCGATCTCCCTCGTGCAGCGCCACCTGAGGATCGGCTACAACCGCGCCGCGCGGCTGATCGAGGACATGGAGCGCGCCGGGCTGGTCTCGCCGATGCAGGCGAACGGCAACCGCGAAGTTCTTGCGCCGGCAAGAGCCGAGTAGCGGCGTGGCGCGCCTCGCGCTGCTCGCGGCGCTCCTGCTGTGCAACGCCGCGCAAGGCTCGAGCATCGAGCGCTTCCAGTCCTATGTGCGGACCACGCAGGCGGCGCGCGCGGACTTCGAGCAGAAGGTCTACGACCGCGACCGGAAACTCGTGCAGGAATCCAGGGGCAGCTTCGCGTTCCTGCGCCCCGGGCGCTTCCGCTGGAGCTACGCCAGGCCCCACCCGCAGCTCATCGTCGGCGACGGCGAGCGCGTCTGGATCTACGACGAGGACCTGAACCAGGTGACCGTCAGGCGCCTTGCGCGCGCGGTGGGCGCCACGCCCGCGGCGCTGCTCGCCGGCGCCTCCGACATCGACAACGCGTTCGAGCTGGCAGAGGCGGGCACGCGCGACGGCCTGGACTGGCTCGAGGCGAGGCCCCGCGAGCGCGAGGCGGGCTTCGAGCGCATTCGCCTCGGCATGAGCACCGCCGGCGTCGCGGCGATGGAGCTCACCGACCACTTCGGCCAGACCACGGTGCTGCGCTTCTCCAACCTCGTGCGCAACCCGCAGATCGACCCCGCCGCTTTCCGCTTCACCCCGCCCAAGGGCGCCGATGTCCTCGGCGACTGACCTGTTCGGCAAGGCAGAGCCCGCCCCGCCCCTCGCGGAGGCGCTGCGCCCGCGCACCCTCGACGAGGTCGTGGGCCAGCGCCACCTGCTCGGTCCGGGAAAACCCCTGCGGCTCGCATTCGAGTCGGGCAAGCCCCACTCGATGATCCTGTGGGGGCCGCCGGGCTCGGGCAAGACCACCATCGCGCGGCTCATGGCGCAGGCCTTCGACTGCGAGTTCATCGCGCTCTCGGCCGTCTTTTCGGGCGTCAAGGACATCCGCGACGCGGTGCAGGCGGCGGAAGATGCCCTCGCGACCCGCGGGCGCCGCACCATCCTGTTCGTGGACGAGGTGCACCGCTTCAACAAGGCGCAGCAGGACGCGTTCCTGCCCTACGTCGAGAAGGGGCTCCTCACCTTCGTCGGGGCGACCACCGAGAACCCGTCCTTCGAGGTGAACTCCGCGCTGCTGTCGCGCGCCACGGTCTACGTGCTGGAGCCGCTTTCGCCGGCGGACCTGGGGGCGCTGCTCGACCGCAGTGTAAAGCGTGACTTTACAGTGCCGCTCGATGCCGCCGCGCGCGAGCGGCTGATCGGCTTCGCCGACGGCGACGCGCGGCGGCTGCTGAACGCGGTCGAGGTGCTGCAGGTCGCGGCGCGCGCCGCGGGCGTGACGGCGATCGATGGCGGCTTCGTGGAGGCCGCACTGGCGAAGAACCTGCGCCGCTTCGACAAGGGCGGCGAGCAGTTCTACGACCAGATCTCGGCGCTGCACAAGTCGGTGCGCGGCTCGGACCCGGACGCGGCGCTGTATTGGCTCGTGCGCATGCTCGACGGCGGCGCCGATCCCCTCTACCTCGGGCGGCGCATCGTGCGCATGGCGGTCGAGGACGTGGGCCTTGCCGACCCGCGCGCCCTGCGCCTCGCGCTCGACGCCACCGAGACCTACGAGCGGCTGGGCTCCCCCGAGGGCGAGCTCGCGCTCGCCGAGGCGATCCTGTACCTCGCCTGCTGCGCCAAGTCGAACGCGGTCTACAGCGCCTATAATGCGGCGCGCGATTTCGTCTCCGGCGACGCGACGCGCCCGGTGCCGCTGCACCTGCGCAACGCGCCGACCCGGCTGATGAAGGATCTCGGCTACGGCAGGGGCTATCGCTACGCGCACGACGAGCCGGATGCGTTCGCCGCGGGCGAGAGCTACTTTCCCGAGGGCATGCCGCCGGTCGAGTGGTACCGGCCGACCGGGCGCGGGCTCGAAGACCGGATCCGCGAGAAACTCGAAGAACTGCGCCGGCGCAACGCGCAGGCGCGCAAAGAGACGCAATGATCGACATCCAGCTACTGAGGACCGACATCGACGCGGTGGCCGCGAGGCTCGCGCCGCGCGGCTACGCGCTCGACACCGCGGCGTTCGCCGCGCTCGAGGCGCGGCGCAAGGAGATCCAGACCGCGACCGAGAGGCTGCAGGCCGAGCGCAACGCGCTCGCCAAGCAAGTCGGCCAGGCGAAGGCGAAGAAGGACGAGGCGCAGGCCGCCGCGCTCGTGCGCGCCGGCGCCGAGCTGGGCGAGAAGCTCGCGCAAATGGAGGCCGAGAACGCTGCGGTGCAGGCGAAGCTGCACCAGTTCGTGTCGCAGATTCCGAACCTGACGCACGAGAGCGTGCCCGCGGGCGGCTCCCCGGAGCACAACGTCGAGCAGCGCCGCTGGGGCACACCGCGGCGCATGGACTTCAAGGCAAAGGACCACGTCGACCTCGGGGCGGCGCTCGGCGCGATCGATTTCGACACCGCCGCCAGGCTCTCCGGGGCGCGCTTCGTGGTGCTCAAGGCGGGCGTGGCGCGCCTGCACCGGGCGCTGGCGCAGTTCATGCTCGATGTGCACACGCGCGAGCACGGCTACACCGAAGTCTACGTGCCGTACATGGTGAGCGGCGCCTGCGCCGACGGCGTCTCGAGCCTCGCCAAGTTCAAAGGCGACCTGTTCAAGCTCGAGGACCGCGACCTGTACCTGATCCCGACCGCCGAGTACCCGGTGACCAACTTCGTGCGCGAGCAGATCCTCGCGCTCGAGCAGCTGCCGCTCAAATACGTCTGCCACTCGCCGTGCTTCCGCTCCGAGGCGGGCTCGGCGGGCAAGGACACGCGCGGCATGATCCGCAACCACCAGTTCGACAAGGTGGAGCTGGTGCAGATCGTGCACCCGGCGCGCTCGTATGAAGCGCACGAGGAGCTGACCGCGCACGCCGAGACGATCCTCAAGCGGCTCGAGCTGCCCTACCGCGTGGTGACGCTGTGCACCGGCGACACGGGCTTCTCGTCGGCCAAGACCTACGACCTCGAGGTGTGGCTCCCGGGGCAGGACGCCTACCGCGAAATTTCGTCCTGCTCAAACTTCGAGGCCTTCCAGGCGCGGCGCATGCAGGCGCGCTTCAGGAACGAAAAGGGCCGGCCCGAGCCCGTGCACACCCTCAACGGCTCGGGGCTCGCGGTCGGCAGGACGCTCATCGCGGTGCTGGAGAACTGCCAGAACGCCGACGGCTCGATCACGATCCCGGCCGCGTTGCGCCCCTACATGGGCGGAACCGAGAAACTCGCCGCGGCCTGATAAAATCCGCTCCGCCGCGGAGAGATGGCAGAGTGGTCGATTGCGGCAGACTCGAAATCTGTTGTACCCGTGAGGGTACCGGGGGTTCGAATCCCTCTCTCTCCGCCACTCGCATTTCCGGGCGCGCTAGCGCCCCTTCCAGACCGGCTTGCGCTTGTTCAAGAAAGCTTCCATGCCCTCGCGGAAGTCCTCGCTCAGGTAGCACATCAGCACCAGGTCGTCGCCCGCGCCGTGCGCCACCGCCGGGCGCAGCCGCAGCAGCGCCTCCTTGGTCGCGCGCAGCGTGAGCGGCGCGTGGCTGGCCACAAGGCGCGCGATGTCCTCGGCGCGCTCGAGAAGCGACGCCTGATCGTCGCACAGCGCGCTCACCAGCCCGGCAGCGAGCGCTTCCTCGGCTTCCATGAGGCGCGCGCGGAACACGATGTCCTTCACCAGCGCCGGCCCGATCAGGTAGGCGAGCCGCGAGTAGCTCGCGAGCGACAGGCAGTTGCCGAGCGTGCGCGCCACGGGGAAGCCGAACTTCATCTCGCGCGACGCGATGCGCAGGTCGCAGCAGGCGGCGATCCCCGCGCCGCCGCCGGTGCAGGCGCCGTGGATCGCCGCCACCGTCGGCACGCGGCAGCGCTCGATCGCGTTCATCACGCGGTCGATGCGCGACTCGTAGGCGAGCGCGTCCTCGGCCTTGTCGAAGGCGCGGAACTGCGAGATGTCGGTGCCGGCGGCGAACGCCCTGTCGCCGCCGCCGGTGATCAGGATCGCGCGCACCGAGCGGTCCTCGCCGGCGGCGGCGCAGATCTCGGCCAGCCGGTCGTACATGGCGAAGGTGAGCGCGTTGCGCGCCTGCGGGCGGTTGAAGGTGACGTACGCGATGCCATCGCGCACCTCGTGCAGAAGCTCGGTGGTCATCGGCATGGTTCCCTGGTCGCGGAAGCGCCTGATCGTGACCGTTGCGCTCGCGCCGTGTCAATGCTCGGGCGCGGGCGTTTCGACCGCCGCCGCGGACCGGACGCGGCGGCCCGCTTTCGGTGTATCGTCCGCCACGGGGAGGGAGCCGCGGTGCACGAGTTCGACTACGTGGTGGTGGGCGGCGGCTCGGCCGGCTGCGCGCTCGCTTCGCGGCTGTCGGAGGATCCATCGCTGAGCGTGTGCCTGGTCGAGGCGGGCGGCAGCGGGCGCTCGCCGCTCATCGACACGCCGATCCTGTTCGCGGTGACCGTGCCGCGCCCGATCCACAACTGGGCCTTGCACACCGAGCCGCAACCCGGGCTCGCGGGGCGGCGCGGCTACCAGCCGCGCGGCAAGGCGCTCGGCGGCTCGAGCGCGATCAACGCCATGGTCTACATGCGCGGCCATCCCCGCGACTACGACGATTGGGCCGCGGGCGGCGCGGCCGGCTGGCGCTGGGGCGACGTGCTGCCGGTGTTCAAGCGCGGCGAGCATAACGAGCGCGGGGCGGACGCCTTTCACGGCACGGGCGGCCCGCTCAACGTCGCCGACCTGCGCGCGCCGAACGCGGCGTCGCTCGCGTTTGTCGAGGCGGGCGTGCAGTCCGGGCACCCGCGCAATCGCGACTTCAACGGCGAGAGCCAGCTCGGCGTGGGCCTGTACCAGGTCACGCAGAAGAACGGCAGGCGCTGGAGCGCCGCGCGCGCCTACCTCGACCGCGCCACCGGCCGTCCCAACCTCACCGTGATCACTGGTGCCCATGCGCTGCGGCTTCGGCTCGAAGGCCGTGCCTGCACGGGCGTGGACACCACGCGGGGCACGCTGCGCGCGCGGCGCGAGACCATCGTCGCCTGCGGTGCGTTCGGCTCGCCGCAGCTGCTGCTCCTTTCCGGGATCGGGCCGCGCGAGGAGCTGGCGCGCCACGGCATCGCGCTCGCGCACGACCTGCCCGGCGTGGGCCGCAACCTCCAGGACCACCCGGATTACGTGATCGGTTACCTGTCGCAGGCGCCGGGGCTGCTTGGCCTCACCCCGCGCGGCCTCATGAACCTCGCGGGCGCGATCGGCGCCTACCTCGGCAGCGGCAGCGGCTTGCTCACCTCGAACATCGCCGAGGCGGGCGCCTTTCTCGCCTCGCGGCCGGGGCTGGAGCGCCCCGATCTGCAGCTTCATTTCACCATCGGCCTGGTTGCGGACCACGGGCGCGACCGCAAGCCGCGCTACGGTTTTTCCTGCCACGTCTGCGTGCTGCGGCCGAAGAGCCGCGGCAGCGTCGGCCTTTCATCGCCCGATCCGCTCGCGCCGCCTCGCATCGATCCCGCGTTCCTCGCCCACGAAGACGACGCGGCGCTGCTCCTGCGCGGCGTGAAGAGGACGCTCGAGATCCTGGGCCAGCGCGCCCTGGACGATTTCCGCGGCGCGAATGTATTCGGAGAGGAAGGAAAGACGGACGGCGCGCTGATGGAGCTGGTGCGCCGGCGCGCCGACACCATCTACCATCCGGTGGGCACCTGCCGCATGGGCACCGACGAGCTCGCGGTCGTGGATCCGCAGTTGCGCGTGCGCGGCATCGAGCGGCTGCGCGTCGCCGACGCCTCGGTGATGCCCGCTCTCATCGGCGGCAACACCAATGCGCCCGCGATGATGATCGGCGAGCGCGCCGCGGATTTCATCCGCGCGAGCGCCTAGCTGCGAACGTCCGCGGAGCGCACCCGCGGACCGCGCGCCGGGCTTGGTAACATGGCGCTTTCGACCTGACGCCCCGCGAAGGGGCGTTTTATTTCGAGGACCGCATGCCCGCACCCGACGTCCAGTTCGACCCTTCTTCCGCGCAGTTCGGCGCCTCGCGCTCGCAGAAGCGCGTCGAGGACGACCGCCTGCTTGCCGGCAGGGGCCTTTTCAGCGACGACCGCTCGCTGCCGCGCCAGGCTTGGCTGGCGCTCGCGCGCTCGCCGCACGCGCACGCGAAGATCGTGTCCGCAGACCTCTCGGCGGCGCGCGCCGCGCCCGGCGTGCTCGGCGCATGGACCATGGCCGAGCTGCGCGCGGACGGCGTGGGGCCGATTCCGTTTCCGCCGCTCTTCAAGCGCGCCGACGGCTCCCCCATGGCCGCGCCGCCGCGCACGCCGCTCGCCGACGGCACCGCGTTCTACGCCGGGCAGCCGGTCGGGGCGGTGGTTGCGGAGACGCGCGAGCAGGCGCTGGACGCGGCCGAGTTGATAGCGATCGATTACCGGGAACTGCCTTGCGTGGTGGACGTCGGCGCGGCGGTTGCGCCGGGTGCGCCGCAGCTCTGGGCGGCGGCGCCGGGAAACATTGCCGCCGAAGGCAGGATCGGCGAAGCGAAGACGGTGGACGAGGCTTTCGCGCGCGCATCGCACGTCGTGCGCGTCGCGCTCGACAACCAGCGCCTGATCGCGATGGCGCTCGAGCCGCGCTGCGCGCTCGCGGTGCACGAGCAGGGCCGCTGGACGCTCTTCACTCAGAGCCAGACGCCGAGCGCGACGCGCCAGGGGCTTGCCGACGCCTTCAGGCGCAAGGTCGAGGAATTCCGCGTCGTGGTCGGGGATCTGGGCGGCGGCTTCGGCATGAAGACCGGCCTCGCCAACGAGGACGTGGTCGCGTGCTACGCGGCGTGGAAGCTCGGGCGGCCGGTGAAATGGCGCGCCGAGAGGAGCGAGGATTTCCTCGCCTCGCACATGGGCCGAGACCAGCGCTACGAGGCCGAGCTCGCGCTCGACCGGGACGGCCGCATCCTGGCGCTACGCATGAGGATGCTCGCCAACTTCGGCGCGACGCCCGTGGGCTCGACGGCGATCATCCCGCTATTGCTCGGGCCCAAAGTGCAGACCACCGTGTATCACGTGCCGGCGGTGGACTATCACATCAAGGGCGTGCTCAGCAACACGATGGCGACCGGTGCCTACCGCGGCGCGGGGCGGCCCGAGGCGAATTACCTGATGGAGCGCCTGATGGATGCCGCCGCGCGCCAGCTCGGGATGGATCCTGCCGAGATCCGCCGGCGCAACTTCATCCAGCCCGGGCAGTTTCCCTACCGCACGCATCTCGATGACTGGTACGACGCGGGCGAGTTCGCGCGCATCCTCGACCACGCGCTGGCGGAATCCGACTGGAGCGGGTTCGAAGCCCGCCGCGAGCAGTCGCGCCGCCGCGGCCGGCTGCGCGGACGAGGCCTCGCCGCGTACCTGGAGTGGACCGGGGCCCCGGTGCGCACCGAGACGGTGGACATCCGTGCCGACGCAGAGGGCAACGTCACCGTGTTCACCGGCACGATGGCGATGGGCCAGGGGCTGGAGACGACCTACACGCAGCTCGCGTGCGAGATGCTCGGCGTGCCGGCGAGCGCGGTGCGCATCGTGCAGGGGGACACCGACCAGGTGAACGGCGTCGGCAGCGTCGGCTCGCGCTCGGCCTTCGTGGGCGGCTCCGCGGCGGTCTCCGCGGGCCGCAAGCTGATCGCGCGCGGTCGCGAACTCGCCGCCGAGATCTTGGAGAGCGCGGCGGCCGACATCGAGTTCCGCGACGGGCGCTTCCGCATCGCGGGCACCGACCGCTCGATCAGCCTCGCCGAAGCCGCGGCGCGCGAGGAGAGCAGATTCATCCGCGTGTCGGCCACCGAAACGCCCTCGGCGCCGTCGTGGCCGAACGGCGCGCAGGTCTGCGAGGTCGAGATCGATCCCGACACGGGCGAGGTCGAGGTCGCGGCAATGACGAGCGTGGACGACATCGGCCGCATCATCAACCACATGATCGTCGAGGGCCAGATCCACGGCGGCATCGCGCAGGGCATCGGCCAGGCGCTCTACGAGCACGCGCGCTACGACGCCGCGAGCGGGCAGCTCGTCACGGGCTCGCTCATGGACTACTGCGTGCCGCGCGCCGACCAGATGCCGCCGTTGCGCGCGCGCTTCGACGAGAACGTGCCCTGCAGGACCAACCTCCTCGGCGTGAAGGGCTGCGGCGAGATCGGCACCATCGGCGCGGTGCCGGCGGTGGTGCACGCGGTGCTCGACGCGCTCGCCGGCAAGGGCGTGAAGCACCTGGAGATGCCGCTCACGCCGGAAAAGGTCTGGCGCGCGCTGCGCGGCTAGAACGCGGGCGGGCGCGCACCCTCCGGGGTGTATAGTTTTCGGCCCCATTCGGAGGCGAGTCGTGGCCGCAGCGCTCGGAGGAGGGTGGCACGCGCGCGAGCGCGAGAACCGCATCGTCGGGTTCGCGGCGCTCGCCTCGCTCGTTCTGCACGCGCTGCTGCTCGCGTCGTTTCCCGGGCTGCTCGAGCGCAAGAAGCAGAGCCCGATTCCGGAGCGCCTCACGGCGCGCCTGGTGGCGCCCAAGCCCGAGCCCGCGCCGCCCGGGCCGCGCGCCAAGGAGCCGCCCGAGCCGCAACCGGCGAAACCCCAGCCGCAGGATGAGGAGCCGGGAAAGTCCCCCGCGAAGCCCGCAGCGAAACCCGCACCGGCACCGAAGCCTGAACCGGCGCCGGCGCGGCAGGCGACGCCAGCGCCGGCTCAGGGAGCGCCCACGCCGCTGGCGGCGCAGACTCCAGCGCCGCCGGCCCCCGCTGCCTCGGCCACTGCTCCCGAGACCGGAATTCAGGCCAAGGTCGAGGCGCAGCTCGCCGCGCCCGCGCCCAGCCCGGACGAAGCCGGGCTGATTGCCAAGTTCCGCCTCGACATCATCGCGCAGGCGAAACGCTTCAAGCGCTATCCGCGCCTCGCGATGGAGAACAACTGGGAGGGACGGGCCGACGTGCGCATCGTCTTCGGCGCCGACGGCAGGCGCGTCTCGATCGGCATCGCGCGCAGCTCGGGCCACGAGGCGCTCGACAAGCAGGCGCTCGACACGCTCACGAAGGCGTTCGTGCCGGTGCCGGCGGCGCTGCGCGGCAGGCAATTCGCCGTCGAGATCCCCGTGATCTACAGCTTGAAGGACGAAAATGCCTAGGCAGGACGAGGACGCCTGAGCTGTCGCCCCCGCGAACGCGGGAGCGACGGCCGCTACGCCGCCGTCGTCTCGCGCGGGGAGAAGGCGACCACGTGGTCGACGTCGAGGCGGATGCCGATGCGCTCGCCGAGCGCATGGTTGTGGTGGCTCGGAACGAGCGCCAGCACCTTGCGGCCGCTCTCGAGCTTGAGCGTGTAGAGGATCTCGGCGCCGCGGAACGCCTTGTGCACCACCTCGGCCTGCGTGCCGGAGGCGTCGTCGTGCACCACGTCGTCGGGGCGCAGCAGCACTTCGGCGCGGCAGCCGCGGCCGCAGACGTCGCAGCCCTGCTGGCAGCCGTGCGGGATACTGCCTTCGAGGACGCCGAGCTCGATCTCGACGTGGTTCGGGTTGAGCACCTTCGCGGGCAGGAACACGCCCTGGCCGACGAAATCGGCGACGAAGCGGTTCGCCGGCCGGTGATAGACGTTGTAGGCCGTGTCCCACTGCTGGATGCGGCCCTCGTGCAGGATGCCGATCTCGTCGGCGATCGCGAACGCCTCCTGCTGGTCGTGCGTCACCAGCACCGCGGTGGCGCCGGTCGCCTTGATAATTTCGCGCAGCTCGAGCGACAGGCGCTCGCGCAGATCGGTGTCGAGGCTGGAGAACGGCTCGTCGAGCAGCAGCAGCTCCGGACGCGGCGCGAGCGCGCGCGCGAGCGCCGCGCGCTGCTGCTGGCCGCCGGAAATCTCGTGCGGGAACTTGTCGAGCGCCGCCGCAAGGCCGACGAGCTGCCCCAGCTCGCGCACGCGCGCATCGCGCGCCGCGGCCGGCAGCTCGCGCAGCCCGAAGCGGATGTTGTCGCCGATCGTGAGATGCGGGAAAAGCGCGTAGTCCTGGAACACCATGCCGATGCGCCGCCTCTCCGGGGGCAGCGTCATCCCGGGCCGCGAGACCACGTGTCCCGCGAGCAGTATCTCGCCCGCCTGCACCGGCTCGAAGCCCGCGATGCCGCGAAGCAGCGTCGTCTTGCCGCAGCCGCTCGGGCCGAGCACGCAGCCGATCGCGCCGCGCTCGAGCGCGAACGAGATCTCGCGCACGACGACGTTCGCGCCGTAGGCGTGGGTGACGCCCCGCAGTTCGACTACCGGAGGGCTCGGCATCATTGAAGTCAGTGCCCGCTTACATCAAGCCTGATTGACAGATGATAATCATTCCTATTTGTGTTGACCCTGTCAATGTGGATTGATAGGATTTCCAATATTTTCAATAGGTTCCGAACTTGCAGGCAATGCCTGTTTCGTTATCGAGGAGATCAAGCGGCATCGGCCTGCCCTGGCTGAGCATTGGCGCGACCGGCGTCGCGCTCGCCGTCGCGACCCCGATCTTCGTGGTCGCTTTCAACCTGCTCGTGCCGCGCGGCGACACCTGGCGCCATCTCGCCTCCACCGTGTTGCCGGAATACGTGGGGAATACGCTGCTGCTCGCGGCCGGCGTCGGGATCGTCGCCTGCATCGCGGGCACGGGCTGCGCCTGGCTGACCACGATGTGCCGCTTTCCGCTGTCGCGCTTTTTCGGCTGGGCGCTGATCCTGCCACTCGCCACGCCGGCCTACGTGATGGCGTACGTCTACACCGACTTCCTGCAGTTCTCGGGGCCCCTGCAGTCGGCCCTGCGCGCGGCGTTCGGCTGGCGCCCCGGGGAGTACTGGTTCCCGGATGTGCGGTCCCTCGGGGGCGCGGTGTTCGTGCTCGCGTTCGTGCTCTATCCTTACGTGTACCTGCTTGCGCGCACCGCATTCCTCGAGCAGTCGGCGGGTGCGCTGGAGAGCGCGCGCACGCTCGGCCACGGCCCATGGGCGAGCTTCGCGCGCATCGCGCTGCCGCTCGCGCGCCCCGGCATCGCCGCGGGCACCGCGCTGTGCCTCATGGAGGCGCTCGCGGACTACGGCACAGTCGCGTACTTCGGAGTCGATACCTTCTCCACGGGCATTTTCCGCGCCTGGTTCTCGCTCGGCGACCTCGTGGCGGCGGCGCAATTGGGCGCGCTGCTGCTCGCAGGGGTGGCAGCCGTGCTGATGCTGGAGCGCCTCGCGCGCGGGCGCGCCGCCTACCATGCCGCTGGCAAGAAGCGCGAGTTCGCGCATGACCTGCGCGGCATGCGCGCGGCGGCAGCGATTCTCGCCTGCTCGCTGCCGCTCGCGGCAGGTTTCCTTCTGCCCGCCGGGCTGCTGTTGCGGCTTGCGCTGCAGGAGCCGCTGGCCGCAATGAGCGAGCGTTTTTTTCGCCTCGCCGGCAACAGCTTCACCCTCGCAGGCTCGGCAGCGCTGCTCGCAATGGCGTGCGCGCTGCTGATCGCGTACGGGATGCGGTTGCGGCCGGGGATCCTCACGCGCTGGAGCGGCCGCGTCGCCGGGCTGGGTTATGCGGCGCCCGGGGTGGTCATCGCGGTGGGCGTGATGGTGCCGCTTGCGGCATTCGACCGCTGGATGGCCGGGCTGGTGAGCGCGGTGAGCGGCACCGCAGGCGGCGCGCCTGTGGCTTTCGCGGTTTCGGGTACCGTTGCGGCGATGCTTTACGCCTATCTTGCGCGCTTCCTGTCGGTCGCCCTTCAGTCGGTGGAAGCGGGACTGGGCCGGATTCGGCGCAGCATGGACGAAGCCGCGCGCAGCCTCGGCGCGAGCCCGGCGGCAACGCTCGCGAGGGTGCATGCGCCGCTGCTTGCGCGCAGCCTGGTCGCGGCGGTGCTGCTCGTGTTCGTGGACGTGATGAAGGAGCTGCCGGCGACGCTCGCGCTGCGCCCGTTCGGGCTCGATACGCTCGCGGTGCAGACCTTCAACCTGGCGAAGGACGAGCGCCTGGCGGAAGCCTCGATGCCGGCGCTCGCGATCGTGCTGGTCGGGCTGATCCCGGTCTACCTGCTCGCGCGCGCCGCCGCGCGCCGCGACGGCTAGCTGTGAAGCGTCAAGAGGTTGTTTCCGGACTGAGGGAGGCGACTGATG
>CAZVHU010000039.1:0-23186 GCA_964627075.1 uncultured Enterobacteriaceae bacterium | reverse complement strand
CTCCCGGCGTGAATGGGGGACTGCGCCCGATTTCCCGGGGACACACCCCGATTCTTCCTGGTTCTCGATTTTCGGGGTCTGTCCCCGATTTTCGGAAATCGGGCTCTGACCCCGATTTTGCTTCAGTGCAGGTGCTTGCGCGAGGGGCGGGTGTAGGTTTCGAAGGCGCGCTCGGGCTTGGGTCCCTGCGCCGCCTTTTCCTTCCACTGGCGGTCGAAGAGCTGGTTGACGACCGCCAGCACCTCGGCGATGCGCTCCTTGTCGAACTGGCGCGCGAGCAGCGCGGTCACGTCCTCGACCATGCAGCGGCGCTGCGCCTCGTGGATCGCCTGCGCGGTCGGCCCCACGAACAGCAGCTGCGACTCCTGCTCGCCGTTCTGGTGGTACAGCGTCAGCTCCACCTCGACCGCCTCGTAGCAAAGCGGCCCCAGGTTCTCGAGCGCGGCCTGCAGCACCGCGTGGAAGGTCTTGCCGATCTCGCCCGTCCAGCACAGCAGCAGCATCAGGTCCTTCTCGTCCCAGCGCACGCCCGGCTCGTCCTGCTCGAGGCTCTTCACGTCGGCGAGCGCGTCGGCATCCAGATACTCGAGCCAGGGCGCGAGCGCCTGCTCGATCTGCTTCTTCGAGACGCCTTCGAGTATCGGAATGTCTGCGTGGACGTGGACTTCCATCCGCATGGCGGCTTCCCCTGCGAAAGAGGCGTGCAGTTTATCACGCGCGATCGGCCGCCGACCGGCGGCGCGGGTCAACGGACCGGCGGGAAATCGCGTTGATATAGAGCAGCTTGGCGCGGCGCCAGAGCTTGAATTGCCGCGGCGGCGGACAGATGTTCACAGCGTGCGGCGCGAAGCGGCGTTCTAATGGGGGCGAGCAGCATGGCTGCGCGCAGCACGAACAGGAGGTCGCCATGAACGTCCTGTACAGCAGCGAAAACTACTACGTGGCCGAGTTTCCGGGGCTCGGCGGGATCGAGCTCGTGGACAAGACCACCGGCCGCACCGGGTTCTTGAAGGGCGCGGTGGAAACGAAGTTCCGCGCCTCGATGGCGAGCCTCGCCGCGGGCCACCCGACCGAGGAGTCGGTGGACGAGTTCCTCGGGCACTACGAGGCCCTGCTCACCAACCGCGTCCTGCTCCACTAATTCCCCGGTATAGTCGGCCGGGTGCTCCGGCCCGACTATTCCGGCGGCGGCTTCGCAAACCTCATCGCATCGATCGCGGCGGCCTGCGGTGCGCGGCCGCGCCAAGTCCCGCTCGCAGCGCTGCCGCCCGAGTCCTTGGCGAAGGCGCGCAACGTCATCCTCGTCATCGTCGACGGCCTCGGCGACGGCTATCTCACGCGCAACGGCGCGCGCGGCGCGCTTGCAGGGCACCGTCGCGGCTCGATCAGCGCAGTGTTCCCCTCCACCACCGCGAGCGCGATCACGACCTCGTTCACCGGAGCGACACCGCTCGAGCACGGCCTCACGGGCTGGTTCGCCTATTTCGGCCAGGCGGGCCGCGTCGCCGCGCCTTTGCCGTTCCGCGCGCGCGGCGACAACACGAGCCTTCGCGCGCGTGGCGTCGAGCCGGCTGCGCTTTTCACCGAGCCGCCGATGTTCGACGCGCTCGGCGTGCGCTCGATCGTCGTCTCCTGGCACGAGATCATCCACTCCGACTACAACCGGCACCACTGCGGCCGCGCCGAGCGGCGCGCCTACGCGAGCCTCGAGGGGTTTGTGCGCGAGGTCGAGCAGGCGGTGAAATCGGGCCCGGAGCGCAAGTTCGTCTACGCCTACTGGCCGCAGTTCGACACCCTCGCCCACAGGCACGGCGTCGCGAGCGGCGAGGTCGCGGCGCATTTCGCGCTGCTCGACGTCGCCTTTGGCGAGCTGCTCGCGCGACTCGCCGGGACGGACAGTGTGCTGGTCGCCACTGCCGACCACGGCTTCGTGGACAGCGGCGCGGGCGAATCGCACGCGCTCGAGGCCGCGCCCGGGCTTCAGGCGCTCCTCAGGTTCCCGCTCTGCGGCGAGCGGCGCATCGCGTTCTGCCACGTGCAGGAGGGGCGCGTTGCCGAGTTCATGCAGCGCGCGCGACTGGCTCGGAGACCGCGCCGAGGTGCGCGCCAGCCGGGAGCTCGCCGACGAGGGCTGGTTCGGCCCCGGGCGCGAGCACCCGCGTTTCGCAGAGCGGATCGGCGATGTCGCGCTCCTGATGCGGGATCACCATACGGTCAAGGATTGGGTCGCGGGCGAGCCGACCCACCTGCACGTCGGCAACCACGGCGGCGCGAGCGCCGACGAGATGTTGATACCCCTCATCACGGCGGAGCTATGAAGACCAGGGCGAACGGCATCAGCGTCAATTACGAGCTGCACGGGAAGGAAGGCGCGCCCTGGCTGGTGCTCAGCCACTCGCTCGCCTGCAGCGTGCGCATGTGGGACGAGCAGGTCGCGGCGTTCAAGGACCGCTACCGCATCCTCGCCTACGACACGCGCGGCCACGGCGGCACCGACGCGCCGGCCGGCGCCTACACGCTCGACCTGCTCGCCGAGGACGCCCGCGCGCTGCTCGACGCGGTGGGCGTCAAGCGCTGCCACTGGGTGGGCCTCTCGATGGGCGGGATGATCGGCCAGACGCTCGCGTTGAAGCACCCGGGCTTTTTCCGGTCGCTCACGCTCGCCGACACCTCGAGCCGCATCCCGGCCGAAGCCGCGCCGGTCTGGGCCGAGCGCATCAAGGTGGCCGAGACGCAGGGCATGAAGCCGCACGTCGAGCCCACGCTCGCGCGCTGGTTCACCGAGTCCTACCGCAAGTCGGGCGCGAAGCGCGTCGCCGACGTCGCCGCGCTGATCGCGGGCACGCCGGTCGCGGGCTACGTCGGCTGCTGCCACGCCATCCCGAAGCTCGACACCACGGCGCGGCTGAAGGAGATCAAGTGCCCGATCCTGATCATCGTCGGCGAGCGGGACATGGGAACGCCGGTGGCGATGTCGCGCGAGATCCACGACAACGCCCCGGGCTCGAAGCTCGCGATCCTGCCCTCGGCCTCGCACCTTTCGAACATCGAGCAGCCGGAGGCCTTCAACAGGGCGCTCGCCGACTTCCTCAGCTCGAGCTGATCCCGGTCACGCCGCGGTCGAGGAACGCGCGCGACTGCTCCAGCACTGCCGCGCGCCACGCGGGCTCCGACGGGCAAAACGCCTCCTCGTACTCGCGCTGCAACCGCGCCGCGCGCGCCGGCTCGCGCGCTCCCCTGAAGCGCAGCCAGCGCTGCAGGAGGCTCGCGCGCTGCATGCCCTCGCGCGGCAGCGTGCCGAACTCGATCACGATGCAGGTGACCTCGGCCTGCGGCAGCATGGCGGCGAAGGCGTCGATGATCACGCCCTGGTAGGTGGCGAGCGCCTTGTGCGTCACGCCCTCGAGGTTCACCGCGCGTTCGCCCCACCACGCGCGCGCCCGCTCGCGCGCCGCCGAGCCCTCCGGGTGGAAGCACAGGTAGACGTGCCCGCCACGTGGCCCGATGCCGGTATGCAGGTCGAGGAACGCAACCTGCTTCGCCCGCGCGAGGTGCGTGCGCACCGCGTCGCGGAAGGCGCCGTTCGCCCACTGCGCGCGCGCGCCGCCGTAGAACACGCCGTCGGCATGCGCGTACTGGCCGCCGTTGAAGGCGTCGGAGAATGCCTTCTCGCCCACCCGCTCGCGGAACGCCTTCAGCTGCTCGAAGATGCGCGCGACCGACGCGTCGCTCCATTCGTCGGGGGTGAGCGCCGGATGGATCTCTTCGTAGCCGGGATTGACCGGGAGCGGCTTCGAGAAATCCACGAAATTGCGGTTGAGGTCGACGTTGTCCTCGGTGACGCGCGTCTTCCACGCGAAGCCCCAGGGGTTGTGGGCGTGGAACAACACCACCGCGGTGTCCTTGGGCAGCCTGGGTCGTCCCAGCAGCCACGCGGTCTGCACCGCCGAGCCGGGATAGCCTTCGATGCCGTGCGTGCCGCAGCCGGCGACGAAAACGCGCGCGGCATCGGCGGGCCCGAGCACTGCGACGTCGAAGCAGAGGTCTTCGCCGGCGGGCCCCTTCTGCTGCGGATGCCGGGCGTGCGCGAGGCTCGCGCCTGCCGCGCGCGCGGCGTCCAGAAATTTGCCGCGCGCCTCGGCGTACGATTGTGAGAAGACCTCCCCGCTCATCCCGCTTCCCTCTTCATCCCCTGCCAGCGCGCAAGGGGCGTGGAATGAATGCCGAAGAGATCGAGCACCCGCGCCACCGTGTGCGCGACCATCTCGTCGACAGTTTTCGGCTTCGCGTAGAGCGCGGGCACCGGCGGGTAGACGATGCCGCCCATCTCGCTCACCGCGACCATGTTCCGCAAGTGCGCCAGGTTGAGCGGCGCCTCGCGCGGCAGGAGCACCAGGCGGCGGCGCTCCTTCAGCGCCACGTCGGCGGCGCGCGAGACGAGGTCGTCGGCATGCGCATGCGCCACCGCGGCGAGCGTTTTCATCGAGCAGGGCGCGATGACCATTCCCTCGACCAGGAACGATCCGCTCGCGATCGGCGCCGCGATGTCGCGCGGGTGGTAGGCGGCGTGCGCGAGGCGCTCGACTTCCTTGCGCCTGATCGCGAGCTCGTGCCAGCAGTTGAGCGCGCCCGCCTCGGAAAGGACGAGGTGGCTCTCCCAGTCGCGCGCGCGTTTCAGTTCCTCGAGCAACCGCACCCCGTAGGCGGCGCCGCTCGCGCCCGTGATCGCCACCACCAGGCGCTTTCTCTCCCTCCCCCTCGCCATGCGGCGAAGCCTACCGCCTCGCACAGGTCATTACAATGCCGCGGTGAACCCCAAGCTGATGCTGGTGGTGTTCTGCCCGTTCGCCGCCGGCTACTTCCTGTCGTTCTTTTTCCGCTTCGTCAACGCGGTCATCGCCAAGGACCTCGCGCGCGATTTTGCGCTCACCTCGTCCGACCTCGGGTTCCTCACCGCAACCTACTTCCTCACCTTCGCCGCGTTCCAGCTGCCGCTCGGGGTGCTGCTCGACCGCTTCGGGCCGCGGCGCGTGCTCGCCGCGCTGTACTGCATCGCCGGCGTGGGCGCGCTTGTATTCGGGCTGGCGCAGGACTTTTCCGCGCTCTCCGTCGGCCGCGCCTTGATCGGCCTCGGCGTTTCCGGCGGGCTGATGGGCGCGATCAAGGCGTTCACGCTCTGGTTTCCGCTCTCGCAGCTCGCAACGCTAAACGGCCTGTACCTCGCCGCGGGCGGGATCGGCGGGCTCGCCGCCACCGCGCCCGTGGAAGCTCTGCTCGGGCCGCTCGGCTGGCGCACGCTGTTCGTGGGCCTCGCGGCGATGTCGGTCGCCGCGGCCGCGCTCATCTTCTTCGTCGTGCCGGAAAAGCGCCTGCCGGGCGAGGGCCAGACGCTCGGGGCGCAGATCGCCGGCTTCGGCACGATCTTCGGCTCTGCGGACTTCTGGCGCATCGCGCTGCCGCTCGTCGTGTGCCACGCCACCTACCAGGCGCTGCAGGGACTGTGGCTCGCGCCCTGGATGCACGACGTCGTCGGCCTGTCGCGCGCGGCGGTCGCCAGCGCGCTGCTTGCCGCAGCGGTCGCCTATACCGCGGGCTCGGTGTTCTTCGGCGTGGCGAGCGACCGGCTGGCGCGCGCGGGCCTTTCGCGCATGACGGTCTACAAGACCGGGCTTGCGATCTCGCTTGCCGCCTTCGCCGCCATCGGCGCCGGGATCGGGGCGGGCGGCGGGGGGCAAAGTGTAAAGCCTGACTTTACACTTCTTGCCCTGCTGTCCGTCTACGGCTTCACCGCCATCTCGGCGGCGCTCGCCTACGCGCTGCTCACGCCGCTCTTTGCGCCGGAAATGACCGGCCGCGTGAACACCGCTTCCAACGTGCTCATGTTCAGCGCGAGCTTCGCGTTCCAGTGGGGCATCGGCGCGGTGCTGCGGCTCTACCCCGCGACCGACGGCCGCTACGCGCCGGAGGGCTATGCCGCGGCGTTCCTCATCCTCGGCGCCGCGCAGCTCGCGGTGCTGGCGTGGCTCGCGCCGATGCGCTCGAAGCAACCAGCCTGAACCCCAGGCGCCGCGCCGGCGCGAAGTCGGCGAGCACCGACTCGTGGATCGCGGCGAGCTCGCGCCAGGGATCGGGCGAAAGATAGAAGCGCCGCAGGAAGAGGAGATCGGCCAACATGCTGTCCATCCAGTCGGCGTCGGTCGCGTAGCCGGTGATGGCGCGGCAGCCCGATGCCTTCAGGAACTCGCGCGCGAAGCGCTCGCCGCGCGCGCCCTCGAGCACGCTGCAGGCGCCGAAGTGCACCAGGTTGTCGTAGCCGCGGCCCCAGTCGCGGAACGCCTCGCACAGCCTTGCCGGGCCGAAGCGCGCGAGCGAGCTGTGGATCTTCCCCGGCGAGCCATGGAACGAAAGGTAAAAGACCGGTGCGTCGAACGCTTCCGGGTCGCGCCACAGAAGACCCTTGCCGCGGCGCGTGTACGCGGCGAGCTGCGCGAGCGACTCGACGAAGCGATGCGCGATGGCAAGGCGCGGCTCGAGCTGCGCCGCGAGCCCTTCGAGGAACGGCCGCACCGAGCGCTCGCCGAAGGCGCGCGCGTGGCCGTCCGACCAGTAAGTCTCGAGGCAGACCAGCTTGCGCGGCGCGAACCTTTTCTTCATGCGCGTCATGCGGCCGGTATCATAGCGGCCCACCGGGAGATCCCGCCTTGAGCAACCCGCAGCGCAACGCCCTGCTCGTCGCCATCGCCGCCGGCGCGGTGTTCGCGCTCGGCCTCGGCATCCGGCAGGCGCAGCCGCTGTTCATCTCGGCGATCAACTCGCACACGCTGGCCGGCTACGCCACCATCAGCCTCGCATTCGGCATCGCGCAGCTGATGTGGGGCCTGGTGCAGCCCTTCGCCGGCGCGATCTCCGACCGCTTCGGCCCGCGCCCGGTGATGGTCTCGGGCGCGCTGCTGCTCGCCGCGGGCACGGCGCTGCTGCCGCTCGCGAGCAACGCCGTCGCGCTCGTCCTGCTGATCGGCGTGGTGAGCGCGCTCGGCGCAGGCACCCTCGGCCCGGCGCTGCTCGTGTCGGCCGCGAGCCGCTGGATCCCGGAGGCGAAGCGCTCGATGGCGGCGGGCATCATCAACGCGGGCGGCTCGTTCGGGCAGTTCACGCTGATTCCGCTCGCGCAGCTCGCCATCGGACTCGCGGGCTGGCAGCCGGCGCTGGTGATCGTCGGCGCCACCGGCCTGCTCGCGGTGCCGGTCCTGCTGTGGCTGACGCGCGGCGCCTCGGCGCACGCCGCGGCGCGCGCCGCCGCGCCGGGCGCGACCACTCTCAGGCAGGCGCTGCGCGAGGCCGCGGGCGACCGCAGCTACCTGCTGCTCGGAGCGGGCTTCTTCACCTGCGGCTTCCATGTCGCGTTCATCTCCACGCACCTGCCGGGCGTGGTGGCGCTGTGCGAGCTGCCTGCGACGGTGGGCGCCTGGTCGCTGTCGATCATCGGACTGTTCAACATCGCGGGCAGCCTCTGGGCGGGCAAGGTGATCCAGGCGTGGCTCATGAAGCTGACGCTCGCCGGGATCTACTTCGCGCGCGCGCTCATCATCCTCATCTTCTTCTTCTCGCCCAAGACGGAGATCGCGTTCTTCCTCTTCGCCGCGGGCATCGGCTTCACCTACCTCTCGACCGTGCCGCCGACCATCGGCCTGGTGGCGAAGCTGCACGGCCCGCGCTACATGGCCACCCTCTTCGGCATCGTGATGGTCTCGCACCAGGTGGGCGGCCTGCTCGGCGCCGCGCTCGGCGGCAAGGCGCTCGAGGCGACCGGCAGCTTCGACTGGATGTGGTGGGCCGACATCGCGCTGTGCCTGTTCGCCGCCGCGGTGCACCTGCCGATCCGCGAGGCGCGGCGCCCGGCTGCCGCGGCCGCCTGAGAAAGAGCGGGTCCTCGCGGCGCTAGGGGTGCGGCCCCCAGGGCGAGGCCATGAGGAGCTTGTTCTCCTGCGTGAGGATCAGCGGCCGCAGCTTCCGCGCGAACGCCATGAATCCTTCGTCGCCATAGACCCCGGCCCAGAATTTCCTCCGGTCGGCGTCGTCGTCGAATTTCCACAGGTGCACGAGCTGGTTCAACGCGCCGACGTCGCCGGTGAAATAGCCGACCAGCCGCGCGGGGTGCTTTTGCAGCGCCGGCCAGCCCTCGGCCTTGTAGAGCTCGACCGCTTCGGCCAGTTTCCCGACGTACATCGTGTAGGTCCTCAATTCGTAGATCGCCACCGCGTCCCCCTCGCAGAAAATGCAGCCGGTATCATGGCATGCACGTGATGCCGAAAGCCCGAAAGGACCATTCGATGTTCGAAACCACCATCGCCGGAAGCCTGCCCAAGCCCGCGTGGCTCGCCGAGACCGACAAGCTCTGGCCGGCGTGGCGCGCGCAAGGCGAAGAGCTCGCCGCCGCCAAGCGCGACGCGACGCTGCTGTGGCTCAAGGAGCAGGAGGACGCGGGACTCGACATCGTTACCGACGGCGAGCAGTCGCGCCAGCACTTCGTGCACGGCTTCCTCGAGTCCGTGGAAGGCATCGACTTCGAGCACAAGGTCGAGATGGGCATCCGCGACAACCGCTACAAGGCGATGGTGCCGGTGGTGGTCGGGCCGCTGCGGCTGAAGGGGCGCGTGCATCAGGTCGAGGCGCGCCTTGCGCGCGCGCACACGAAGAAGAAGCTCAAGATCACGCTGCCCGGCCCGATGACGATCGTCGACACGATCGCCGACCGCCACTACGGCGACAAGGTGAAGCTCGCGATGGCGTTCGCGGAGCTGCTCAACCGCGAGGCGCGCGCCCTGGAAAAGGACGGCGTCGACGTGATCCAGTTCGACGAGCCGGCGTTCAACGTCTACATGGACGAGGTCAACCGCTGGGGCATCAGGGCGCTGGAGCGCGCCGCCGCGGGCCTGAAGTGCAGGACCTGCGTGCACATCTGCTACGGCTACGGCATCAAGGCGAACATCGACTGGAAGGGCACGCTCGGCGCCGAATGGCGCCAGTACGAGAAGATCTTCCCTGCGCTCGCCAGGAGCAGGATCCGGCAGGTGTCGCTGGAGTGCATCCACTCGCGCGTGCCGCCCGAGCTGATGAAGCTGCTCAAGGGCAAGGAGGTGCTGGTCGGGGTGATCGACGTCGCCACCGACAAGGTCGAGACACCCGAGGAGGTCGCCGACACCATCGGCCGCGCGCTGCAGTTCGTGCCCAAGGGGAAGCTCGTTGCCTGCACCAACTGCGGCATGGCGCCGATGCGTCGCGAGATCGCGCTCGCCAAGCTGCGCGCGCTCGCCGCGGGCGCGGCGCTCGCGCGCAAGCGCTACGCGCGAAATCGGGGTCAGAGCCCGATTTCCGCGCGCCGCCGGAGATCGGGCTCTGACCCCGATTTCGTCACCAGCAGTAGGCGAAGGAGGGGAAGACCTCGGACTTAGCGCCGCGCGGGTCTACTCCCGCCTCGAGCCGCCCGTCGGGGTGGATCTCGGCGGCCGAGAGGAAACCTTCGCTCCAGTCCGGCGCGACGTCCACCTCGTGGCCGCGGCGCGCGAGCTCCGCGATCACGCTCTCGCCCCAGCGCGCCTCGATGCGCACGTAGCCCGGGCGGCGGTCGTGCGGCGCGAAGAATCCCGGGAAGTGGTCGGAGGAGAGCTTCGGCGCCTCGATTGCCTGCTGGATGGTCATGCCGAAGGCGAGCCGGTAGAGGATGAACTGCAGCGACCACTGCTCCTGCTGGTCGCCGCCCATGGTGCCGAAGCTCATCCACGGACGGCCGCCGCGGAACGCGAGCGACGGCGTGAGCGTGGTGCGCGGCCGCTTGCCGGGAGCCACCACGTTCGGATGGCTCGGCGGCCCGAGGTAGAAGGTCATCATGCGCGATGAAAGCGGAAAGCCGAGCGCGTCCACCACCTCGGCCGACGCGAGCCACGCGCCGCTCGGGGTGAACGACGCCATGCCGCCCTTCGCATCGATCACGTCCACGTGCACCGTGCCGCGCCCCCAGGGCTGCGGCGTGAAGCGCTGCCCGGGCGGCAGCAGCGCCGCGTCCTTCCAGGCGTCGCCCGGGCGCAGCTCCATGCTCGCGCGCCGCATGTCCACGAGCCCGGCGCGGCGCCTGCCGTAGGCGTCCGAGAGCAGGATCGGCGCCGGCACGTCGGCGCGCGAAGGGTCGCCGTAGTACTGCTCGCGGTCGGCGAAGGCGAGCTTGATCGTCTCGATGAGCAGGTGCGCGTAGTCGGCGCTCGCCGGGCCCATCGCCGCGAGGTCGTAGTTCTTCAGGATCGCGAGCGCCTGCAGCATCGCCGGGCCCTGCGACCAGAAGCCGCACTTGTAGAGCGTGGCGCCGCCGAACTCGCCGCGCACCGGCTCTTCCAGCCGCGTCTCGAAGCGCGCCAGGTCCTCGCGCGCGAGCAGCCCGTCGCGCTCGCGCACGAAGCGCTCGATCTCGGCCGCCACCTCGCCGCGGTAGAAGGCATCGAGCGGATCCTTCGCAGCGGCCAGATAGTCGTAGGTGCGCGCGAGCGGCTCGTTCCTGAGCAGCGCGCCCGGCTCGCGCACCGGCAGGTAGAGCTTCGCGCTTCCCGGCCAGCGCGCGAACTTCGGCGCGAGGCTGCGCAGGCCATACTTCTCCTGCTTCACCAGGCCTTCCGAGACCGGAAAGCCGCTCTTTGCCAGCGCGATCGCGGGCGCCATGACTTCGCGCAGCGGCATGGTACCGAAGCGCCCGAGCGCGGTGACGAGCGCGCCGAACGCCGCCGGCACGCCCGCGGCGAGCACGTCCTCGTCGGGCACGTGCTCGAGCCCGCGCCTGCGGAACTCCTCGGGCGTGGCGCGCGCCGGCGCCGCGGTGTTGCCGTTCACCGCGATCACACGGTCGCTGCCGGCGGCGCGCAGCAGGATCGGGCACTCGCCGCCGAGGGTATGCATCTGCGGGTTGACGAGGCCCTCGACGAAGGTCGCCGCGCAGGCGGCGTCGATCGCGTTGCCGCCGGCTTTCAGGACGTCCACGGCGGCGTTCGCCGAGAGGTAGGAGTTGGTCGCCACCGCGCCGTGCGTGCCCACGAGGCGCGGGTAGAACGTGGTCGCGCCGGTGGGCGCGATCCGGTACGCCCTCTTGCTCACGGGAGCGTGGGGGCTGGGCCCCTTCCGGCAGATGCGCTCGGAGCCTTCCCAGCCCCCCCGCGCCCCCCAAGCGCGATTGCCAGCGTCACGCCTTCTGCTCTTCGGACCGGTCGGTCGCGGGCGGCGGCGCGGGCGAGAGCTTCGCGATCTCGGCGTAGAACTCGGGCGTCATCGGCACCTTCACCGAGTCGAGCGACGCCTGCAGCTGCGCGAGGCTGCGGCCGCCCACGATCGGCGCGGTGACCGCCGGGTGCGCCGCGCACCAGGCCACCGCGACGCTCATCGGGTGCAGGCCGCGCTGCGCGCACAGCGCCGCAAAGCGCGCCGCCGTCTCGTGCATCCACGCCTCGCCGTAGCGGCTGGCGTACATCTTGTTCTCGGTGAGGCGCCCCTTCGCGCCCGCGGCTGGCGCGTACTTGCCCGAGAGCAGGCCGCCACCCGCCGGGCTGTAGGGGAACACGGAGACCCCGTTCGCCGCCGCCATCGGCAGGATCTCGACCTCGGCCTGGCGCTTGACCAGGCTGTACATCGGCTGGATCGCCTGCAGCCGCGCCCAACCCTGGCGCTCCTGGACGCCGAGCGCCTGCTGCGCCTGCCACGCGGCGTAGTTGCTCACCGCCGGGTAGAGCACCTTGCCCGCGCGCACGAGGTCCTCCAGCGCGCGCATCGATTCCTCGATCGGCGTGCGCGAATCGTACTTGTGGAGGTAGAGGATCTCCACGCGGTCGGTCTTCAGGCGCTTGAGGCTCGCCTCGAGCGCGCGCGTGACGTGGCGGCGCGAGCCGCCCTGCGCGTTGCGGTCGGGGCCGGTCGGGTTGAAGCACTTGGTGCCGATCACCACGTCGTCGCGATGCCCGGCGACGAGCGCGCCCAGGATCTCTTCCGACCTCGTCTTGCTGTACTGGTCGGCGGTGTCGAAGAAGTTGATGCCGGCGTCGCGGCTGGCGCGGTACATGCGCGCCGATTCCTGCTCGTCGGCGTCGCTGCCGAAGGACATCGTCCCCAGGCACAGGCGCGACACCTGCACGCCCGTACGGCCCAGCAACCGGTATTCCATTCCGCTCCCCCTGTTGCCCGGCCCCGGGTGGCGCCGGCGACGCCGGACTATGCCGCGTCAGCGGCTCTGCGCGGCGGCGAGCCGCGCGGCGAGTTGCTCCATTTCCTCCAGCGCGCGCACGATGTCCTGCAGCGGCAGCTGCGCCCAGCGCCGCAGCTACTCGCGCCGCGCGCCCTCCCACGTCGTCAGCCGCCAGTCCACGCCGGCGTCGCGCTCGTCAGTTCCTGCCATCGCCCTCGAGCCTCTTGCGCAGATATTCGATGTCGATTCTATCCTGCTGGCGGTTGGCGAGTTCCTTCATACGAATCAAGGTCGGGATGGTCGCGAACCTGACCTCGAGCTTCCCGAGGGGCTTCGCCAGCGCGCGACCGTACTCCGCCTCGAAGTCGAACGGCTCGCTCACGAACATGTCCACCGGCGTCTCGCGGTGCGAGCCGGACCGGAACTGGAGCACCTGCATGCCTTTTTCCCGGATCCAGCGTTCCCTGGTGGGCGCATCCGAAAACTGCGCTGCCTGCAGGGCGGAAACGGGCGCATCGAAGCTCGCGAGCCTCATCGGGCGCCCAGGTTAGCAGAGCGCCGGCGACCGCCTGCGAGCGTCGGCGCGGGTCGGCGGTTTGACGGTCTACCGCTTCTGCTTCGCCTCGAAGTCGGCGATCGCCTTCTTCAGCATGGTGTACTCGTTGCAGCCGAAGAAGCACAAGCCGTCGAGCGCCTTGAGATGTTCCTTGGCCTTGCCCGCGTTGCCGACCATGAGGTAGGCCTCGCCGATGTACTCGTGCGCGCCGCGGTGCCTGGGATCGATGCGCAGCGCCTCGTGGTAGTGCTTGAATACCACGTCCATGGCGGGCTTGGGGCCCATGCGCACGCTGTAGGCGTAGAGGTTGTGGTAGTCCGCGTTGGCGGCGTCCTTCGCCAGCGCGTCGCGCATGACCTGCGCGGCGCGGTCCCAGTTCTTGTAGGCGATCGCGGCCCGCGCCTCCTCGAGCCACGGGTCTGCCGGCTGCGACCCGCCGCCCGCCCCGGGCGCGGTCGGGTCGTCCGCGGCGCGGACCGGCGCGGCGGCGGCCAACGCGGCTATCATGGCAAGGTGAACGGCGGTCTGCTTCATGCTTTTCTCCCGGGCCTGGTGCTGGCAGTTACGTTAGCACTGGGCGCGCCGGATGCAAGCGCCGCGCCGCAGTCGCGCGAGCAGGCGCTCGCCGCGCTCGAGGACCCCGTCACCGAGCGGCGCGCGCAAGGCGTGGTGTGGTTCGCCAACCACGGCCGCATGGACGACCAGGGCCTGCTCCTCAAGCGGCTGCGCGACGAGAGCGCGTTCGTGCGCGGCTTCGCGGAGCAGGGCTTGTGGCTGCTTTGGAGCCGCTCGGGCGACGCCGACGTCGATCGCCTGATGGCCGCCGGCGTCGAGCAGATGCAGGCCGGGCTCTACCCGCAGGCGATCGCCACCTTCAGCGACGTGATCCGCCGCCGGCCGCAATTCGCCGAAGGGTGGAACAAGCGCGCCACGGTCCATTTCCTCGCTGGCGACTACAAGCGCTCGCTCGCCGACTGCGACCAGGTGATGAAGCGCAACCCGTCGCATTTCGGCGCGCTGTCGGGCTACGGCCAGATCCATTTCCAGCTCAAGGACTACGCCAGGGCGATCGCATACTGGCGGCGCGCGCTCGAGGTCAACCCGAACATGCCCGGCGTCGAGCTCAACATCAAGGGCGCCGAGGAGCTGTTGCGGCAGAAGCGCGGCACCACGGCCTGATGGGCCGCCTGCGCGACTGGGCGCGGGCGCTCAAGCGCGAGACGGTCGCGCTCTACTTCGCGGCGCGCGACCCGCGCACTCCGTGGCTCGCGCGGATCGTGGCCGGCGTGGTGGTCGCCTATTTCTTCTCGCCGATCGACCTGATCCCGGATTTCATCCCGGTGATCGGCTATCTCGACGACCTCGTGCTCGTGCCGCTCGGCATCTGGCTCGCGCTGCGCCTGGTGCCGGCGGAGGTGCTCGCCGAGGCGCGTGCCCGCGCGGCCGGCACGCTCGAGCGGCCGCAGGGCCGCGCCATGGCGGTGGCGGTCGTCGCGGCCTGGATCGCGCTCGCCGCGCTCGCCGGCTGGTGGCTAGCCAAGCTCTTCTAGCAGGCTGCAGACCGCCGCGGCTGCCTCGCGCGGATATTCGAACGGAAAGAGGTGCCCGCCCGGGACCTTGCGCTTCCTGAAGCGCCGCATGTGCGCCATGCCCACGCGCCGCAGCACGTCGGATTGCAGGCCGCCGGCGAATCCCGCGGGGACCGCGAGCTGCCTGAGGTGCCGGTGCATGTCGTGCGGCAGGGTGCGGTAGATCTGGTATTCGATGCGCGGGTCGATGCGCAGCCGCAGGTGGCCGTGCCCGCCCACCAGGCCGTGGCGCACGTAGTCCTCGAGGCATTGCGGCGCGAAGTGGCGGAACAGCCTCCGGCTGCGGAAGTGCGCCTTCGCCTCGTCGCGCCCCGGCCATTCGCTCCTGCGGTCGCGCGTCGCGCCCGCGGGCGTCACCCGGTCGATGATGCCGTAGCGCTTCACCGCGCCGAGCAGCCGCCCCTTCACCGGGCCGATGATCGGCGCATCGAGCATCACGATGGCGCGAAACAGGTCCGGCCGCCGCACCGCGGCGAGGAACGTGAGGTAGGCGCCGAGCGAGTGGCCGACGCCGAACACCGGCGCGCCGCGGTGCTCGCGCTCCAGCGTGTCGATGAGCTGGTCCACCAGGTGCGGCCAGCCGTCGGTGACCGGATAGCGCGGATCGGTGCCGAAGGTCTCGACGGCGCCGATGCGGTAGCGGTGCGAGAGCTCGCCGAGCATCGCGCCGTAGCTCGAGGCGGGAAAGCCGTTGGCATGCGAGAACTGCAGGAAGGGCTTGCTCATCGCCCTATAATGCCGCGCCATGACGGGTCTCGTCCCGCCCGCGATCGCGCTCCTCGCCGCGGCGGCGATCGCCGCGTGCGTGACCGGCTTTCCCTACGCCGATCCGGCCAAGCCGCACCGCGCCGCCGAGGGCTTCCGCAACAACTACCCGCATCCCGAGAAAAGCGGCTTCTGGCGCTGGAAGTGGGAGCAGTGGCGGGACGGCGTGCCCAAGGAGCCGCCCGGCGGCTGGCGCTTCGAGGTCGCCAGTGCCGGCGCCGAGGCGCTGCGCGCGCGGCGCCACAACCCGGGCGTCACCTGGATCGGGCACGCGACGCTGCTCGTGCAGGTCGGGGGCCTGAACGTGCTCACCGACCCGATATTCTCCGAGCGCGCCTCGCCGGTCCCCTTCGCCGGCCCGAAGCGCGTGGTGCCGCCCGAGCCGGCGCCGGGCGAGCTGCCGCACATCGACGCGGTGGTGATCTCGCACGACCATTACGACCACCTCGACATCCCGAGCGTGCGGCTGCTCGCGGCACAGCCCGGGGGCTCGCCGCGATTTTTCGTCGGCCTGGGCCTGAAGCGCTGGTTCGAGGCGCGCGGCATCGCCGACGTGGTCGAGCTGGACTGGTGGGAGCGCACGGAGTTCAAGGGCCTGGACCTGCACTTCGTGCCGGTGCAGCACTGGGCGAAGCGCACGCTTTGGGACGAGAACCAGCGCCTGTGGGGCGGCTGGGTGCTGCGGCACCCGGAGTTCTCGTTCTTCTTCGCCGGCGACGCCGGCTATTCGCGCGACTTCGCCGACATCGGCGCGCGCTTCGGCGGCTTCGACCTCGCCGCGATCCCGATCGGCTCGTACGCGCCGCGCTGGTTCATGAAGATCATGCACGTGGATGCGGCCGAGGCGGTGCAGGCGCACCGCGATGTGCGCGCCCGACAGTCGGTCGGCATGCACTGGGGCACCTTCGCCAGCCTGTCGGACGAGGACCTGCACGAGCCGCCGCGCATGCTTGCCGCGGCGCGCGCCGCCGCCGGCCTCGCCGAGGAGGATTTCTTCGTCATGAAGCACGGCGAGACGCGGAGATTGACGGCCAGGGCGGAAGCGGGGAACCGCCGATGACCGCTTTGGCTCGACCGGGTCCTGCGGTGCCGCAGTGTAAAGCGTGACTTTACACTTCGCGGGCCTGGCCCCGCCCCCGCCTAGACGTATTCCCTGGCGGCGGTGTCGGCGTCGACCGGGCGGCCGGTGATGTAGCCCTGGATGTAGTCGCAGCGGCAGCTCTGCAGGAACTCGAGCTGCGACTCGGTCTCCACCCCTTCGGCGCACACCTTGAGGCCCAGCGTGTGCGCCAGGCCGATGATCGCCGCCACGATCGCCTTCTGGTCGTTGCCCAGCGCGAGCTCGGCGACGAACGACTTGTCGATCTTCAGCTTGTCCACCGGGAAGCGCTTGAGATACGCCAGGCTCGAGTAGCCGGTGCCGAAGTCGTCGATCGCGATCGACACCCCCAGCTCCTTCAGCTTCACCAGCGTCGCCAGCGTCACGTCGGTGTGCTGCATGGCGGTGGATTCGGTGATCTCGAGCTCCAGCAGCCGCGGCGGCAGGCCCGAGTCCCTGAGCACGCCCGCCACCAGCTCGACCAGCCTGGGATCGAGGAACTGGCGCGGCGACAGGTTCACGCTCACCAGCAGCCCGCGGTCGGTGCCGATGAAGTTCGCCCAGCGGCAGGCCTCGCGCAGCACCCACTCGCCGATCTTGAGGATCAGCCCCGTGTCCTCGGCGAGCTGGATGAACTCCGAGGGCGCGATCACGCCGCGCGTCGGGTGCTGCCAGCGCACCAGCGCCTCGTGCGCCACCGCGCAGCCGGTCTGCAGCTCGTTCACCGGCTGGTAGTAGACGCGCATCTCGCCCTTCTGCACCGCGCGCCGCAGGTCGTTCTCCAGCGTGAGCCGCCGCGTCGCCGCGAGGTTCATCTGGTCGGTGAAGAACTGGTAGTTGGCGCGACCCGTTTCCTTGGCGTGGTACATCGCGGCATCGGCGTTGCGGATCAGCGTCTCGGCGTCGCGCCCGTCCTCGGGAAACACGCTGATGCCGATCGAGGCGGTAACCTGCAGGTCGCGCTCCTCCACCGGCACCGGCTGCGACACGGTCTCGATGATCTTCTGCGCCACGTGCGCCGCGTCCGACGAGCGCTTGATCTCGGGCAGCACGATCACGAACTCGTCGCCGCCGATGCGGCAGATGGTGTCGCCCACGCGCAGCTGCCTCACCAGGCGGTCGGCGACCTCCTTGAGCAGCACGTCGCCCGAGGCGTGTCCCAGCGAGTCGTTGATGTTCTTGAACCGGTCGAGGTCGACGAACATCACCGCCGTCTGCTTGCGGTTGCGGTAGCTGAGCGCGAGCGCCTGCGTCAGGCGGTCTTCCAGCAGCCGGCGGTTGGGCAGCCCGGTGAGCACGTCGTGATCCGCAAGATGCTGGGCCCGGGTCTCGGCCTGCTTGCGTTCGTTGATCTCGGCCTCGAGCTTCTGGTTGGCCGCCTGCAGCTCGGCGGTGCGCTCGGCCACCGCGCGCTCCAAGGCGTCGCGCGCGGCCTCCAGCTGTTCGCGCGCCGCGCGCTCGGCGCCGACGTCGTCGTAGATCCAGATCGAGCCGCGGTCCGCGCGCGCCGGATTGATCGCCTTGCCGACCACCTTGCACCAGAAGAGCGTTCCGTCCTTGCGCCGGTACTGGTGCTCGCCGGTGTAGGTCTGGCCCGATCCGATCTGCTTGTAGATCGGGTCGCGCGCCGCCTCGAACTCCTCGGCCGACGGGTAAAACAGCGCGGTGCTCTGCCCGAGCAGCTCGCCCGGCGCGTAGCCGAACATCTCCTCCAGGCGCGGGTTGCAGCGCTGGAACATGCGCTCGCGCACGAACGAGATGCCGACGGTTGCGTTGTCCAGGGTCAGGCGCTGCTCGTCGGCGAGGCGCCGCACTTCCTCGTCGGCCCGCTTGCGCTCGGTTACGTCCTCGAACAGCCACACGTAGCCCTTGCCGGGGCTGCCGGCCTCGACCGCGCGGCCGGTGAGCCGGCACCAGAAGCCCGAGCCGTCCTTGCGCCGCAGCCATTGCTCGCGCGTGTGGATGCGGCCGGCGTCCAGCTCCCCGTAGGTGCGGCTGCGCTCGTAATCCTCGTCGGTGAAGTAGAACTGCCGCGTGGACGCCTGCAGCGCCTCGCCCGCGGAATAGCCGAACAGCTCCTCGAACCTGCGGTTGCAGCGCACCACCTTGCGGTCGCGCACGAAGCAGATGCCGACCACGATGTTGTTGACCAGCGCCTGCTGCTCGGCGAGCACGCGCCCCAGCTCCTCCTCGGCGCGCTTCTGCTCGGTGATGTCCTCGAGCAGCCACACCGAGCCTTTCTGCGGGTCCACCGGGTCCACGGCGCGGCCGGTGGAGCGCTCCCAGAACACGCTGCCGTCCTTGCGGCGCTTGGCCACCGACTGCGTGTAGCTCTGGCCCTGGCTCATGCGCGCGTAGGACTCCTGGGCGCGCGCGTGGTCGGCCTCGTCTACGTAGGTGATCGCGGTCGGCTTGCCGTTCAGCTCGCCGGGTGCGTAGCCGTACATCTCCTCCATGCGCCGGTTGCAGCGCACCACGTGGCGCTCGCGCAGGAAGCAGATGCCGATCGAGGCGGTGTCGAGAATCGCCTCCTGCTCGCGAAACAGGCGGCCGATCTCGTCGGCCTGGCGCTTCTTCTCGGTGATGTCCTCGACGATCCAGACCGTGCCCTGGGCGGCGTCGGCGGCGTTGATCGCCTTCGCCACCATGTGGGCGAGGAAGGTCGAGCCGTCCTTGCGCCGCATCTCCCACTCGATGTCGAGCTGCTGCCCGGCGCCGAGGGTCGGGATCGCGATCGCGCCCAGCGCGTCGTAGCTCTCGCGCGAGGGATACACCACCTCCCCGGGCTGGCCGATCAGCTCGTCGGCGCCCCAGCCGAACATCTCGGCGAACTTCGGGTTGCAGAGGAAGAACTTGCGCTCGCGCGTGAAGGCGATGCCGATCGAGGCGTTGGCGAGGATCGCCTTGTACTCGAGCTGCGTGTCGCGCGGCCGCCCGGCGTAGTCCGGCTGCGGCGGCGCCTCGGCGCGCAGCGCCTCCTGCGCCTGGGCGGCGGTCATCGCGGTGCGGTCGTTCATCGCTGCGCCAGCTGGCGGAAATCGGCCGCGTACTCGCGCAAGCGCCCGACGGCCGATGCGCGCTGCGCCGGGCTGAGGGTCTTGTCGAGGTCGAGCAGCATGTCGAAGTACTCGGACTGCTGCGCGCGCAGCGCCGCGGCGTACTCGGGGTCGCGGCCGCGGTCCCAGTGCGCGGCGTAGTCCGGCAGCCGGGCGACCGCCTGCCGGGCGCGCACGATCTCCGCGAAGCCCGCCTGCAGGCGCTTGCGCTCGCGGTCGCGCAGCTGGTCGGCGAGCGGCGCGCGCTCGCTGTAGCGGCGCACGCGCTCGGCCTGGGCCTCGTCAAGCGAGCCGAACCAGTCCTCGAGCCTCTCGAGGTTGCGCTTCAGGCGGCGTTTGCGGCGCTCTTCCACGGTGCCGGAAAGATAGTCCCTCGCGAATTTTCGGTTCTCCTCGGCGATGCGCCGCTCGAGGCGGGCGAGCTGCTCCGGGCCGAGGCGGTCGAGCAGGGGCGCGATTTCCGCAGCGGCCGCGCGCAGGCTCACCCGCACCTGCGCCTGGAACGAATCGTAACCCCAAACGAGGTCCTGGCGCGAGAGACCGCGCTCCAGGCGCCGCGCCGCCTCGTCCGCGACGCGCACGTAGTCGGGCAGGGCATTTTTCCTGTGCCAGGCGGTGAACGCCGCGACGCGCGCGTGCAATTCCTCGTCCTGCTCGTCCTCGAAGCCGAAATAGCTGTTCGCCTGCCAGCGCAGGTAGAAGTCGGCGTTGTTGTAGGCGACGCGGATCGCGCTGCAGGACGAAAGGAGCAGCGCCGCTGCGAGCAAAACTATGTGAATTGTTGCCGCCCGCGTGCGCGTCACCAGAAGTTCTCCGTGGTGATCTGGCCCGGGGCGCGGCGGCGGTGCTTGCGCAGGCCGCGCTCGGCAAGCGCCGCGCCCACGTCCTTCACCATATCCGGGTTGCCGCATAGCAGGAACTGCGAGCGCTCGGGCGCGATCGGGGCCCCGGCGGCCTCGAGCCTTCCGTCGCGGATCGCCGCCGGGATCCGGCCCTCCAGTGCACCGGGCGCGCGCTCGCGGCTGGCGAAGGGAATGTAGGCGAACCGGGCGCCGTGCTCGCGCGCGAGGGCATCGATCAGGTCGCGGTACACCAGCTCGTTCGCATGGCGCGCCGCGTGCACCAGCAGCACGCGCCTGAACCGCCGCCACGGCGCCTCGGTGCGCAGGATCGAGAGAAAGGGCGCGATCCCGGTGCCGGTCGCCACCAGCCACAGCTCCGCCGCATCGGGAACCTCCGAGAGCACCAGGAACCCCGACGGGTTGGCCGAGAGCCACAACGTATCGCCCGCTTGCAGCCGCGCGAGCCGCGGCGAGAGCGGCCCCCCGGGCACGATCACGCCGTAGAACTCGAGCGGCGCGCCCGGCGGGTTGACGAACGAGAACGGCCGCGCCACGCGCTCGCCGTCCACGTCGAGCGCGAGCTTGACGAACTGCCCGGCCTCGAACCGGAACGCCGGCCCGTCCACCGTGAGCGAAAAGAGCGTCGGCGTCCAGTGCCGGTTGCCGGTCACCCTGCCCTCGAGCCACTTAGCCATGCATCGCGCCGCTCATTGCAATGGCTCGTTCAACGGATAGGGCTCCAGCTGCAGGTCGGCCAGCTCCGCGCCCAGAAGCACGATCGCGCCGTGGCGGCGGTTGTTGCCGGTGTCCGAGAATTCGAAGCTGTAGCTGCGCCGCAGGTGCAAGCGCCCGTCGGCGTCGCGCGCAAGACCGATGCGCGCGAACGCCACCGTGTCGTCGAGGAACTGCACGCCGTAGCGCTCGCAGGCCGAGCGGCCGGCGGCGAGCGCACGCTCGCGCGCCCGCAGGCTGTCCACCCAGAAGAGCGCCCCGGCTGCGAGCGCGACGATCGCCGCCGCCTCCCACATCTACTGCGCCGCGGGGCTCGCGTAGAGCGCGTTCACCCGCTCTATGTCGGCGAGCGCTTCGGGCTTGAGCACGAGGTCGAACCAGCGCGCCTGGTCCTCCAGCTGCGCCACGCTGGTCGCGCCGAGGATGATGGACGCGACGAAGAAGCGGCTGCGCACGAAGCCGAGCGCGAGCGCGGTCATCGGCAGGCCGTGCTTTTCCGCAACCTTGCGGTACTCCTCCGCGGCCGCAAGCACCCGCGGGCGCTTGTAGCGCTCGCCGAAGTCCTTGAACTTCATCAGGCGCGCGCTCGCCGGCCAGCCTGCGTCGTAGAGCTTGCCGCGCAGCTTCCCGGTGAGCAGCCCCATGGCGAGCGGCGAATACGCGAGCAGCGGGATGTCGAGCCTGCGGCTCGCTTCGGCGAGGTCGCCGTCGAACAGGCGCGACACCAGGCTGTAGCCGTTCTGCACCGAGGCGGGCGCGGGCAGCCGGTTCTCGCGCGCGAGGCGCGCGAACTCGCACAGGCCCCACGTCGTCTCGTTGGAAAGCCCGTAGGCGCGGATCGTGCCCGCCTTGATCGCGGCGGCCATGCCCTCGATCTGCTCGAGGATAGGCGTCTCCTCGCGTTCCTTCGAGGGATCGTACTGCCACGCGCCGAAAGAGGGCACGTAGCGCTCGGGCCAGTGGATCTGGTAGAGGTCGATGTAGTCCGTCTGCAGGCGCTTCAGGCTGTCGGCGATCGCCCAGGGGATGGTCTTGCGCGTCACCTGGTTCTCGCCGTTGCGGATCCACTCGCGCCGCCCCGGGCCTGCGATCTTCGAGGCAAGCACGATCTTGTCGCGCCGGTGCCGGTTCCTCGCCATCCAGGCGCCTACGATCCGTTCGGTCGAGCCCTGCGTCTCCTTCTTCGGCGGCACCGGGTACATCTCGGCGGTGTCGACGAAGTTGATGCCGCGATCCAGCGCCCAGTCGAGCTGCGCGTGCGCCTCGGCCTCGGTGTTCTGCTCGCCCCAGGTCATGGTGCCGAGGCAGATGTCGGTGACCTCGAGGCCGCTCGCGCCGAGGCGGTTGATCTTCACGCAGGCCTCCGCCGCGCCCGCTCGCCCTCGCGCCACAGCAGCTTGACACCGTATCTCGCGAGCTCGCGGTCTCGCGAAACCAGCGTCATGGATTCAGACAGCGCCTGCGCCACCAGCATGCGGTCGAAGGGGTCTCGATGGTGCGCCGGCAGCTGGGCCACGCGCGTAGCGTGCTGCAGGCTGATGCCGAATGCCTGGATGCCCGACGCTGCCAACGCGCGCTCCAGCGCCTGCAAATCGAAATCGAGCCTGCCCAGCGCCACCTTGATCGCGATTTCCCACGCGCTCGCCACGCTTGCGTAGACCTCGTTTTCCGCCGCCTGGACGGCACGCCGCACCGCTGCCGGCAGCTTCTCCGGCGCGGCGAGGATCCAGAGCAGCGCGTGCGTGTCGAGCAGCAGCCTCACTCGCGGCCTTCGAAGGCCGCGAGCAGCTCATCCGGCAGCGGCTTGTCCCAGCCGCGGCGGAACTTGATGCGCCCGCGCAGGACGCCCAGCCGCCGCGCGCCCCGTTTGGGCGCGTAGCTGACCAGGCGCGCCACCGCGCGGCCATGGCGCGAGATCACCACCTCCTCGCCCGACTGCGCGCGATCCACCAGCTCGGAGAGCCGGGCCTTTGCCTCGTGCAGCTGCACCTTTTCCATATTTGGTCAGTTTAGACCAAATACATCGGCCTGTCACCCCTCCGGCAGGAGACTCCGGATCAGCTTGAGCAGCTCGAACGGGCTGTAGGGCTTCGCCAGGTACGCGGTCGCGCCCGCTTCCTTCGCCTTCTGGTCGTCGCCCGAGAGCGCGAACGAGGTGATCGCCACGATCGGCGTGTCCTTCGTCGCCGCCTCGGCGCGCAACATGCGGATCGCGTCCATGCCGGAGATCTTCGGCAGCTGGATGTCCATGAGGATCAGGTCCGGCCGCGCCTCGAGCGCCTTCGCCACGCCCGCCTCGCCGTCGTAGGCCTCGATCAGCTGGTACTTCGTGC
>CAZVHU010000038.1:0-23289 GCA_964627075.1 uncultured Enterobacteriaceae bacterium | reverse complement strand
CCAGCAGGCGCGCCGCCTCGATGCGGGTGCCCATGTCGGCGAGCTTGAGCTGGATCGCCTGGTGCTCGCAGATCGGCTTGCCGAAGGTCTTGCGCACCTGCGAGTAGGCGAGCGCCTCCTTGAGCGCGGCGCTGGCGAGCCCCACGCCGCGCGCCGCGACGTTGATGCGCCCGAGCTCCAGGCCGCCCAGCACCTGCTGCAGGCCGCGGCCCTCGACTTCGCCTACGAGGTTCGCCGCGGGGACGCGGTAGTTGTCGAACACGAGCTCGGCCGAGTCGATGCCCTTGTAGCCGAGCTTGCCGAGCTTGCGGCTGGGCGCGAAGCCCGGGCCCTTCTCGCAGATGAAGCAGCTCATGCCCCTGTGCGCGGGCGCCGCCCCGGGATCGGTCTTGACGAGCAGCGCGACGACGTGGCCGTGGATGCCGTTCGAAATCCAGGTCTTGGTGCCGTTGACGACGTAATCGCCGCCTTCGCGCCGCGCGCGGGTGCGGATCGCCTGCAAATCGGTGCCGCAGTCGGGCTCGGTGAGCGCGAGCCCGCCGCGCAGCTCGCCCGAGGCGAAGCGCGGCAGCCACTTGCGGCGCTGCGCCTCGCTGCCGGCGCGCTGCACGAGCGAGGCCATGATGAGGTGCGAGTTGACGATCCCCGCGAGCGACATCCACACCTCGGAGATGCGCTCGATCACGCTGGCGTAGGTGGTGGCCGAGAGGCCAAGCCCCCCGTACTCCTCGCGGATGGTGCAGCCGAACAGCCCCATCGCGCGCATCTTCTCGACGATCTCGGCGGGCCAGGTGTCCGAGGCCTCCAACGCGCGCACCTGTGCCCGCACCTCGCGCTCGAGGAAGCGCGACACCGCCTCGACGATCGGGGCGTCGCGCCCCGCGGCTGCTTCGCTCATGGCTTGCCCCCCTTGTCCTCCACCGCGTGTCCCTTCATCGGCAGCAGCGCCGAGCGCTCGAAAGTCATGAAGACGGTGCCGTCGGCCTTCCTGCCGGTGGTGCGCACGGTGACGATGCCGTGGTGCGGGCGCGATTCCGACTCGCGCTTGCCGATCACCTCGGACTCCGCGTAGATCGTGTCGCCGGCGAACACCGGGGCGGCGAGCTTCACCTTGTCCCAGCCGAGGTTGGCGACCGCCTTGTAGCTGAAATCCTCGACCGACATCCCGGTGACGACGGCGAGCGTGAGGCAGGAGTTGACCAGCGGCCGGCCGTACTCGCTTTGCGCGGCGAAGGCGGCGTCGCTGTGCAGCGGGTGCGGGTTCATGGTGAGGAGCGAAAACCAGGTGTTGTCCGCTTCCGTGAGCGTGCGCCCCGGGCGGTGCTCGTAGACGTCGCCGACGCGGAAGTCCTCGTAGTAGCGCCCGGGCGACTCGCGGTAGCGGTTCGGCCCGACCTCGATCGTGCGGCTGGCCATGCGTGCTGTCTCCTGGGGACAGACCCCGATTCTTCCTGGTTCTGCCTTTCGGGGTCTGTCCCCCGATATCGACCTTCAGGGTCTGTCCCCGATCTTGACGACCGTGGTCCGGGAATTACTTGAGGTTCTTCAGGTTGACCGCGACGATTTGCAGATTCGTCGCGATCGACCGGAATTCGGGCTTTTCGGGCACCAAAGGCAGCGCAGCGATGACGCGCGCGCCGATCTGCGCCGCCGGAATCGTTTCGATGTCGGCCAGCTTGTCGGCCAGGTCCGGAAGGCCGCTCGCCTGGGCCGATTCCCGGATCTTCACCAGCCGCTCCACGATGGCGGCGCGGTCCAGGTTCAGCGGAAACCTGAGCGTTTCTTCTTCAATACCCACTCGGACCTCTCCACATCAAGGGTCGGGCCGCGACCCGCCATCCCAAGGGTAGCACGCAGCCTCAGCCGGCGCGCAGCGCCTCGCGCAGCTCGGCGATCTCCACCGGCGCGGCGGGAGACTTCGGGAACGGGCGCTTCGCCCCTCGGTACCAGTAGCGGGCGTTCGCGAGGTCGCCTTCCATGAGGTGCACGATGCCGTGCGCCCAGCAGGCGAGCGCAGAGTCCTCGTCCTCCTGGACGATCTTGTGCGCCGCCTGCCAGTCGCCTTTTTCGAGCAGCGCGAGGGCGCGCGCGAGGTCAGAAGAGCTCAAAGTACTCACGCTGCTCCCAGTCGCTCACCTCGAGGTTGAAGCGCGCGATCTCGGCTTCCTTGATGCGGCAGAAATAATCCACGAACTGCTCGCCGAGCGACTTCACCAGGTAATCGTCGGCGCGCAGCGCGTCGAGCGCCTCGGCGAGCGTGTGCGGGAGGGGCTCCGCCTTCGCTTCATACGGCGTGTCCGCCGGCGGCGGCGGCTCGAGCTTGCGCTCGATGCCGTCGAGCCCGGCGTGGATCTGCGAGGCGAAGTAGAGATGCGGGTTCGCCGCAGGCTCGCCGATGCGGTTCTCGATGCGCGTGCCCGGGTCGCCCGCGCCGCCCACGACGCGCAGCAGCGCGCCGCGGTTCTCGTGGCCCCAGGTGATGCGGTCGGGGGCGAGCGAGTAGGGGCGGTAGCGCTTGTAGCCGTTGAGCGTGGGCGTCGCGAGCGCGCAGCAGCCGCGCGCGTGCGCGAGCAGGCCCGCGAGCCATTGGCGCCCGAGCGGCGTGAGGTCGGCGCCTGGCTTTTCCGGCATGAATGCGTTCGGGCCGCCTGGCTTGCGCAGCGACTGGTGCAGGTGCCAGCCGCTCGACATCACATTCGGCAGCTTCGGCCGGCACATGAAAGTCGCGTGGTAGCCGTGGCGGCGCAGGATTTGCTTGGCAGCGCTGCGGAAAAGCACCATCGCGTCGGCCGAGGCGATGCCGGGCAGGGCGCCGAGCGTCACCTCCATCTGGCTCGGGCCGAACTCGACCTCGAAGGAGCGCAGCGGCAGGCCGAGCGGGGCGATCTCCCGGCGCAGCAGCTCGACCACCGGGTCGATCATGTCGTAGCGGTGCTCGGTGAGGTACTGGTAGCCGGTGGTGAGCAGGCTCACCTCGGGCGGCGTGCCGGGCTGCCCGGCGTCCTCGGGGCGCAGGCGCGGGTCGGCGATGCGAAAGACGTGGAATTCTATTTCGAGTCCCGCAAAGTACTCGTAGCCCGCCGCCGCGAGCCGCTCGAGCGCGCGCTTCAACACCGCGCGCGAGTCGTAGGGCACGGGCCTGCCGTCCTGGAAATGCAGGTTGCAAAGGAACCAGCCCGTGTCGGGCGCCCACGGCAGCACGCGGAAGGTGGAAGGGTCGGCGAACATCAGCACGTCGGCCGCGCCCTGCATCTCGGGCATGCCCACGCCGCCGCCCGGCGTGAAGGCGGGAAAAACGGTGCGGTGCGAGGTGTCCTTGAGGAGCAGCGTGCTCGTGACCGTCACGCCGCGCTCGAGCGCGTTGCCCAGCTCCGCCGCCGCAATGGTCTTTCCGCGCAGGACGCCGTGCTGGTCGGCAAACGAGAATCGCACCGCCTGCAGCTTGCGCCGCTCGATCTCCGCGAGCGCAGCGTCGAAAATCGGGGTCAGAGCCCGATTTCCTTTCGCGGGCGCAAATCGGGCCCTGACCCCGATTGTCCCCAGGCGCACTGCGCGCGGCGGCGCGCTTCGGCGTCTTTCCAGTACTCTTCCATGCGGCCGGTCGGGCCGACGCCGTCGATCGCCGGTGGCCCGGTGATCGCCGACGCCTGCGCAGCGTCGAGCACCATCAGCGCCTTCTCGCCCGCCTCGTTCCTGCGGATCGCGTCCACGAGCAGCCGGCGGTAGAGCGCGATGCCCTTGTCGCTCGAGCCGAGGTTTTCCCTGGTGCGGTCGGCGATGCGGCCCATGGATTCGCAGGCCCACTGGTCGTGGATGTTGATGTCGAAGCCCATGCCGGTGTAGGTCGCGCGGCGCTGCTGCTCGGCGTCGTAGCCCCATTCGTTGGCGCGGTTCAGCACCGGCTTGTAGTCCGGCTCGGGGTAGGTCTTGAGGCGCTGCTCGCGCATCGTCTTCTTGTCCACCGGCGCGCCGAAGCTGGTGAAGATCGCGTACCAGTAGCAGCCATAGTCGTCCACCGGCACGTGCCACTGCGAGATCGTCATCTCCGCGTTCATCGGGATCACGAACGCCTGCGGGAACAGGACGTTGGTGACGCGGATGTGGCTCTGAAAATCGTTGATCCGGCGCACGGTCCGAAGGCGCATGCCGTAGTCGGTGCGCTCGACCTGGATGTCGGGCCGGTCGTACTCGCGCAGCACCTTGCTGATCGGCAGCCGCGAGTCGGCGGGCGTGCCTCGGAACTGCTTGCCGTAACTCTTCGCGGTGTCCTCGTCCTCGAAGAAGCGGTGCAGGTACGAGGCGTGCGCGGGATCGATGCCGACCTCCAGCGCCTGCAGCCAGTTGCAGTCCCAGTAGCCCTTGAAGGCAAAGGTATATTCGTCGGGCGCGGCGAAGCAGTCGAAGTTCGGAAACGCAGCCGGCTCGCCCGCGCCGAGCCAGGCGAACACGACGCCGCCGCGCACCGCGAGCGGATAGCTCTTTTGCCTGATGTGCTCGCAGAGGCGGCTGCCCTCGGGCTCCGCAGGGGTCTCGAGGCACTTGCCCGCGGTGTCGAACAGCCAGCCGTGGAACGCGCAGCGCAGCCCGCCGTGCTCCAGTCTCCCGTAGGCGAGATCGGCGCCGCGATGCGGGCAGCGACGGTCGAGCAGCCCGTAGCGCCCCTGCTCGTCGCGGAAGATGACGAGGTCTTCGCCCATCAGCCGCACCGCCTTGCACGGGCGCGGGCCGCCGAACTCGTCCACCAGTGCGACCGGCTGCCAGTAGTTGCGAAGCAGCCGCCCCGCCGGCGTGCCGGGGCCCACGCGCGTCATCAGGTCGTTCTGCTCGCTGCTGATCATGCTTCGGCCTCCCGGTAAAGCGCGAGCGAGCGCATCACCGGGAAGTCGTTGAACGAGAACAGCACCGCGTCCTCGCTCGCCGATGCATTGGCGTGCCGGTGCAACGTCCAGGAAGGCAGGCAGAAGATGTCCTTCTCCTCCCACTCGAAACGCTTGCCGCCGATCTCGGACCAGCCGCGGCCCTTCGCCGCCTGGTAGATGACGCTGCCGGTGTGGCGATGCGCGCGCGTCTGCTCGCCCGGGCGCAGCATCTGCAGCTGCGCGCCGATCGTCGGCATGACCGGGCCGCCGGTGAGCGGATTCGCGTATTCGAGCACCACGCCGTCGAAGGGCGAGGCCTTGCCCGCGCGCGCGGCTTCGTTGAGCGCCGCATAGGCCGCGTCCCACGAATACTTCATCTGTGGCGAATACGGTTTCGCCCAGCCCTCGCGCGGCAGCGGCGCGGCGAGCGGCTTCTGCACGACGTCCGGATGCACCTCGAAGAAATTCGCGTCGAGCGAGTTCATGAGCGGGATGTCGAGGCCGTCCTGCCACACGCACTGCGTGCCGCCGGCTTCCACGCCGTGGTCGTGCCAGGTGCCGTTGGGCGTGAGCACGAGGTCGCGCGCGCCGAGCGCCATCCACTCGCCGTCAACGACTGTATAGGCGCCTCGCCCGTCCATGATGAAGCGCAGGGCGGAAGACTGGTGGCGGTGGGCGGAAGTGAATTCGCCCGGGTTCATCACCTGTACGCCGGTGTAGAGAAGCCCCGACGCCGCGCTCCACTCCTTGCGGCCCGGGTTGACCAGCATGATGACGCGGCGCCCGGCCTTTTCCGGGGACACCATGTCGGGCGCTCGCCGCACCAGCGGCTCGATCTCGCGCCAGCGCCACAGCATCGGCACCGATTTCGGCTCGGGCTTCCAGGGCTCGATCTCGTTGGCGACGTTCCAGAGCGCGCCGCAATCGAGCGCCTCCAGCTCCCGGTAATAGGCCTCGAGCGCCGGGGTGTCCTCGACGTTCGACCGGCCGATGACGTTTTCTCGCTTCATGGCCGGCTAGTTTAGACCGCTACGCAGCCTGCTGTCAGGCGTGCGGCGGGGGCGTGACGATCCTGACCGCTGGCGGAAGGAGGCCTGCGAAGTGCGCGGCGTTGAAGGTGAGCAGCGTGGATGCCCTGGCCTTGAGCGCGCATGCGGCAATCACGGCGTCGTAGACGCGGCCCCCGGCGACGCCTTCCGATCCGGCGCGGCGCAGCATGGCCTTGTAGCCATCGGCATCGAGCGCGGCCACGCGCGCGGTCCGCAGGAAACTGCCCTCGAGCACGGCGAGGGCGTCGGCCGGGGCGATCCGGTAAGGCGCGGGCAAGCGCGTCAGCACCGCGAACGACTCGGCGAGCGCGTGCGCGGCGGTTGCCATCCGCTCGCGCGCCGCCAGCCGGCGCTCGATCTCGGCGGCGGCGCCCGCATGGCGCTCGTGCCAGGCGCATACCGCGGCGACCATGCAGCTGGTGTCGAGAAAGAAGACGGCGGTTGCCGTAGCCGGCCTCAGGCGCGCTTGGTCTTGGCCCGCGGCGCGGGACGCGAGCCCGCGCGGTCCTCCAGCAGCTGCTCGCGCGTCTGCTCCACGGTATCCAGGTCGAGCGGCGGCATCGCACCGCGCGGCACCGCGACCAGCAGCCTGCCGCGGCGTTCCAGGCGCACCGGCGCGGGCGCCGGCTCGATCTCGATCCGGCCGGCGTGCCAGCGCACCGTCAGCGGCGCGCCCGGGGCGATGCGCGCCTCGCGCCGCACTTCCTTGGGGATCACCAGGCGGCCCGACGCATCCATGGTAGTTTTCATGGCACGAATTGTACCATCCCGCGCGCCGGCGCTACACGCCCAGGTAGCGGTGCTGGATGTCCTCGCGGGCGCGCAGCTCGGCGGAGCTGCCGGTCCAGACCACGCGCCCCTTTTCCAGGACGTAGTGGACGTCGGCCACGGCGGTGAGGGCGCGCACGTCCTTGTCGATCACGAGCAGCGACAGGCCTTCCTCCTTCAGGCGCGCGATCGAGCGGTAGATGTCCTGCCGGATGAGCGGCGCAAGGCCCTCGGTCGCCTCGTCGAGCACCAGCAACGTGGGGTTGGTCATGAGCGCGCGGCCGATCGCGAGCATCTGCTGCTCGCCGCCCGAGAGCTGGTTGCCGAAGTTGTCCTGGCGCGCGCGCAGCTGCGGGAAGAGGGCATACACGCGCTCCAGCGTCCACGGCTCGGCGCTGCCGGCGCGGTTGGCCGCGGTCGCAACCAGGTTCTCGCGCACCGTGAGGTTGGGGAAGATCTGCCGCCCCTCGGGCACGAGGCCGATGCCCGCCTGCGCAACGCGGTAGGAGGCGAGCCCGCGGATCTCGCTCCCGGAGAACCTGATCGAGCCCGCGCGCGAGGGGACCACGCCCATGATCGAGAGCACGGTGGTGGTCTTGCCCATGCCGTTGCGGCCGAGCAGCGTCGCCACCTGCCCGGCGGCGATCCCGAACGAGACCCCGAACAGCACCTGGCTCAGGCCATACGCGGTCTCCAGTTTCTCGACGGCGAGCATCAGGCCGTCTCCTCACCCAGGTAGGCTGCGCGGACCTCGGGATTGGCGCGGATCTCCTGCGGCGTGCCGGTCGCGATGATGCGCCCGTAGACCAGCACCGAGATGCGGTCGGCGAGCGAGAACACCGCGTCCATGTCGTGCTCGACCAGCACGATCGACTGGCTGCCCTTGAGCTTGGAGAGGAAACCGACCATGCGCGCCGACTCCTCGACGCCCATGCCGGCGACCGGCTCGTCGAGCAGCAGCAGCCGGGGCTTGGTCGCGAGCACCATCGCGATCTCGAGCTGGCGCTGCTCGCCGTGGGCGAGGTTGGCCGCGAGCACGTCGGCGCGCCCGCCCAGGCCCACGTCCTCGAGGATCCTGCGCGCCGGATCGCGCAGCGCGGGCTCGGCGCGCGCCGGGCGCCAGAAGCGGAAGCTGTGGCCCGAGTGCGCCTGCACCGCGAGCGCCACGTTGTCGAGCGCGCTGAAGTCGCGGTAGATGCTGGTGATCTGGAACGAGCGCGCGAGGCCCTTCTTCGAGCGCGCCGGCGCCGGCAGGCGAGTCACGTCCTCGCCGGCGAAGCGGATGCGGCCCGAGTCCGGCCGCAGCATGCCCGAGAGCTGGCTGATGAGCGTGGTCTTGCCGGCGCCGTTGGGCCCGATGATGGCGTGCGTCTCGCCTGCGAGCACCTCGAGGTCCACGCCGTCGGTCGCCGCGAGCGCGCCGAAGCTCTTGCGCAGCTCGGTGACTTCGAGCAACGCGTCAGCCATGTCCGCCCCCGCCGCCCGCGGCGCGTTCGCCGGGAAGCAAGCCGGCGAGCCCGCGCTTGGCGAACAGCACGATCAGGACCAGGATCGGGCCGAGGATGATCTGCCAGTGCTGCGTGATCGCCGAAAGCACGTCCTCGAGCGCGAGCAGCGCGAACGCGCCGAGCACCGGGCCGACGACGGTGCCCATGCCGCCCATGATCACCATGAACATCAGCTCGCCCGAGCGCGTCCAGTTCATGAATTCGGGCGTGAGGTACGCGGTCTGGTTGACGAGCAGCGCGCCGGCGAGCCCGCACATGGCGCCCGCGATGACGAAGGCCGCCAGCCGGTAGGGATAGGGCGAGAAGCCGATGGCGCGCGTGCGCGGCTCGTTGGACTTGGCGGCGCGCACCACCATGCCGAAGCGCGAGTTGACCAGCCGGTGGCTGAGCCAGAGGCAGGCGACGAGCAGGCCCAGCACGAGGTAGTAGAAGGCGGTCGGGTTGCCGATGTCGACCAGGCCCGGGAACTGGCTCTTCGCCGCGACCCGCATGCCGTCGTCGCCGCCGTACTCCTCGATCGAGATGCCGAGGTAGTAGAGCATCTGCGTGAACGCCAGCGTGATCATGATGAAGTAGATGCCGCTGGTGCGGATCGAGATCGCGCCGATCACCAGCGCCACCGCGGCGGATGCGACGATCGCGAGCGCCCATTGCAGCCAGCCGCTCTCGATGCCGTGGTGCGCGAGCACGCCCACGGCGTAGGCGCCGATTCCCAGGTAGGCGGCGTGGCCGAAGGACACCATGCCGCCGTAGCCGAGGATCAGGTTGAGCGACACCGCCGCGATGGCGAAGATCATCATGCGGCGGATGAGGTCGAGGTAGAAGGGCTGGTTCATGAGCGCCGCGAGCGGCGGCACCGCGGCGAGCGCGAGCAGCGCGACGGCGAAGATGATCGTGCGCCGGCTCATCAGCTCCCCCGCGACGGGAAAAGACCTTCGGGCCGCAGCGCGAGCACCACGGCCATCAGCAGGTAGATCAGCATCGAGGCGAGCGCCGGCCCGGTGGTGTCGGCGGCGACCGGCGAGGTGAAGGTGGCGAGCAGCGGCCGCAGGAACGCTCGCCCCATGGTGTCCACCAGCCCCACGATCAGCGCCCCCACCAGCGCGCCGCGGATCGAGCCGATGCCGCCGATCACGATCACGACAAACACCTGGATCAGGATCAGCTCGCCCATGCCCGGCTGCACCGCGTAGATCGGCCCCGAGAGCAGGCCGGCGAGCCCGGCGAGCGCGGCGCCGAAGCCGAATACGAGCGTGTAGAGCAGGCGGATGTTGATGCCGAGCGCCGCGACCATGGTGCGGTTGGACGCGCCGGCCCGGATCAGCATCCCGAGGCGCGTGCGCACCACCAAGTACCAGAGCAGCACCGCGACCGCCACGCCGACGCCGATGATCACCAGGCGGTAGATCGGGTAGCGCAGCCCCGCAAGCAGCTCCACGTGGCCGGCGAAATAGGGTGGGATCTGCGAATAGATCGCCGCCCTGCCCCACAGGATCGAGACCAGCTCGTTGAAGAACAGGATCAGTCCGAAGGTGGCGAGCACCTGGTCCAGGTGGTCACGCTCGTAGAGCGTGCGCAGCGCCACCAGCTCGACCACGATCCCCACCACCAGGGTCCCCGCAAGCCCCAGCGCCACGCCCGCGAGGAAGGAATCCGTTTGCTGGGTGAAGAACGTCGCGAGGTAGGCGCCGACCATGTAGAGCGAGCCGTGCGCCAGGTTCACCAGGTTCATGATTCCGAACACGAGCGTGAGGCCCGCCGCCATCAGGAACAGCATCACCCCGAGCTGAAGCCCGTTCAGCGTCTGCTCGAGGACCAGGATCGGGTTCATGGCGCAGAAAACAAAAAGGGCGCGGTCGGTCCGCGCCCCTCGCTTATCGAAGCCTTGCGGTTACCACCGCATCGGGCATTCCTTGGCGTAGGCGTCCTTGTGGTTCGTGAACACCGCCTTCTGGATCTCCAGCACCGGATCGCTGCCCGGCGTCGGGCCGGCCACCGCCTTGAGCAGGTAGTAGTTCTGGATCGGGAAGTGGTTGTTGTTGTAGGTGAACTTGCCGCGCGTGGACGGGAAATCCGCCTTGCGCATCGCGGCGATCATGCCTTTCTTGTCGGCGAGGTTGCCTTTCACCGCCTTGACCGCGGAATCGATCAGCATGATGCCGTCGTAGCTCTGCGCGCCGTAGAACACGGGCCACTTGCCGTACTTCTTGCGGAAATCGGCGACGTATTTCTCGTTGGCCGGGTTCTTCAGGTCAGGGCTCCAGTAGCGCGTCTCGTACTGGCCAAGCGCCGCGTGCTTCACCGCCGGGATCGAGATCTCGTCCACCGTATAGACCGAGTACAGCGGGAACTGGCCGCGCAGGCCGGCCTCCGAATACTGCTTGAGGAACTGGATCCCCATGCCGCCGGGGTAGAAGACGAACACCACTTTGGGTTTCTTGGCGCGCAGCTGGGAGAGCTCGGCCTGATAGTCGAGCTGGCCGAGCTTGGTGTAGACCTCGTCCACGATGCGGCCCTTGAAGGTGCGCTTGAAGCCGGTGACCATGTCCTTGCCGGCCGCGTAGTTGGGCGCCATGACGTAGACGTCGGTGAGGCCCTGGTCGCTCATCGCCTTGCCCATCGCCTCCGGCGTCGAGTCGTTCTGCCAGGATGTGGTGAAGAACAGCTCGCTGCACATCTTGCCGGCGAGCTCGTGCGGCCCGGCGTTGGTGCCGATCATGAAGGTGCCGGCGGAGGTCACCGACGGCGCCACCGCGAGCATCACGTTCGACCAGATGATGCCGGACACGAAATTTACCTGGTGCTTCTTCACCATCTCGTCCGCGACCTGCTTGCCGACGTCGGGCTTGACCTGGTCGTCGCCGTAGATCACCTCGACGTCGAGGCCGCCGACCTTGCGGCCGAGGTGGTCGAGCGCGAGCTCGACCGAGTCCTTCATGTGTGCACCGATCACGCCCTGCGGACCGGAAAGCGTGGTGATGAAGCCGATCTTGACCTTCTGCTGCGCCGCAGCCGGGCCCGCGAACGCGAGCGCCACGGCAAGGCCCACTGCCAGCTTCTGAAGCGATTTGCGCGTCATGTTTCTCCCCCGTTTTGCCGAGCCGCGGCAGTCTAGCAAGGGGCTCCGGGGGTGTCCATATCGCTCACGGGCACGATAGTGCAGCCGCCGCCCGGCTAGACTTTGCCCATGCTCAAGCTGATCGGAGTCGGGAAGCGCTTCGGGGAGCGGGCCGTGCTCAACGCCGTCTCGCTCGAGGTCGGCGCCGGCGAATACGTCGCCGTTGTCGGCGAGTCGGGCATCGGCAAGTCCACGCTCCTCAACGTGATCGCCGGGCTCGAGCCCGCCGACTCGGGCAGCGTGCGCTTCGACGGCGTGGACGTGACGCGCCTCGACGACGACGCCCGGACCCTGCTGCGGCGCGAGCGCTTCGGCTTCGTGTTCCAGGCGTTCCACGTCCTGCCGCACCTGAGCGTCCTGCAGAACGTAGGGCTGCCGCTGCTGCTGCGCGGCCTGCCGCAGGCCGAGATCGACGCCCGGGCGCGCGAGGCGATCGCGTCGGTGGGGCTCGCGGGGCGCGAGGCGAGCGCCCCGCGCGAGCTCTCGGGCGGCGAGCTGCAGCGGGTGGCGATCGCGCGCGCCCTGGTGGGCGACCCGAAGCTCGTGCTCGCCGACGAGCCCACGGGAAACCTCGACCCGGAGAGCGCGCGCCAGGTGCTGGCGCTGCTCGCCGCGCAGGTGAAGGAGCGCGGCGCCGCCGGGATCCTGGTGACGCACTCCGAGGCCGCGGCGGCGACCTGCGACCGGCGCTACCGCCTCACCACCTCCGGGCTTGCGCCGCTCTGACGCGGCGCCCGGCCTACGCCACGCGGTTGGCGAGCGGCAAGCCCGCCGCGAGGCGCTTCACGTTCTCGAGCGCCGCGCCGAGGCTGCGATCGAGCGTCTCCTGGGTGAGCCACGCGAGGTGCGGCGAGGCGATCACGTTGGACAGGCGCAGCAGCGGCGAATCCGCGGGCGGCGGCTCGGCGGAGAAAACGTCGAGTCCGGCCGCGGAGAGGTGGCCGCTCGCGAGCGCCTCGGCGAGCGCCGCCTCGTCCACCAGCGCGCCGCGCGCCGTGTTGACGAGGATCGCGCCGCGCTTCATGCGGCGCGGGTCGAGCATGCGCTCGGTCCCGGGCGCGAGCGGCAGGTGCAGCGACACGATGTCGGATTTCGCGAGCAGCGCGTCGAGCGTGGCGTTCGCCTTCGAGCGCGACCAGTAGAGCACCTTGGCACCCAGCGCCTCGAGCATGGGGTGCAACACTCGCGGCACGGCACCGTAGCCGACCAGGCCCACGGTGCGGCCGCCGAGCTCGCCGAAGCGGTCCTGCAACGCCCAGGCCGCCGGCCAGCCTTCCGGCTGCCGCGCGCCGGCATCCAGCTCGCGCAGCCGCCGCAGGCAGGCGAGCATGAGAAGGAGCGCCATCTCGGCGACCGCGCGGCTGTTGGTCCCCGGCAGGTTGCACACCGCGATGCCGCGCGCCCTGCACGCGTCCACCGCGATCGTGTTCACGCCGCTTCCGATCTTCTGCACCAGCTTCAGCTTTGGCGCGCGCGCGATTACCTCGGCGGTCACCGGCTTGATGATGTGCCAGAGCACCTCGATGTGCGGCAGCAGGCGCTCGAACGCCGCGGCGTCGCTCTCGGGGCAGAGCTCGATCTCGATGCCTTCGCCGGAGAGCGCGGCGACGCGCTCGCGCAGCGCCGCGCTGCCGTCGAAATGGAACACCACCTTCATCGCTTGCCGAAGAGCTTTCTCGCGGGAAAGGGCAGCGCGTCGCCGCCGAGCGCCTCCTCGATCCTCAGGCCCTCGTTCCACTTCGCCATGCGCTCGGAGCGCGAGAAGCTGCCGACCTTCAGCTGCGCCACCCCCCAGCCCACGGCGAGGTGCACGATCGAGACGTCCTCGGATTCGCCCGAGCGCGCGGAGACGATCGCGCGGTAGCCGGCCTCGCGCGCCGCGTTCCAGCAGGCGAGCGTCTCGGTGAGCGTGCCGGCCTGGTTGGGCTTGAGGAGTACCGTGTTGCAGGCACCTTGTGCGGCGGCCGTCTTGACACGGTTGGCGTTGGTCACGAAGAAATCGTCGCCCACCACTTGCACGCGCGCGCCCGCCGCCTTGGTGAAGGCACGCATCGCCTCGGCGTCGTCCTCCGCGAACGGGTCCTCGATGGAGACGATCGGGTAGCGGTCGACCCAGCGCAGCAGCATGGCGTGCATCTGCTCGGCGCTGAGCAGGCGGTTTTCCAGCGCGAGCTGGTAGCGCCCGCCCTGGTGGAGCTGCGTCGCGGCGACGTCGAGCGCGATCGCGGCGTCCACGCCGGGCTTGAGGCCCGCGTCCTCGATTGCGCCGACCAGTTCCGCGAGCGCCTCCTCGTTCGACTTGAAGGACGGCCAGTAGCCGCCTTCGTCGGCGACTCCCGCGAGCGCGCCGCGCTTGGCCAGGCGCGCGCCGGCGGCGTGGTAGATCTCCGCGGTCCACTCGAGCGACTCGGCGAACGAGCCCGCGCCGGTGCAGATGACGAGGTAGTCCTGGATGTCCACGCGGCCGCGCGCGTGCGCGCCGCCGCCGAAGATCTGGATCTGCGGCACCGGCAGCGAGACGCGCGCCTCGCGCGCAAGGTAGCGCCACAGCGGTTTGCGGCCGGCTGCGGCCGCGGCCTGGGCGCACGCGATCGAGACGGCGACGATCGCGTTGCCGCCGAGCCGGCTCTTGTCGGGCGTGCCGTCGAGCGCGATGAGGCGCTTGTCGAGCGCTTCCTGCTCGGCGGCGTCGAAGCCGTCGAGCACGTTGCGGATTTCCGTGTTCAGCATCAGCACCGCGCGGCGCACGTCCACGGCCTTCGCCTCGCCCGACCCGGTCGAGGCGCCCGCCGGCGCGATGGCGCGGCCGCGGGCGCCGCCCGCGAGCGTCACCTCGGCCTCGACGGTCGGGCGGCCGCGCGAATCCCACACGCGCCGGCCGCGCACGGCGACGATGCGGCTCAGCTTGCGAGCTCGTTTCGCCATGCGTCGCGGACTTCGGCCATGCGGGCGGGCGGATTGCGCAAGAGCACGCCGGCCGCCCGCCGCACGCGTGCTTTCTGGTCCTCTTCGGTGACGTACTCGACCGGCGACTTGCCGTCCACGCGCGCGAGCAGCAAGCCGGGGAGCAGCGACGCCGCGCGCGCTTCGAGCGCTTGCGATGGCTCCCAGCGCACGAGCGGCAGGTAGCCTGCGGCGAGCGCGTCGAACGAGGCGAGGAAGCGAGTCGTTGCCTCGGGCACCCATAGGCACTTGAGCAGCAGGTGGTTGGCGCAGAACGCGAGATCGAACGCCGGGTCGCCGTACCAGGCGCACTCGGCGTCGAGGAACACCGGCCCCGCGGCGCCCACGAGGATGTTCTTCGGGCTCACGTCGCCGTGCACGAGCGCGAGCCGGGTCGCCGCGGTGCGCTTGGCGAGCGCCACGAGCGCCGGCGCGTGCTCGCGGTGAACGCGCGCGGTGGCGAGCAGGTAGGGCTCGAGGCGGATGGCGTGGAAGCTCGCGTCGGTGGCGAAGCGCGATGCGATTTCGGCGTCGCCCGCGGTTGCCGCGTGGATCGCACCGAGCCGCTCGCCCACCAGCCGCGCGAAGGCCGGGTCGGCGCGTCCGGCTCGCAGTTCCGATTTCCAGAGCGGCAGGCCGCCGAGGAATTCCATCGCGAACAGGCCGCCCTCGTCGTGCGCCAGCACGCGCGGCGCCACCCCCGGCACCACGCGCGACGCGGCCTGCATCCAGCGCCACTCGTACAGGTTGCGCTCGACCGGCGCCTCCCACAGCTGCGCGACGCGCAGGCGCGGCAGGGCGCGCTTGACGCACACGGGGCCGGAGCGCAGGTCCACGCGCCAGATGTCGGAGGAGACGCCGCCCGTGAGCGGCGCGGCCGCGGGCGACTCGTCTGCCGCGGCGAGGCCCGAGCGGCGCAGGAACTCGAGCACCGGCGCGAACTGCGCGCTCAAGGCGAGAGCCGCGCGATCTTCCAGTGCGCGCCGTGCCGCGTGTAGAGCAGCCGGTCGTGCAGGCGGTTTTCGCGTCCCTGCCAGAACTCGATCCGCTCGGGGGCGAGGCGGTAGCCGCCCCAGTTGGGCGGGCGCGGCGGGTTCTCGCCGTGGCGCGCCTCCATCGCCGCGAGCGAACGCTCGAGCGCGGCGCGGTCGGCGACGGGCGCGCTCTGCACCGAGGCCCACGCCGACAGGCGCGCGCCGAGCGGCCGGCTGGCGAAGTAGGCGTCGGAATCGGCCGCCGGCACCTTCTCGACGCGGCCCTCGATGCGCACCTGGCGCTCGAGCTGGGTCCAGAGGAAGACGAGGCACGCTTCCGGCCGCGCCGCCAGGTGCTTCGCCTTGGGGCTCTCGTAATTCGTGTAGAACACGAACCCCGAGCGCTCGATGCCCTTGAGCAGCACGATGCGCGCGTCCGGTGCGCCCGAGGGCGACACGGTGGCGAGCGTCATCGCGTTGGGCAATGGCAGGCTCGCGTCGAGCGCGTCCTGGAACCAGCGCTCGAACTGCGAGATCGGATCGGGATCGGCGTCGGCCTCCGAGAGGCCGGCGAGCATGTACTCCTGGCGCAGGTCGGCGATGCTCATGGTTCGAATTCTATAATCTGCGAGTGACTGAAGTCTTCGATTACGAGCACGGCATCAGCGTCGTCGACAGCGTCTACGACCGCCGCTTGCAGACCGCCGTTCACGTGATCGTGGAGCAGGGGCGGGCGGCGATCGTGGACACCGGCACCTCGCGCGCCGCGCCGCGGGTGCTGACCGCGCTGGCGGCGAAGGGCGTCGCCCCGGAGCAGGTGGACTACGTGGTGCTCACCCACATCCACCTCGACCACGCCGGGGGCGCCGGCCAGCTGATGGCGCTGTGCCCGAATGCGAGGCTCACCGTCCATCCGCGCGGTGCGCGCCACATGGTGGACCCGTCGCGTCTTGTTTCGGCGACAGTGGCGATCTACGGAGAGGTCCAGACGCGGCGGATCTACGGCGAGATCCTGCCGGTGCCGGCCGACCGCGTCATCGAGACGGCCGAGGGCGCGGCCGTCAGCCTCGCCGGGCGCGAACTGCAGTTCATGGACGCACCGGGGCACGCCAGGCACCACGTCGTGGTGCGCGATTCGAGGAGCGGGCACCTCTTCGCCGGCGACACTTTCGGCCTTTCCTACAGGGAGTTGGACCTCGACGGCAAGCAGTTCTCGTTCCCTACCACCAGCCCCTCGCAGTTCGAGCCGGAGGCACTCCACGCCTCGATCGACCGGATGCTCGCCTGCCGCCCCGAGGCGATCTACGTGGCGCATTACGGCCAGGTGAGGCAGCCGGCGCGCCTCGCTGCCGACTTGCACCGCCTGATTGACGACCATGTGGCGCTCGCCGAGCGCCATCGGGACGCCGGCGCCGAGCGGGGGCGGCTCCTCAGGGAAGGCATTGCGAATCTGGTGCTTGCGGAGTCCGAGCGCCACGGCTGGCGGCTGCCGAGCGAGAAACTGCTTGAAGTGTTCTCGTTCGACGTGATGCTCAACGCCCAAGGGCTCGAAAGCTGGCTCGATTCTCGAGCGGCCTAGCATATTTCTCCGAGCGGCGCCGGCGCCGCCCGAGGGAGACTCGCATCAAAACGATTGACATGCCCTCCGGGATTCGGCATCGTTGCGCCACCGCTGACCCGTCGGCGGGAGGATTAACGGGATCCCAACGGTTTCAGATAAGAGGAGAAATCCAGATGGCGAAGAAGAAGGCGAAGAAGAGCGGCAAGAAGCGCAAGCCGAATGCCGCGTTCATGAAGGCGATGACCCCGAGCGCGACGCTCGCCGCGGTCGTCGGCTCGAGCGCGATGCCCCGCACCGAGGTCACCAAGAAGATCTGGGGCTACATCAAGCGCAACGGCCTGCAGGACAAGAAGAACCGCCGCATGATCAATGCCGACGACAAGCTCAAGCCCGTGTTCGGCGGCAAGTCGCAGGTCTCGATGTTCGAGATGACCAAGCTGGTCAGCCGGCACCTGAAGTAGTCAGGCGTCGGTTCGGAGAAAGGCCGGAGGCGATCCCTCCGGCCTTCTTGTTTGCGCATTCGCCGCCGCTAGGCGGCGTGGTAGGAAGCGACGCGGTCGACTTCGTTCTTCGAGCCGAGCACCACGCCGACGCGCTGGTGCAGCGCCGTGGGCCTGAGGTCGAGGATCGGGGTCCTGCCGTCGGTGGCGGCGCCGCCCGCCTGCTCCACGATGAACGCCATCGGGTTCGCCTCGTACATCAGGCGCAGGCGCCCGTCCTTGTACCGGGCGTCGCGCGGGTACATGAAGATGCCGCCGCGCGACAACACGCGGAACACGTCGGCCACCATCGAGGCCACCCAGCGCATGTTGAAGTCCTTGCCGCGCGGGCCGTCCTTTCCGGCGAGGCACTCGTCGATGTAGCGCCGCACCGGCGGCTCCCAGCGCCGCTGGTTCGACATGTTGATGGCGAACTCGGCGGTGTCTGCCGGGATGCGGATGTCGGGGTGGGTGAGGGCGAAGGAGCTGGTGTACGGGTCGAGCGTGAAGCCGTGCGCGCCGTCGCCGACGGTGAGCACCAGGATCGTGCTCGGGCCGTAAGTGGCGAAGCCGGCCGCGACCTGCGAGCGGCCGGGCTGCAGGAACGCCTTCTCGTCGGGTCGCGTGAGCCCCGGCGGGCAGCGCAGCACCGAGAAGATCGTGCCGACCGAGATGTTGACGTCGATGTTGGAGGAGCCGTCGAGCGGATCGAACAGCAGCAGGTATTCGCCGCGCGGGTAGCCCGACGGTATCTGCGCCGGTTGCTCCATCTCCTCGGAGGCGAGCGCGGCGAGGTTGCCGCCCCATTCGTTCGCCTCGAGCAGGATCTCGTTGGAGAGCACGTCGAGCTTCTTCTGCTCCTCGGCCTGCACGTTCTGCGTGCCGGTCGAGGCGCCCATCGCGGCGAGCGCGCCCTTGTTGACCTGGTGGCCGATCGCCTTGCAGGCGCGCGCCACGGTCTCGATCAGCAGGCGCAAGTCGGCGTTGATGCGGCCGGCGCGCTGGCGCTCGATGAGGAACTTGGTGAGGGCAGCCCTGCGCGTCATGTCCGTCTCCTGCGCGGATTCTATCCCGCCGGGTCTAGGCCGGCGTTGTGGCGGGCCGCCGCAGCGCAAACCAGCCGCCGCCGAGCAGCAGGCCCGACATGGACCAGAACACCGGCCCCATGCCGAGCGCGGCGCCGAGCGCGCCGAAAAGCAGCGGCAGCACCGTGTGGCTCGCATTGAGCAGGGTGGTGCGCACGCCCACCACCTCGCCCTGCCGCCCCGGGGGCGAGGCGGCGTAGAGCAGCGACATGATCATCGGCTGCGCGCACCCGAGGCCCATGCCGAGCAGGAACGAAAGCGCCATCAGCAGCGGCACCTTCTCCACCACCGGGAACACCGAGTAGGCCGTGCCCGCGATGACGAGCGCCGCGGTGACCACCGTCCAGGCGCGCACCTTGCGGGCGAGCGCCGGCATCGCGAGCCGCACCGCGAAGGTGGCGGCGGCGAACGAGCCCATGATGACGCCGATGGTCGAGGCCGAGAGCCCGATCTTGGAGCCGTAGATCGGCACGACGAACGTGTACAGGTCCCATCCCATCGCGAGCAGCCCGCTGAAGACGAACGCCGCGCGCAGCCGCGGCTCGCGCAGCAGGTCGGCGATGTTGCGGTCCGCGCTGCCTTCCTTCGGCGCATGCATCGCGGGCAATCTCACCGGGCGCGCAAGCAGCAGCAGCGTGCCGAGGGCGGGCGGCAGCGCGAGGAACAGGTACGACATCCTGTGGCTGGTCGCGTCGATGGCAAACCCGGCAATGAGGGGCCCGAAGAAGCCGCTGATCGAGAAGCCGAGCGCGAACCAGCTGAAGTTCACCGCGCGGTCCGCCGGGCTGCCGAGGGCGCCGACCGCGTGGTTGAGCGCGAGGTGTTGCACCGTGAACGCGGTGCCTATCGCCACCGCCGCGACGTGCAGCATCGGCAGCGCCGGCCACGCGAAGGGCGCGAGGATCCCGGCGACCAGCACCGCGGAAGAGATCGCGAGCGGGCGGTGCACGCCCACGCGGTCGATCATGCGGCCGGCGGGCACCGCTATCAGCATCGGCAGCGCGGCGTAGAGCGCCATCAGCAGGCCGACCGTGAACGGCGTTGCGCCCTGGCTGATGGCGTGCAGCGATACGGTGACGCGGCTGCCGACGAAGCCGCTGTGGCCCAGCACCGTCAGCACGATGACGAAAGCGAGCTTCATGCCGAAAAAGGGGTCAGGACCCTTTTCCGGCTTCGGGGCGAACCCCAGCTCCGCGAAATAGGGTCCTGACCCCTTTGTCTTTTCAGGTCCAGACGGGCAGCGCCGCGAGGCCGGCGGTCTCGGGCTGCCCGGTCATCAGGTTCGCGTTTTGCACGGCCTGGGCGGATGCGCCCTTGCCGAGGTTGTCGATCGCGCCCATCGCGACCACCACGCCGGTCTGCGCGTTCACCGCGTAGGCGAGGAACGCCATGTTGGAGGCGTTGGCCCACTTGGTGTGCGGCCCGCGCCCCTTGTCGAGCGGCACCACGCGCACGAACGGCTCGCCGGCGTAGCACGCCTGCGCCGCCTCGTAGAGGCGCGCCGCGGCGGCAGCGCCGCGCGGGCGCGCGTAGCAGGTGGCGAGGATGCCGCGCGTCATCGGCACGAGGTGCGGCGTGAAGGCGACGCTCGCCTTGCGCCCGGCGACCTGCGCCAGCGCCTGCTGCATCTCGGGCACGTGCGGGTGCGCCTCCAGCCCGTAGCCGAACAGGTCCTCGTTGGTCTCGGCGTAGCCGAAATCGCTCGCGCCGCCGCGCCCGGTGCCGGTGACGCCGCTCTTGGCGTCGATCACGATGCCATCGGGCTCGACCAGCCCTTCCTTCACCAGCGGCGCGAGCGCGAGCAGCGCCGCGGCCGGGTAGCAGCCCGGGTTGGCAAGCCGCTTCGCCGCCTTGATCTTCGCGCGCTGCCCGGGAAGCTCGGTGAGGCCGTAGGTCCAGCCCTCCACGAACCGGTGATCGCCGCCGACATCCACGACCCGGATCTCGGGCGAGATCTTGGCGAGCGGCTCGCGCGACTTGCCCGTGGGGAGCGATGCGAACAACAGATCGATCCCCTGCACCTTCTCGGGTGCGAACGGCTGGATGACGAGCTTGCCCGCGGGCCGGTCGGCGAGGGTGGGAAAGCGCTGCGCGAGCGTCTGCCCGGCGGTGCTTTCGCCCGCCACGTAGGCGACCTCGAACGCCGGGTGCTGCACGCACAGCCGCAGCAGCTCGGCTCCACCGTAGCCGCTCACGCCCACGATGCCGATTCTCATGCGGGAATCGTAGCGGCAAAACGCCGCGCGTGCAGCAGCGGTTCGCTGCCGAACGCGCGGGAGGGAAGGGAGTTACGCCTGGCCGGCGGCGCGCGCCTGCAGCGCGGCGATGCGCTGCTCGATCGGCGGGTGGGTCGAGAACGCCTGCATCCAGCCCGAGCCGCCGCTGATGCCGGAGGCCTCGAACGACTGCGGCAGCGCGCCCGGCTTCAGGCCGCCCAGGCGCGCGAGCGCGTGGATCATCGGCTGCGGCGAGCCGAGGTATTGCGCCGAGCCGGCGTCGGCGCGGAACTCGCGCCGGCGCGAAAACCACGCCACGATGAGCGACGCCAGGACGCTGAACACGATCTGCGAGGCGATCGAGGCCACGTAGTAGCCGATGCCGACCTCGTCGCGCTCGTTCCTGAAGATCATGCGGTCCACGACGTAGCCGACGATGCGCGACAGGAACACGACGAAGGTGTTGACCACCCCCTGGATGAGCGTGAGCGTCACCATGTCGCCGTTGGCGACGTGCGCCACCTCGTGCCCCAGCACCGCCTCGACCTCTTCGCGGCTCATGGATTGCATCAGGCCGGTCGAGACGGCGACCAGGGCCGAGTTGCGGAACGCGCCGGTGGCGAAGGCATTCGGCTCGCCCTCGTAGACCGCGACCTCCGGCATGCCGATCCCCGCGCGCTGCGAAAGGCGCTTCACGGTGTCCACCAGCCAGTATTCGGTGCTGCCTTCGGTGCCGTCGATCACGCGGGCGCCCGTGGACCACTTGGCCATGGGCTTGGAGATGAGCAGCGAGATGAAGGCGCCGCCGAAGCCGATGACGCCGGCGGCGATGATCAGCCCGAGCGGGTCGAGTCCCTGCGCGGTGAGCGCGCGATCGAGCCCCAGCACGCTCAGCACGACCGACAGCACCAGCATCACGGCAATGTTGGTTGCGATGAGAAGGACGATTCGCATCATGGTGTGTTCTGGCTCCTGTAGGCCGTTCGAAAACCGGCGCATTCTACTCGCGCGGCGCCAGCGCCGGGGGCGCCGCCAAAATCCCGCAGTTCCAGTCCGGACATCGGACCGGACCCGCCGGCCGAAGTTCCGGATTGCAGTCCCTCAATGGGGCCGAGGCGGTTGATTCTCAAGGGCGCGCATGAAGCTCGACATCTTCAACCACATGTTCACGAAGCGCTTTTCGAGCGCATGGTGCAAGTGGCGCCCGACGCCGCCGACTGCGTGCCGTTCGCCTCGGACTCGCCGTTCGACTCGGATAGGGGCCCGGCCTGCGTCCGCCGGACGAGCGAGACCGTGAACTCGCTGCCGATCGGCGCGGCCGGGCGCCATGCAATTCATGAGGGCAACGCGCGGGTCCGCTACGCGCACCTCGCCCCCGGCACCGTAGCTATCGGCCGCGCCGTGCTCGGAGTCCTGGAGCGACTGGAAGACCGGCGGGACTTGATCCCGTCCCCAGCCGCGGTCGCCGGGCGCGGCCCGGTGGTTCCAGTCCTCCTTCTGGCCGCGCATGTGGATCATGGCGTTGATGGCGGAGCTGCTCGGCGCTGCCCTTCCTGCAGCCCGCCGGGCGGGCGACGCGCAAGCTCGTCGCCGCAGCGCCGATGCCGGTGTCGTAGCGGAACCGGCCGGGAGCTACCATACCGCCTGCAGCCGCGGAACGGCGCGCAAGCGCCTGTCCGCGGTGACCAGCTTCGCGCCGAGCGCGAGCGCCGTCGCGGCGATGATCCGGTCCGCCGGGTCGCCGGGCAGCGAGTCGTCGAACGATCCCGCGACGCGCGCGATCTCGGCGGTTACCGGCTCGAGCGTCAGCTCGGGCAGCAGCGCGAGGTCGGCAAACCACTGTTCCACGGGCACTCCGAGCGCGAGCCTGCCGCGACGCACGGCGGTGGCGATTTCCAGGACGCTGATTGCCGATGCCGCAAGCGAGGAGCCACGCAGCGCGCGGCGCGCCCGTGCCGAAAGGGACGGCGTGCCGTTCACCCACCAGACCAGCGCGTGGGTGTCGAGCAGGATCAGCGGTTGACTTCCCACTCCTCCGGCTCGATCACCGGCTCGAGCGGCCGGTCGTAGCGCAGCACGCTGCCCCGAAGGCGCTCGCGTGCGGCCTGCGCCTGGTCCTTCGCCGCGACGGGCGGCGCGATCTCCGCGATCACCCGCCCGCGCGAGGTGACGCGCAGCCGCTCGCCACGCCGCACCTTCGCGAGGTAGGCCGGCAGGTTCTGCCGCAGCTCGGTGACGTTGACCTTGGCCATCGGCCCCAAATCTGTACAGATCAAGTGTACAGATGCGAAGCGACGGGGTCAATGGGCGCGCACCCCCGGGCGCGCTACACTGCGGCCGCGTGAGCGCGCGGCGCTACAGGATCGGCATCGACCTCGGGGGGACCAAGATCGAGCTGCTCGCGCTCGACGCGGCGGGGCGCGAGGCGTTCCGAAAGCGCGTGCCGACGCCGCAGGGCGATTACGCCGGCACGCTGCGCGCCGTGGCGGGCCTTGTCGTGGAGGCGGAAAAAACGCTCGGCGCGCGCTGCACGGTGGGCGTCGGCATGCCGGGGGCGCTCTCGCTCGTCACGGGCCTCGTGAAGAACTCCAATTCGGTTTGCCTCATCGGCCAGCCGCTCAGGCAGGACCTCGAGCGCCTGCTCGGGCGCGAAGTGCGGCTCGCCAACGACGCCAACTGCTTTGCGCTCTCGGAGGCGGCGGACGGCGCGGGGCAGGGCGCGGAAGTGG
>CAZVHU010000037.1:0-23381 GCA_964627075.1 uncultured Enterobacteriaceae bacterium | reverse complement strand
CTGCCCGTTCGCTCGAAGAGCTCGTGCTCGCCCGAGCCGTCGGGGTAGAGGAACACCAGGTCGATGTCGGAGGAGACGTTGAGCTCGCGGCCGCCGAGCTTGCCCATGCCGACGACGACGAGCTTGCCTGCCGGCGCGCCGAGCCTCGCCTCGGCCCAGGCGAGCGCGCAGCCGATGGCGCGCTCGGCGAGCGCGCTCGTCACCGAGCAGACTTCCTCCAGGCCGGCGTCGCCGCCGAGATCGCGCGCCATGGTCCGCAGCAGCACGCGCTGGCGCAGCCGGCGCAGGCGCGCCTTGAGCGCGGGCTCGTCGTCGGCTTCGAAGCCCGCGAGCGCCGCGGCGATCTCGTCATCGCGGAACGGATGCCGCGCGTTCAACTCTAACGACAGCTCTGGCCGCGCCGCGAGCAGCCGCTCGGCATGGCGCGAAAGCCTGATCCGCGACCCGTTTTTCCCAATTGGATCGGACATTTACGGATAGAATGCCCTGTGGCGGCATGAACCTGCAAACCGAAACGCGAACCTGGTTGCGCCGCGCCCGCCCGCTCGTGCTGGCGATCGAGATCGCCGCCTGGGCGGTGTTCTTCGCCTTCGCGGTGACGTTCCTCGCGCTGCGCTACTGGGTGCTGCCCAACATCGAGCGCTACCGAGGCGACATCGTGGCCGCGATCTCGCACGGGGTGGGGCTGCCGGTGACGATCGGCGCCATCGAGACCGACTGGCGCGGCCTGAGGCCGCAGATCTCGATCGCCGACGTGCGCGTGTTCGACCTGAAGGGCCGCGAGGCGCTGGTGCTGCCCGCGGTGGAGAACGTGATTTCGTGGCGCTCGGTGCTCGCGGGCGGCCTGCGGCTGGACCGGTTCGTCATCGACCGCCCCAAGGTGACGGTGCGGCGCGACGCGCAGGGCGTGTTCCACGTCGCCGGCATCCGCATCTCCCAGGACAAGGGCGACGGCCGCCTCGGCGACTGGCTGCTGGCGCAGAACGAATTCCTGGTGCGCGGCGCGGAGATCGAGTGGATCGACGAGCTGCGCAAGGCGCCGCCGCTTTCCCTCACCTCGCTCAATTTCCGCCTCGAGAACGACGGCGACGAGCACTCGATCGGCCTCTCGGCGCGGCCGCCGAAGGAGCTGGGGCCCGGCTTCGAGCTGCGCGCCGAGCTCGTGGGCGAGCGCATCGGCGAGCCCGCGGAATGGCGCGGGCGCGTCTACTTCGAGTCCGGCTACACCGACCTCGCGGGCTGGCGCGCGTGGGTGGATTACCCCGTGGACCTGCGCCGCGGCCGGGGCGCGGTGCGCGTCTGGGCCACTCTCGACCGGGGCGCCGTGACGCGCGCCACCGCCGACCTCGCGCTCACGGGCGTGGTGGGGCGGCTGGGCGCGGACCTGCCGGTGCTCGCGGTCTCGAGCGTGCGCGGCCGCATGGAGGGACGCGAGACGCCGCGCGGCTACGAGTTCGCGGTGCGCGACCTCGCGCTCTCGACTGCGCAGGCGCCGGCGATGAGCGCCACCACCTTCCGCGCCAGCGTCGAGGGCGACTCGCCGCGCAACGCCGAGGGCCGGCTCGCCGAGGGCTGGCGGCCGCGGCGCGGCGCGGTGAGCGCGAGCCTGATCGAGCTCGCGCCGCTCGCGCACCTGGCGGAGTTCCTGCCGTTTCCCGCCGACCTGAGGAAGGTGCTCGCCGAGCTCGCGCCGCACGGCAACCTGCTCGACACCAGGTTCGAGTGGGTGGGCGAGCTGCCCGACAGGGCGACCTTCACTGCGAAGTCGCGCTTCGCGGGCCTGGCGATGAACCCGTGGCGCACGATCCCGGGCTTCGCAGGCCTCTCCGGCAGCATCGAGGCGACCGAGAAGAAGGGCGCTGTGTACCTCGCCTCGCAGAATGCCGGGCTCGACCTGCCCAAGGTGTTCCCGCAGCCGCGCATGAAGCTCGATTCGCTGAGCGGCGAGGTGGCCTGGGAGTTCGGCGCCGGCGGCTCGGTCGCGGTGCGCCTGGCGAACATCGCCTTCGCCAACGAGGACCTCGCCGGCACGGCCTACGGCAGCTACCTCTGGACGGGCGACGGGCCCGGCGTGTCCGACCTCTCGGCGCAGCTGTCGCGCGCCGACGGCCGCGACCTCGCGCGCTACCTGCCCCTCGGCACGATCATGGGCGAGGCGACTCGCGAGTGGCTCGCGCGCTCGATCGTCGCGGGCGACACGGGCGACGTGCGCTTCCGCCTCAAGGGCGACCTGCGCGATTTCCCGTTCGTGGACCCGGCGAAGGGCCAGTTCCTGGTGGCGGCGAAGGTGGACAACGCGGTGCTCGACTACGTCGAGGGCTGGCCGCGCATCGACGCAATCCGCGGCGAGCTGGTCTTCGAGCGCGAGAAGATGGAGATCGCCGGGCGCAGCGGCCGCATCCTCGGCACGCAGATCTCGAACGTGCGCGTCGCGATCCCGAACCTGCTGGCGGACCAGACCCTGCTCACGGTGGACGGCCACGCCGAGGGACCGACCGAGGAGTTCCTCAAGTACATCCGGCAAAGCCCGGTACGCGGCATGATCGACGGCTTCACCGATTCGATGCGCGCCGAGGGCCGCGGCCGGCTGCGATTGCGCCTGGAGCTGCCGCTCGGCAATTTGTCGAAGAGCCGCGTCGCGGGCGAATACCAGTTCACGGGCAACACCGTGACGCTCGATCCGCGCCTGCCGCCGGTGGAGCGCGCCGCCGGCCGCGTGACATTCACCGAATCGGCGCTCACCGTGCACGACGTGAAGGGGCGCCTGTTCGGCGGCGAGATCACGATCGGCGGCGGCTCGCGCCCCGACGCCGGCGTGGCGATCACCGCGAAGGGCGAGGCGACCATCGAGGGCGTGCGACCGGTGTTCGACCATCCGTGGCGCGCGCGCCTGCAAGGCAGGACCGACTACAGCGCCGCCTTCACGGTGCGCGAGGGGCGCTCGCAGTTGAGGTTCGAATCGCAGTTGCGCGGCGTGGCGAGCGACCTGCCGCCGCCCTTCGCCAAGGCGGCAGGCGACTCGATGCCGCTGCGCCTGGAGGTTTTCCCCGGCCAGGGGCGCGACCGCATCTCGATTGCGCTCGCCGGCGTGGTGCGCGCCGAGTTCCTGCGCGTGGCGCAGGGCGAGGCGATGCAGGTGCAGCGCGCGGCCGTCGCGTTCGGGCCGGCGGCGGCCGACCCGATCCGCGTGCCCGAGCGCAGCGGCATCTCGCTCTACGGCTCGCTCGCCTCCCTCGACCTCGACCGCTGGCTGCCGATGTTCGCCGGCGCCGCGGCCGGCGGCGCCACCGCCTTCGACCTGCGCTTCGACACGCTCGACGCGCTCGGCAAGCGCCTCAGGAACGTCACGTTCCGCGGTGCCACCGAGGCCGACGGCTGGGTGGGGAACCTCTCCGCCACCGAGCTCGCGGGCGATGTCAGCTATCGCACCGCCGGCGGCGGAAGGCTGGTGGCGCACCTCAAGCACTTCACCATGCCCGAGGATTCGCCCGGCGCAAAGCCCGGCGCCGCGGCGAAGGAGCTGCCGGCGGTGGACCTGGTGGTGGAGGAGTTCAACCACCGCGGCCGCAAGCTCGGGCGCATCGAGGTGCTGGCGCAGCACGAGGGCGCCGACTGGCGCATCGAGAAGCTCGCGATGCTGAACCCCGAAGCGGCGCTGCGCGGCAAGGGGACGTGGCGCACGGGCGAAGCGTCGCGCACCGCGCTCGATTTCCAGCTCGAGGTGAGCGACGTCGGCGGCTTCCTCGCGCGCATGGGCACCCCGGACCACGTCCAGGGCGGGCGCGTGAAGCTCGGCGGCAGCGTCAACTGGGGCGGCGACCCGGTGACGATGGACTACGCCACGCTCGCCGGCGATCTCACGCTCGAGGGCGAGGACGGCCAGTTCCTCGAGATCGAGCCGGGAATCGGCAAGCTGGTGTCGCTCATGAGCCTGCAGATGCTGCCGCGGCGCATCACGCTCGACTTCCGCGACGTGTTCTCGAAGGGCTTCAAATGGGACAAGATCGCGAGCGACCTCGCGATCCAGCGCGGCGTGATGGCGGTCAACAAGTTCGTCATGACCGGGCCGGCGGCCGAGGTGCGCATGGGCGGGCAGATCGACCTTGGCCTGGAGACGCAGAACCTGAAGGTGTCGGTGATCCCGTTCCTCGGCGACACGGCCTCGACCGTCGTCGGGCTGATCAACCCGATCGCGGGCGTCGCCACCCTGCTCGCGCAGCGCGCGCTCAAGAACCCGCTGGGCGAGATCTTCGCCTTCGAGTACGCGGTCAGCGGCACCTGGAGCGACCCCAAGGTGCAGAAGCTGGATCCGGTCATGCTGCCGGACGAGGCGCTCGAGCAGCTCGATCCCAGCCGGCCGCGCAGGGAAAAGCCCGAGGAGAAGAAGTAGGCTAGAGATCGCCCCGGGTCATCGTCGCGCCGCGGATGGTGGTCGGCGGCAGGGCGGCGCCCACCTTGGTCTCGTCGACCGGCAGCTGGATCGCCTTGATGTTGGCCATCGGGAAGGCGGTCAGGATGCCGTCGGCGATGACCATCAGGAACGGGCTGTTCAGGGTCTGCTGCAGCCGTTTCTTCATTGCCTCGAGTTCCGTCTCCTGCTGCGGAAAGCCGTACGACACCTTGGTGCCGTCGGTGAAGTGGATCGTCAGCCCGCGGGTCGGTTCCATCGTTTCTCCTTCTCTGCGTAGGGTTGGCGCCGGCGGATTCTAGCCTGCGCGCGGCGTGTAAACTCGGCGCCATCCCATGGCGAGCGGGCGGCGCTTCAAGGTTGCGGCGGTGCAGATGGTGTCGGCGCCCGAAGTGGTGCCCAACCTCGAGGCCGCGGCGCGCCTCGTGGCGCAAGCCGCGCGCGCCGGCGCGCGCCTGGTCGCGCTGCCGGAGTATTTCTGCATTCTCGGCCGCCACGAGACCGACAAGGTGAAGGTTCGCGAGCCCGACGGCGACGGGCCGATCCAGCGGTTCCTTTCCGATTGCGCGCGCGAAAACGGCGTCTGGGTCGTCGGCGGGACCGTGCCGATCGAGTGCGGCGATCCGGCGCGCGTGCGCAGCGCGTGCCTGGTTTATGACGACTCGGGGCAGCGCGTTGCGCGCTACGACAAGCGGCACCTGTTCGCGTTCGCGCACGGCGCCGAGAAGTACGACGAGTCGCGCACCATCGAGCCCGGCACCGCCGGCGTGGCGCTCGATTCGCCCTTCGGCCGGCTCGCGCTTTCGGTGTGCTACGACCTGCGGTTTCCCGAGCTCTACCGCGCAGCGGGCGCGGTGGACGCGTGGTTCGTGCCCTCTGCCTTCACGGCGGTCACCGGCGCCGCGCACTGGGAAACGCTGCTTCGCGCGCGGGCGATCGAGAACCAGTGCTACGTGGTGGCGCCGGCGCAGGGCGGCCTGCACCCCAACGGCCGCCGCACCCACGGCCACAGCATGATCGTGGACCCGTGGGGCGAGGTGCTGGGCGTCAGGCCCGAGGGCGAAGGCGTGGTCACGGCGGAACTCGACCCCGCGCGCCTCGCCGAAGTGAGAAAATCGCTGCCGGCCCTGGACAACCGGAAAATACGCTGATGGACGCCGAAGCGCTTCTCGCCACCGCCGATTCGTGCCTGCTCGCGCCCTACGACCTGGAGGCGCGCAAGCTCGAGGGCGTGTTCGGCGCGCTCGCCGCGCGCAAGCTCGATTACGCGGACCTGTACTTCCAGTACACGCGAGCCGAGGGCTGGAGCCTGGAGGAGGGCATCGTCAAGTCGGGCAGCTTCTCGATCGAGCAGGGCGTGGGGGTGCGCGCGATCTCCGGCGACAGGACCGCTTTCGCCTACTCCGACGAGATCAGCCTGCGGGCGCTCGAGGACGCGGCGCGCGCCACGCGCGCCATCGGGCACGCCGGCGGCGGCAAGAAAACCCGCGTCGCAACTAGGGGCCGCGCGCCGGCGCGCTACCGGCCGCTCGACCCGCTCGCCTCGCTCGGGGCGGAAGCGAAGGTGGCGATGCTGGAGAAGCTCGAGCGCATGTGCCGCGCGCTCGACGCCCGCATCGTGCAGGTGATGGCGCACCTCGGCGGCGAGTACGAGGTGGTCCTGGTGTCGCGCTCCGACGGCGTGCTCGCTGCGGACGTGCGCCCCCTGGTGCGCCTGTCGGTGCAGGTAATCGCGGAGCAGCACGGCCGGCGCGAGACCGGCAGCTCGGGCGGCGGCGGGCGCACCGACTACTCGCATTTCACCGACGAGGTGCTGAAGGACTACGCCGAGCGCGCGGTGTCGCAGGCGCTGGTGAACCTCGAGGCGCGCCCCGCCCCGGCGGGCACCATGACCGTGGTGCTCGGGCCGGGCTGGCCGGGCGTGCTGCTGCACGAGGCGATCGGGCACGGGCTCGAGGGCGACTTCAATCGGAAGGGCAGCTCGGCCTTCTCGGGCCGCATCGGCGAGCGCGTCGCCTCGCGCGGCGTCACGGTAGTCGACGACGGCACGCTGCCCGACCGGCGCGGGTCGCTGAGCGTGGACGACGAGGGCAATCCCACGCGCCGCACGGTGCTGATCGAGGACGGCGTCCTGCGCGGCTATCTCCAGGACAGCCTGAACGCGCGCCTGATGAAGATGCCGCTCACCGGCAACGGGCGGCGCGAGTCGTTCGCGCACCTGGTGCTGCCGCGCATGACCAACACCTACATGCTCGCCGGGAACCACGATCCCGCGGCGATCATCGAGAGCGTCGAAAAAGGCCTCTACGCGGTCAACTTCGGCGGCGGGCAGGTGGACATCACCAACGGCAAGTTCGTGTTCAGCGCCGCCGAGGCCTACATGATCGAGAACGGCAAGGTGACCTACCCGGTGAAGGGCGCGACCCTCATCGGCAACGGCCCGGACGCGCTCACGCGCGTCAGCATGATCGGCAACGACATGAAGCTCGACAGCGGCGTCGGCACCTGCGGCAAGGACGGCCAGAGCGTGCCGGTGGGCGTGGGGCAGCCGACGCTGCGCATTGACGGACTGACGGTGGGAGGAACCGCGTAATCGTCGTCGGAGGGAGGAACGCATGAACGCGAAAGTGAAGCACTGCCCGCGTTGCAGCAACGCGCTCGAGCCGGCCACGCTGGAGCGCGTATCCGCGGGCGATGCGCCGCTCAAGCTCAACCTGCTCGGCTTTCCGGTGCTGAAATGCCCCAAGGGCCACGCCAGCCCGGTGCACCGCGACTTCATGGTCTGGCTGATGCGCGAGCTGAGGGAAGGGTGCGTGCCCAGGGTTCCGGGTGGCGAGGCGAAGGGCATGCTGTTCAAGAAGTATTACTGCGCCTGCGGCAAGGAGCTGCCCTCCAAGGCTGAGCGAACGGCGTCGTTCCCCTTCGAGCTCGCCTTCGAGGGAGCATCCGTCTTCAAGGCCGAGCTCGAGGTGCAGGTGGCGAAGTGCCCGGGCTGCGGCAAGGAGCAGGCGCTTTCGGCCAAGGATCTCGCAGGCGCGACGCCGCAAGCGGTGGCGGCGCTCAACGACGCCGCGGGCTTCCCGCACAGCGGTTGACCGTGCAGTCGTTGCCAGCCAACGAGACTAAGTATTTCTCCAGCGCCGAGGAGCTCGCAGCGCAGATCCCGGACGGCGCGCGCGTCGCGCTGCCGCCCGACTACTCGTTCCCCGCGATGGCGGTGGTGTGCGCGCTGGTCAGACGCGGCGCCAGGGACCTGCGGCTGCTCGGCGTGCCGGTGCTGGGCCTGTGCGCCGACTTGCTGATTGGCGCCGGTTGCGTGGCCGAAGTCGAGTCGAGCGCCGTGTCGCTCGGCGAGGCGGGCCTCGCGCCGCGCTTCACCGAGGCGGCCGAGCGCGGCGAGATCCGCGTGCGCGACGCGACCTGCCCGATGGTGCACAGCGCGCTGCAGGCGGCGGAGAAGGGCGTGCCGTTCATGCCGCTGCGCGGCGTCATCGGCTCGGACCTGGTGGCGCGGCGTGCCGACTGGAAGCAGATCCAGAATCCGTTGAGCGAGGCGCCCGACCCGATCCTGCTGGCGGCGGCGATCTCGCCCGACGTGGCGCTGTTCCATGCGCGCTGGGCGGACCGCGCCGGCAACGTCTGGATCGGGCGCCGCAAGGAGCTCGCCACCATCGCGCACGCCGCCCGGCGCACCCTGGTCACCTGCGAGGTGCTGCGCGAGGGCGACATGCTCGAGGACGAGCTGCTCGCCCCCGGCGTGCTCTCGTCGGTCTATGTGAGCGGCATCGCGGTCGCCAAGCGCGGCGCCTGGCCGCTCGGGGTGCCGGGCGAATACGGCATCGACGACGCGCACCTTGCGCAATACGCGAAGGCGGCAAGGACCAGGGAAGGTTTCCGGCGGTATCTGGAGGAGTTCGTTCTGAGGCCTGCGGCCGCGACCGCGTGATGCGCTACGCGCGCGAGGAGCTGCTTGCTTTCACGCTTGCGCGCCTGATCGGCGACGCGGGCCACGTCGCGGTCGGCGCCGCCTCGCCGATCCCCGCCACCGCGGTCGCGCTCCTGCGCGCGCGCAACGCCGGCGCGGGGCGGACCGGGCCGCGTCTGTCGCTCCTCCATCGTCGCCACGGCAACCCCTTCACCGAGGGCTCGAGGGAGCTGTTCGATCTCGCCGGCCAGGGGCGCATCGACGTGTTCTTCCTCGGCGGCGCGCAGATCGACGGCGAGGCGAACATCAACCTGGTCGAGGTGCGCGGCAAGCGCCTGCCGGGCTCGTTCGGCTCGGCGTTCATGTATTTCGCCGCGCGGCGCACGATTCTGTTCCGCGAGGAGCACTCGCCGCGCGTGCTGGTGCCGAAGGTGGAATTCATCTCCGCGCCCGGGTGGAGCCCGCCGGAAGTCGAGCGCCGCGGTGGCCCGCAGGCGCTGCTCACCGGCATGGCGCTGTTCGCCTGGCAGCCGGAGCGGCGCCGCTTTCGCCTGGAGTCGGTGCACCCGGGCCGTACGAGTGCCGAAGTGCGCAGCCAGACCGGGTTCGATTACGACGCCCCGGAGTGCGGCACGGTGACGCCCGAGCCGGATGATGCGTCGCTCGAATTGATGCGCGGCGCGGTCGCGAGCGAGATGGCGCGCGACTATCCCGACTTCGCCACCCGGCTGTGGGGCGCCGCAGTGTAAAGCGACGCTTTACACTTTGGCCCGGCAGCCCCGCCGCTCAGTCCGCCCACCCCCGTACCCGCCCGACCGCCTTGCGCCAGCGCGCCATGCGATCGGCCGCTTCGTCGCGCGCCATGCGCGGCTCGAAGCGCCGCTCCATCTGCCATTGCGCGGCGATCTGCTCGCGCGAGCGCCACATCTGTACGGTGAGCCCGGCGAGGCAGGCGGCGCCGAGCGCGGTGGTCTCGGTCACCTTCGGGCGCACCACCGGCACGCCGAGGAGGTCGGCCTGGAACTGCATCAGCAGGTCGTTGGCGGTGGCGCCGCCGTCCACGCGCAGCTCCGAGAGCTCGAGCCCCGCATCCTTTTGCATCGCTTCGAGCAATTCCGCGCTTTGGTAGGCGATGGATTCGAGCGCCGCGCGCGCGATGTGTGCGCGGGAGGAACCCCGCGTGAGGCCTAGCACCGCCCCGCGCGCGTGCGGATCCCAGTGCGGCGCGCCCAGGCCCGCGAACGCCGGCACCACATAGACGCCGCCGCTGTCGAGCACGCTCGAGGCGAGCGCCTCGACCTTGGACGAGGCGCTGAAGAATCCCAGCTCGTCGCGCATCCACTGCACCACTGCGCCGGCGATGAACACGCTGCCTTCCAGCGCATACTCGCGGTCGGTGTCGCGCGCGTCGCGAGCATGGCCGAGCTGCGCCGCCGCGGTGCCGAGAAGCCCATGGCGCGACGCGACCACCTTGTCGCCGGTGTGCAGCAGCATGAAGCAGCCGGTGCCGTAGGTGTTCTTCGCCATGCCCGGCTTGTGGCAGCCCTGGCCGAAGAGCGCCGCCTGCTGGTCGCCGGCGATGCCGGTGATCGGCACCGGCGCGCCGAGCACCGAAGGTGCGACCATGCCGAAGGCGTGCGCCGAAGGATAGACGTCGGGCAGGATCGCGCGCGGCACGCGGAGAAGCCTGAGCAGTTCCTCGTCCCAGTCGCCGCTGTGGATGTTGAACAGCAGCGTGCGCGAGGCATTCGACGGGTCGGTGACGTGCACGCGGCTTTGCGACAGGTTCCAGGCGAGCCAGGTGTCCACGGTGCCGAACGCCAGCTCGCCGCGCTCTGCGCGCGCGCGCGCGCCGGGGACGTTGTCCAGCAGCCACGCGAGCTTGGTGCCAGAAAAATAGGGATCCAGAACGAGTCCGGTGCGCTCGCGCACCAGGCTCTCGGCGCCGGCGGCCTTCAGCTCGGCACAGAGCGGCGCGGTGCGACGGTCCTGCCACACGATCGCTCGATGCAGCGGCTCGCCGCTCTGGCGGTCCCAGAGCAGCGTCGTCTCGCGCTGGTTCGTGATGCCGCAGGCGACGAGGTCCTCGGCCTTGAGACCGGCGTTGCGCAGTGCCTCGCGCGCGACGTCGCGCTGCGAGACCCAGATGTCGCGCGGATCGTGCTCGACCCAGCCGGGCTCGGGATAGTGCTGCGGGAACTCGCGCTGCGCGGCCGCCACAGGCCTGCCGGTCTCGTCGAACACGATGGCGCGCGAGCTGGTGGTGCCCTGGTCGAGCGCAAGCACGTGGCGCATCGCGCGATTCTAGCAATCGCGCGATGCTAGAATCGCCCGCGCCATGCCATTGCCGGTTCCAGAGGTCGCGCGCGTCGAGACCCACACGCGGCGCGTGCGCTACGAGGGCTACAAGCGCGCCGACGGAATGTGGGACATCGAGGCGCACCTCACCGACGTCAAGAACCACGACTACCAGCTGAAGACCGGCGTGCGTCGCGCCGGCCAGGCGGTGCACGACATGTGGGTGCGCATCACCATCGACACGCACTTCAACGTCCTGGACGCGATCGCGGTGTCGGACGCGGTGCCGTACGCCGGCGGCTGCGACGCCGTCACGCCCGCCTACCGCAAGCTGATCGGCCTCAACCTGCTGAAGGGCTTCCGCAAGCAGGTGCGCGAGCGCCTCGGCGGCACCCGCGGCTGCACCCACATCACCGAAATGCTCGCCGGGCTGCCGAGCGCGGCGATCCAGACCTTCGCCGGCGAGACGGGCGAGGAGCGCGCCGACGGCTCGCGCCCGTTCCAGCTCGACCAGTGCTTCGCCATGGACACCGCCGGCGAGACGGTGCGCAAGCTCTACCCGAAGTGGTACGCCGCCCGCAAGAAGGCGGGTGCATGAAGATCCACGAGTACCAGGGCAAGGAGCTGTTCCGCAAGTACGGCGTCGCGACGCCGCGAGGCATTCCGTGCTTCACGGTCGACGAGGCGGTCGACGCGGCGCGCAAGCTCGGCGGCTCGGTCTGGGTGGTCAAAGCGCAGATCCATGCCGGCGGGCGCGGCAAGGGCGGCGGCGTGAAGGTCGCGAAATCGCCCGACGAGGTGCGCGAGAAAGCCGGCCAGATCCTCGGCATGCAGCTGGTCACGCACCAGACCGGGCCCGCCGGCCAGAAAGTGCGGCGGCTGCTCGTCGAGGAGGGCGCCGACATCAGGCAGGAGCTCTACATCGGCATGGTGGTGGACCGCGTCACGCAGCGCGTGTGCCTGATGGCCTCCAGCGAAGGCGGCATGGACATCGAGGAGGTCGCGGCGAAGCACCCGGAGAGGATCCACAAGGTGTTCATCGATCCCGCTGCCGGGCTCAACGGCGCGGATGCGGGCGCGGTGGCGAAGAAGATCGGCATTCCGGACGCCGCCGTGCCGCAGGGCGCGAAGCTGCTGCAGGCGCTCTACCGCTGCTTCTGGGAGACCGATGCGTCGCTTGCCGAGATCAACCCGCTGGTCGTCACCGGCGACGGCCGCGTCGTGGCGCTCGATGCCAAGTTCAACTTCGACGACAACGCGCTGTTCCGCCACCCCGAGATCGTCGCCATGCGCGACCTCGACGAGGAGGACCCGCTCGAGATCGAGGCCTCGAAGCACGACCTGTCCTACATCTCGCTCGACGGCAACATCGGCTGCATGGTGAACGGGGCGGGGCTCGCGATGGCCACCATGGACACCATCAAGCTGTTCGGCGGCGAGCCCGCCAACTTCCTCGACGTCGGCGGCGGCGCGACCGCCGAGAAGGTGACCGCGGCCTTCAAGATCATGCTCTCCAACCCGAAGGTGAAGGCGATCCTGGTGAACATCTTCGGCGGCATCATGAAGTGCGACACCATCGCCGAGGGCGTGGTGTCGGCGGCGCGCGAGGTGAAGCTCTCGGTGCCGCTGGTGGTGCGCATGAAGGGCACCAACGAGGAGCTCGGGCGCAAGATCCTCGCCGACTCCGGGCTGCCGATCATCTCCGCCGGCAACATGGCCGAGGCCGGCCAGAAAGCGGTCGCCGCCGCCGCGGGAAAATAATGTCGATCCTCATCAACCAGAACACCAAGGTGATCACGCAGGGGATCACCGGGAAAACGGGGCAGTTCCATACCCGGACCAGCCGCGAGTACGCGAACGGCAGGAATTGCTTCGTCGCGGGTGTGAACCCGAAGAAGGCGGGCGAGGACTTCGAGGGCATCCCGATCTTCGCCAGCGTCGCCGAGGCGAAGGCGAAGACCGGCGCGACGGTATCGGTGATCTACGTGCCCCCCGCGGGCGCGGCGGCCGCGATCCTCGAGGCGGTCGAAGCGGACCTCGACCTCGCGATCTGCATCACGGAGGGAATCCCGGTGCGCGACATGATCGCGGTGCGCGAGCGCATGAAGAAGGGCGACAGGACGACGCTGCTCCTCGGCCCCAACTGCCCGGGCGTGATCACGCCGGATGAGCTGAAGATCGGCATCATGCCGGGGCACATCCACAAGAAGGGGCGCGTGGGCGTCGTATCGCGCTCCGGCACGCTCACCTACGAGGCGGTCGGCCAGCTGACCGAGCTCGGCATCGGGCAGTCCTCCGCGGTCGGCATCGGCGGCGACCCGGTGAACGGCCTGAAGCACGTGGACGTGCTCAAGCTCTTCAACGAAGACCCGGGCACCGACGCCGTGATCATGATCGGCGAGATCGGCGGTTCGGACGAGGAAACCGCCGCCGAATGGGTGAAGCGCAACATGAGCAAGCCCGTGGTCGGCTTCATCGCGGGGGTCACCGCACCGCCGGGCAAGAGGATGGGCCACGCCGGCGCCATCATCTCCGGCGGCAAGGGCACGGCGCAGGAAAAGCTCGCGGTGATGGAAGCCTGCGGCATCAAGGTGACGCGCAACCCGGCGGAGATGGGCAAGCTGCTGAAATCGGTCTTGTAGTCGCAGTAGCAGGAGGTTCCCGATGAATCTGAAACGAACGTCGGCCGCGATCGCGGCCGCGGTGGCGCTCGTTGCCTGCCTGGACGCAGGCGAGGCGCTCGCCCAGGCGCGCCCCAGGGTGGCGCTGGTGCTCGGCGGCGGCGGCGCCAAGGGCGCGGCGCACGTCGGCGTGATCAAGGTGCTGGAGGAGATGCGCGTCCCGGTGGACTGCATCGCCGGCACCTCGATGGGCGCGCTGGTGGGGGAGCCTACGCCACCGGCATGACGGCGGCCGAGCTGGAAAAGCTGATCACCGGCGTGCGCTGGCAGGACACCTTCACGGGCGTGGCGCGCGAGGACCGGCCGGTGCACCGCAAGCAGAACGACTTCCTGTTCACCATCGGCCTGGAGATCGGCATCAAGGACAAGGTGCGCACGCAGGGCGGCCTGGTGCCGAGCCAGCAGATCGAGGACATCCTGCGCGGCATCGCTGCGCGATCGGGTGGCATGCGCGATTTCTCGAACTTGCCGATCCCGTACCGCGCCGTGGCCACCGACATCCTGAAGGGCGATTTCGTCGTGCTCGATCGCGGCAGCCTCGGCGCGGCGATGCGCGCCAGCATGGCGGTGCCCGGCGCCTTCGCGCCGGTCGAGATCGACGGGCGCATGCTGGTGGACGGGATGCTGGTGCGCAACCTGCCGGTGGACGTGGGCCGCAAGCTCTGCGGCGATGTGGTGATCGCGGTCTCGCTCGCCAGCCCGCCGCCCAAGGCCGAGGACATGAGCAACGTGCTGTCGGTGCTCGGCCAGGCGATCAACCTCGGCACCGACCTCAACGAGCGCGCGCAGCTGGCGACGCTCGCCAAGGACGACGTCGCGGTGATCGTGCAGATGGGCACGATGGGAGCGGGCGACTTCCAGCTGGTGCCCGAGGCGATTCCGCTGGGTGAGCGCACCGCGCGCGAGCTCGCGCCGCGGTTGAAGCGCCTGAGCGTGAGCCCCGAGGCCTATGCCGCATGGCGCGCCGGCCTGGGAAGCGCCACCGCCGCAGCGGGCGAGATCGGCGAGGTCGTGGTGACCGGCACGCAGGTCGTCAACCCGGCGGTGATCGAGGCGCAGATCCGCTCGCGCGCCGGCGAGCCCTACGACCCGCAGAAGGCGGGCGCGGACGCCAACCGCATCTACGGCCGCGGCGACTACGAGCGCGTGGACTACCGCTACGGCGAGCCGCCGCGGCGCCTCGAGTACCACGTCTCCGAGAAATCCTGGGGGCCCAACTACCTGCTGTTCGACCTGTCGCTGCTGTCCGATTTCGGCGGCGATTCGATATTCAGCCTGCGTGCCGAATATCAGCGCCGCTGGCTCAACTCGCTGGGCGGCGAGTGGCGCACCATGCTGCAGATCGGCAAGCCGCTCGGCCTGGTTACCGAGTTCTACCAGCCGATCGACCCGGCGCAGCGCTTCTTCGTCGCGCCGGCCGCCTACTACGGCCGCACCGACACCAACGTCTACAGCGGCGAGGACGCGCTCGCGCAGTACCGGGTGACGCGCTACGGCCTGACGCTCGATGCCGGCGTCGCACTCAACACCTGGGGCGAGGCGCGCCTCGGCATCGACGTCGGCGGCCTGAGCGCGACGCGCGAAGTGGGCACGCTGGATTTCCCCGACGTGCACGGAATCAACCGCGGCGCCTTCGTAGGGCGCTTCGTCTACGACACGCTCAACCAGGCCTACTTCGCGACGCGCGGCAGCTACGCGCTGGCGAACGCCTACGTGTCGTCGAAATCGCTCGGCGCCGACGACGCCTACCAGCGCCTCTCCGGTGGCGGGCAGACGGTGTTCTCCTGGCGGCGCGCCGTGGTCACCGCGTCGCTCGAGGGGGGCACGCCCCTTGGCAGCACGCTCCCGCCCTACGACCAGTTCTCCGCAGGCGGCCCGTTCCGCCTCTCGGGGCTGCGGGTCGGCCAGCTGCGCGGGCAGGAATACCTGATCGGCAGCGTCAATTTCCGCTACCGCATCGCCGAGATCACCGAGGCGCTCGGCTCGTCGGTGTACGCCGGCGCGACCCTCGAGGCGGGCAATGTCTACAAGCGGCTGGACGGCTCGTCCGCGACCGGGGCGCTGTTCTCCAGCGCGCTCTACCTCGGCGCGGATACCAGGATCGGGCCGGCGTACCTGGCGGTCGGGCTCTCCGATACCGGCCAGCGCGCGCTGTACCTCTTCATCGGATCGCCGGCCGCCGGCGGCCTGCGCTCGAATTGACGCGCGGGTCCGGACGCGACAGGATTGACCGCAGATGCCGACGCCGCCACGCGACCTGACGCGCACCGTCCTCGCCGTGCTGCTGCTCGGCGCGCTGATCGGCGCCTCGTTCCTCATCCTGCAGCCGTTCCTGCCGGCCTTCGTCTGGGCGATGATGGTGGTGGTCTCGACCTGGCCGCTTCTCGTCAAAGCGCAGGCGCGGCTCGGCGGCCGGCGCTGGGCCGCGGTGAGCGTCATGACCGTCGTTCTGCTGCTCGTGTTCGCCGTGCCGCTCGCGCTCGCGATCGCCGAGGTCGTGCAGCAGTCCGACCTCATCGTCGGCTGGGCGCGCGCCGCCGCAGCTTGGCGCCCGGCCGAGCCGCCGGCATGGCTCGCGGGCTTGCCGGTGGTGGGCGGCGCGCTGGCGGAAACCTGGAACCGCGTGGTCGCGATCGGCGGCGCCGAGCTGGCGGCGAAGGTCGGTCCCTACGTCGCCGACGTTCTCAAGTGGTTCGTCGCCGAAGTGGGCGCCTTCGGCAAGCTCGGGCTGCAGCTCGTGCTCACCATCGTGATCGCAGCGATCCTGTATGCCGAGGGCGAAACGGCGGCGCGCTTCGCGCTCGCCTTCGCGCGCCGGCTGACCGGCGAGCGCGGCGAGCGCGTGGTGCGGCTCGCCGGGCAGGCGATCCGCGGCGTCGCCTTCGGCGTGGTGCTCACCGCGCTCGTTCAGGCGATCGCGGGCGGCGTCGGGCTGTGGCTCGCGGGCGTGCCGGCGGCAGCGCTGCTCACCGCGGCGATGTTCCTGCTCGCGGTGGCGCAGATCGGCGCGGTGCCGATCCTCGCCGTCGCGGTGGGGTGGCTGTACTGGAAGGACGCCAACGTCGCGGCCACCGCGCTGCTCGTCTGGACGGTGATCGTCGGCTCGATGGACAACGTGCTGCGGCCGCTGCTCATCAAGCTCGGCGCCGACCTGCCGCTGCTGCTCATCTTCGCGGGCGTGATCGGCGGGCTGCTCTCGATGGGCCTGGTCGGGATTTTCGTAGGGCCGGTCGTGCTCGCCATCACCTACACGCTGCTCGTTTCCTGGGTCGAGGAGGGCCCGGGCGCCTCCTAGCGCCCTCGGATCCGCGACCGTTCAGCGCGGCTCGACGCGCTCCTGCGACACGCGCACCCGGTCGCCGCGCTGCACCGCCGGCGCATCGAGCTGCTGGTACTCGCCGAAGCTGCCGTCGAAGAAGCGCACCGTGATCACGTAATAGGCGGCCTTCGGGCGGCGCACGCTTTCGTAGTACTCGCGCGTCTCGCGCGCGAACAGCGGCGAGCTGGGCGCGCCTTCGCCGCCGATGCCGGTGCCGGTCGAGGGCAGGCCGGCGGGCGGCGCGCCGGGCGCTACCGGCGCCTCGGCGCCCACCGCCCGCACCAGAGTGACGACGCCGCAGCCCGGGCATTCGTCGGACTCGCTGTGCTTGAGCAGCTCGACGTAGTCGCGCGAGCTCTGCGGCAGCTTGAGCTCGACCTGCGCCTGCACGGCCGCGGCAAGCGCAGCGAGCGCAGCGAAAGCGAAAGTTCTCGTCATTGGCCCTCCACGGCGCCCCCGGGCGATGCGAGGTCGGGCTCGCCGCAGTGCTTCAGGATCTCGGCGCGCACCCGGTCGCGCAGCTCGACCGCGGCGCTCCAGTCGGCGCCTCGCGGCTCGACCGGCGGCGCCACGGTGACCGCGACGGCGGCGCGCCGCAGGTACCAGGTGCCGTCGCGCAGCACGGAGCGCACGCCGCGCAATGCGATCGGCACCACCGGGATGCCCGCTTGCGCCGCTGCCTGGAAGGCGCCGGTGCGGAACGGCATGAGGCCGGTCGCGCGCTTGAGCGTTCCTTCGGGGAACACGATCAGCGAAACGCCGGACTTTGCGCGCTCGGCAAGCTCGCCCGCGTGCTCGGCGCTCTTTTGCACGTCGAAGCGCTCGATGAACTGGGTGCCGAAGCCGGCGAGCAGCGTGCGCATTAGGAAGTTGCCGAGGAACTCGCGCTTGGCGACGAAGGCGTAGCCGCGGTACTCCAGCAGCGCGAGCAGCACCACGGCGTCGAGGAAGCTCGTGTGGTTGGCCGCAAGCACCACGGTCCGGCCCTCGGGCAGGTTCTCCAGGCCGCGCGCCACCACCGGGATGCCGGCGAGCTTCAGGAACCAGCGCGACACGAAGCTGCCGACCGGCCAGCAGATCCTCACCGGCGCGACCGCGGCGGCGGCGAGCGCGAGCGGGAACAGCGCCGCGAACACCAGGTAGCCGCGCAGCGCGAACAGCGCGCCGCCGGCAGCGCGCGCGAGCCGCCGCAGCTGCGGTGCGGCGCCGGCGAGTACCAGGCGCGCGAACTGCAGCCACACCGCCTGCGGGCGTACCGACGATGGCCCGCGCTGGTAGAACTCGCGCGCAGCGTTGCGCCGGATCTTGCCGCTGGAAGTCTTGGGCACCGTGGCGGGCGGCGCGAGCACGATGTCGTCGGCCGGCCCGCCGGTGAGGCTCACCGCGAGCTCGTTGATCATGCGCTTGAGATCGGCGTGGCGCGAGGTGTCGCGGTCGCGCATCTCGGCGAGCACCACCACGCGCTCGGTGCCGCTCGCCGCATCGGTGCTGCCGAACACCGCCACGCAGCCGCGGCGCACGCCGGCGAGGTCGCCCACCGCCTGCTCCAGCTCGTAGGGGCTGATGTTGCGCCCGCCGCGGATGATGATGTCCTTCTCGCGGCCGGTGATGTAGACCATGCCGCCGGAGAGGTAGGCGCGGTCGCCGGTGTTCACCCACTCTCCGTCGAACAGTTTCTTCGTCTGCTCGGGATTGCGGTAGTAGCCCGAGGTCGCCGACGGGCCGCGGAACTGGAGCGATCCTTCGTGGCGGTCGGGCAGCTCGAGGCCCGCGGCGTCCACCACGCGCAGGTCGTGGCCTTCGATCACCATGCCGCATCCGACCACCTTGTGCGGCGACGGGTCGTCGGGCCTGGCCGGCACCGCCTCGCCCGTCCTGGAGAACGCCTCGCGGTCGAGCGCGTCCATGCGCCAGGGCACGCCCGGCGGCGTGAACGAAACGCCTAGCGTGCACTCCGCAAGGCCGTAGACCGGCGACACCGAGCTTTCCCGGAAGCCCCACCTGGCGAAGCGCTGCGAGAAGGCTCGGATCGTGTCGGGGCTCACGGGCTCCGCGCCGTTAAAGGCGAAGCGCCACGACGACAGGTCGATGCCCTGCATGTCCTCGTCGGCGATGCGGCGCATGCAAAGCTCGTAGCAGAAGTTCGGGCCGCCGGAGATGGTGCCGCGGTGGCGGTGCACGGCGCGCAGCCACGCCGCCGGATGCGACAGGAACGCGAGTGGCGACATCAGCACCACCGGGAAGCCGAGATACATGGTGGCGAAGCAGCCGCCGATCAGCCCCATGTCGTGGTAGAGCGGCAGCCAGCTCACGAACACGTCCGACGAGGTGACGCGCGCCGCGGTCCCCATCGCCCGCACGTTGACGAGCAGATTTTCGTGCGACACCACCACGCCCTTGGGCTGCCCGGTGCTGCCCGAGGTGTATTGCAGGAAGGCGATGTCGCCGCGCTTGCCGCGCACCGGGGCGAAACCCGTGCCGCCGCCCTCGAGGTCGGCCGGCACCAGCACGCTGCGCAGGCTTTCCACCTGCGCGCGCAGGAGCCAGGCGAGCGCCTTCGCCTCGGGGATCGTGATCATCATCGCCGCGCCGGCGCTCTTCAGGATCCCCACGTGGCGCGTCATGTGGTCCTCGATCGTCGACAGCCGCGCCGGCGGGTAGAGCGGCACCGGGACGCCGCCGGCGAGCATCACCCCGTAGAAGGAGTAGAGGTACTCCCTGCAAGTGGGCAGCATGATCGCGACCATCTGCCCGGGTTGCAGGCCCGCTTCGGCGAGGCGCGCGGCGTAGCCGAGCGCGCCCTGCCAGAGCTCGCGGTAGGTGATCGGATGCTCCCTCTGCTCCTCGTAGAGGAACACCGTGAGGCGCTCGGGCTGGCGCTCGGCGTGATATTCGAGCGCCTCCACGAGCGTCTGCGCATGCGCCGGCGGGCGCACGCTCTCGGCCTGCACCAGGCTCGCCACGCTCGTGTCAGCGGCGCGCGGCGCCTGGCCGGCGCTGGAAAGAAGGAAGCGCAGCAGGTCGCGCGGCGTTTCGCTGGTTGCGAGCGCGGCCTCCGGCAGGCTCGCGGCGAACTCGCGCTCCAGGCGCAGCACCAGCTCGACGCGCGCGAGGCTGTCCAGCCCCAATTCCTTATCCAGCGACGAGTCGAGCGCCACGCGCGGCTGCACGTTGGGGCGGGCCTCGCGCGCGACCTCGGCGACGATCGCGAGCAGCCGGTCGGGCGCGATTTCTTTTTCGGTGCGGGTCATTTGGAGCGGGCGCCAGATTCTACGCTCCCGGTAGGGGATTGACCGCAGTCAAGAATCTTCGCGCGCCGGCTGGCCGATAATGCGCCGCATGAAGGCGAGGCCGACCCAGAAGGGCCGCGTGGTGGACGCGGCGGCGCTCGCCGAAGTGCGCGCGCTGCTTGGCGACGCTGCGCGCAGCCGCGACCTGCTGATCGAGCACCTGCACCGCATCCAGGACCGCTACCGGCAACTGTCGGCGCCACACCTCGCCGCGCTCGCGCAGGAGATGCGCCTCGCGCAGGCCGAGGTCTACGAGGTGGCGACCTTCTACCACCACTTCGATGTCGTGAAGGAAGGCGCGCCCGCGTCCGCCGCGGTGACGGTGCGCGTGTGCGAGTCGCTCTCGTGCGAGCTCGCGGGCTCGCGGGAGTTGCTCGCGAAGCTGCCCGCGCTGCTCGGGCGCGAGGTGCGCGTGCTCGCTGCGCCCTGCGTCGGGCGCTGCGAATCGGCGCCGTGCGCCGTCGTGCACCAGAATCCGGTCCTGAACGCGACGGCGGCGAGAGTCAAGTCGGCGGTGGCGGCGAAGAAGCTCAAGTGCCCGGAACCGAAGTACCTGGACTACGCCGCCTACCGCAAGGGCGGAGGCTACCGGCTGCTCGCCGATTGCCTCGGCGGCGCGCGCTCGCGCGACGAGGTGACGCGCATCATGGAGGACTCGGGCCTGAGGGGCCTGGGCGGCGCGGGTTTCCCGGCGGGACGCAAGTGGCGCATCGTCGCCGCGGCGAGCACGCCGCGCCTCATGGCGGTGAACATCGACGAGGGCGAGCCCGGCACCTTCAAGGACCGCTGGTACCTCGAGCGCGACCCGCACCGCTTCCTGGAAGGGATGCTGGTCGCCGCGTGGTGCGCGGGCGTGGGCGAAATCTACGTCTACCTGCGCGACGAGTACGCGGGTTGCCGCGCGCTGCTGGAGAGGGAGCTCGCGATGCTGAAGGCGAATCCGCCGTGCGCGCTGCCGCCGATCCACCTGCGCCGTGGCGCCGGCGCCTACATCTGCGGCGAGGAGTCGGCGATGATCGAGTCGATCGAGGGCAAGCGCGGCCTGCCGCGCCTGCGCCCGCCCTACGTCGCGGAGGTGGGGCTGTTCGGCTGCCCGACGCTCGAGCACAACATGGAGACGGTGTACTGGGTGCGCGAGATCGTGGAAAAGGGCGCGGCCTGGTTCGCCTCGCAGGGTCGGCGCGGGCGAAAAGGACTGCGCTCGTTTTCGGTGTCGGGTCGCGTGAGGAAGCCCGGCGTGCATCTCGCGCCGGCGGGCATCACGCTGAAGGAGCTCCTGGACGAATACTGCGGCGGCATGGCCGACGGCCACGAGCTCTACGCCTACCTGCCGGGCGGCGCCTCGGGCGGCATCCTGCCGGCCAGCAAGGCCGACATCCCGCTCGACTTCGACACGCTGCAGCCGCACGGCTGCTTCATCGGCTCGGCGGCGGTGATCGTGCTCTCGCAACGGGACCGCGCGGCGGCGGCGGCAAGGAACCTGATGCACTTCTTCCGAGAGGAATCCTGCGGCCAGTGCACGCCCTGCCGCGCCGGCACCGCCAAGGCGCTCGAGCTCATGAAGGCCCCGAATTGGGACCAGCCGCTGCTCAAGGAACTCTCGCAGGCGATGATGGACGCCTCGATCTGCGGCCTCGGCCAGGCCGCACCCAACCCGGTATTGAGTGTGCTGCGCTACTTCCCGCACGAGATATGAGCATCGAGTTCAAGCTCAATGGCAGGACGGTGGCGGCGCGGCCGGAGGAGACCCTCATCCAGGCGGCGAAGCGCCACGGCGTCGAGATCCCGCACCTTTGCTACACGCCGGGGCTGCGGCCCGACGGCAATTGCCGCGCCTGCGTGGTGGAGGTGAAGGGCGAGCGCACGCTCGCGCCTTCCTGCTGCCGCAAGCCCGCGCCGGGGATGGACGTCGCCACCGATTCCGCGCGCGCGCTCGCCTCGCAGAAGATGGTGCTGGAGCTGCTGCTCGCAGATGTTCCCGATCGGGAGCATTCGCCCGAATCCGAGCTGCGCCACTGGGCCCGCAGGCTGGGCGTGGGCAGGCCGCGCTTCGCGCCGCGCGACCAGCCGGCGGCGGACCTGTCGCACCCCGCGATCGCGGTGAATCTGGAAGCCTGCATCCAGTGCACGCGCTGCCTGCGCGCCTGCCGCGAGGAGCAGGTGAACGACGTCATCGGCCTCGCGTTCCGGGGCGAGCACGCGAAGATCGTGTTCGACATGGACGACCAGATGGGCGCCTCGTCCTGCGTCGCTTGCGGCGAGTGCGTGCAGGCCTGTCCGACCGGCGCGCTCATGCCGGCGCGCGGGGCCGGGCTGCGCAGGATCGAGAACAAGGTGGACTCGGTGTGCCCGTTCTGCGGCGTCGGCTGCCAGCTCACCTACCACGTGGCCGAGAACCGGATCCAGTTCGTCACCGGGCGCGACGGGCCGTCGAACCATGGGCGGCTGTGCGTGAAGGGGCGCTATGGCTTCGACTACGCGCACCACCCGCACCGGCTCACCAGGCCCCTCATCCGCAAGCCCGGGGTGCCGAAGTCCGGCGACTTCATGGTCGATCCGGGCGACTGGTCGCAGGCGTTCCGCGAGGCGAGCTGGGAGGAGGCGCTCGAAGTCGCCGCGCGCGGCCTGCGCGAGATCCGCGACCGCCACGGCCGCCACGCGCTCGCCGGCTTCGGCTCGGCGAAGGGCTCGAACGAGGAGGCGTATCTCTTCCAGAAGCTGGTGCGCACCGGATTCGGCACCAACAACGTGGACCACTGCACGCGGCTTTGCCATGCGTCGTCGGTCGCGGCGCTGCTCGAGGGCATCGGCTCGGGCGCGGTCTCCAACCAGGTGAACGACGTGGCGAACGCCGAGGTGGTGTTCCTGATCGGCGCCAACCCGACGGTGAACCACCCGGTGGCGGCGACATGGATCAAGAACGCGGCGAAGAAGGGCGTGAAGCTGATCGTCGCCGACCCGCGTCGCACCGAGCTCGAGCGCTACGCGACCCACTTCCTGCAGTTCAAGCCCGACACCGACGTCGCGCTCCTGAACGCGATGCTGCACGTGATCGTCGAGGAAGGGCTGGCGAACGAGGACTTCGTGCGCGACCGCACCTCCGGCTACGAGGCGCTGAAGGACAATGTGCGCAAGTTCCCGCCCGAGGCGATGGCGAAGATCTGCGGCGTGCCGGCCCGGACCATCCGCGAGGTGGCGCGCCTGTACGCCACGTCCAAGGGCTCGATGATCCTGTGGGGCATGGGCATCTCGCAGCACGTGCACGGCACCGACAACGCCCGCTGCCTGATCGCGCTGGCGCTGTCGACCGGGCAGATTGGCAAGCCCGGCTCGGGGCTGCATCCGCTGCGCGGCCAGAACAACGTGCAGGGCGCCTCGGACGCCGGCCTGATCCCGATGTTCTATCCCGACTACCAGCGTGTGGCGACGCCCGAGGCGCGGCGGCGCTTCGAGCGCCTCT
>CAZVHU010000036.1:0-23447 GCA_964627075.1 uncultured Enterobacteriaceae bacterium | reverse complement strand
CTTGGTGTCGCCGTCGATCAGCGCCACCTCGCCGGTGTCGCGCAGCGTCACCGAGAACATGTTCTTCAGGTTGAACTTGTTCATCTGCTTCTTCGGCCGCTGCTCGACCGGCACCAGCTGCTTCCAGCTCGCCATCATTTCGGCCATGCCGTGCTCGGGCGGCGTGTCGGGCGTGTGCTGGATGTAGCGCGCCATGGTGTTGATCTCTTCCTTGGACAGGATGTCGTCGAAGTTGACCATCCCGCCCTCGGTGCCGTTGGCGATGATCTTCTCCAGGCGCGCGGTGCCGAGCTTGAGCGTGCCGCCTTCCTGCATCGTGCCGTCGGGCAGCTTGCGGCTCCACGCCGGCTCGAGGTTCTTTCCGGTGGCGCCCTTGCGCAGCACGCCGTGGCAGCCGGCGCAGCGCTCGAAGTAGACCTTCTTCGCCTGCTCGCGCTCCTCCTTGCTCATCTCGGGCGCCTGCGGCGCCTGGGCGAACGCGCTGGCGACTGCGAGCGGCAGCGCGGCGAGACCCGCCGCGCGCGCGAATTGCGTCAGGGCATTGCGTTTCATGGTGCGACTCCTCTGGCGGTCAATTGATGGTCGGTATTAGAGGAAAGGTTGCGCCGCACCATCGCCCCCCGACATGATGCAAATCAAGCGAATGCCGGCATGTCCCGCGGCCGGCCCCGGGGGCCCGCGGATCAGCCCTCCAGGATGCGCGACAGGGTGGGGTAGAGCATCTGCTCCTCGCGCACCTGGTGCTGGCGCAGGAGCTGGGTGACGGTGGCGAACTCGGCGCGGCAGCCCTCGGGATCGTGCGCCGCCGAGGCGGCCGCGAGGGCATCGAGGATCGCGCGCATGTCGCGGTGCTCGGCGCGCAGGGTCTCGGTCGCCTCGCGCATGCCGCTCGCGCGCTCGAACCGGGGGAAAAGGTCCTCCTCCTCGTAGGCGAAGTGCGCGTAGAGGCCCGCGCGCAGCATTTCCAGCCGCCCGGCGAACTCGTTCCACTGGCCGGCCTCGAGGGCGGCGGCGGCGGCGGCTCGCAGCGCTTCGCAGCGGGTGTGATGGCCGACGAGCGAGCTGGCGAGATCGGTCACGGGGCGCGGAGCCGTCGCATGGGCGGTGAAGGACGCGCGCATTTTCGGCAGCGCCGCGCGCCGCCGGCCTTGATTTGTATTAAGCCCGCGCCCTGCCGTGGGCGTGGGCGCTCGCCGCGAGCAACGCCGCGGCGGCGAGCGCGTGCAGCACCTGCGCGAGGCCGGGGATCGCCGCGACGGCGGCGGCAGCGCCGAAAAGCGGCGCGAGCGCCGCGAACGGCGCGTAGCGCGGCCCGAGCGCGGCAAGGACGAGCGCCGCGGCGAGGCCCCCCGCGGCGTGGAAGATGAACGCGACCACGGGTGCAGCGGGCCAGAGCGTGGCGAGCAGCGCGCCGCCCAGCGACTGCGCCGCGGCCACCACGAGCGCCGCCGCGGCGAGCGGCGCGGCATTGCGCACCGCGAGGCCACCCGCCGAAGTCCGGCCGTGGATCCAGGCGAGCAAAGCGGCGAGCGCGATGCCGCCGGTCTGGTTGGCGAGCGCAGCCCAGCGCGGCGGCTCGGTCCCGGTGACGACGCCGATCGCCGAGAGCGCGACGGTGAGTGCGAGCGCGCCGATGACCGCCCTGCGGATCGGCGCCTGGCGCCACCCGAGCCATGCCAGGGCGAACACCGCGAGCGCGGCGAGCGAGGCCGCGGCGCGATGCGCGCCGCGCGCGGGCCGGACCGCGGCGGCGAGCTCCTCGGCGCGGATCGTGGCGCTCGCGGCCACCACCGCAAGCACCAGCAGCGCGCCTAGGCCGGCGAGGGCGCGCGCGTTGCGCACTCGGCATCCACCGCGCCCGCAGGCGCGGCGCCCAGCTCGTGCGCCACCCACAGCGCGGCGCCGAGCAGCAGCGCCGCGCCGCCCTGGCGCGCGGCGGCGAGCGCCACCGGCACCACGAGCAGGAGCGTCGCGATGCCGAGCGCGACCTGGATGGCGAGCATGGCGAGCAGCAGGTGGCAGGCGAGGCGCGCGCGCGGCGCGAGCGCCGCGCGCGCAGCCTGCCACCAGAACAGCGGCACCATCGCGACGAGGAGCCAGGCGATCGCACGGTGCACGAACTGCACCGTGGCGGTATTCCAGAAGAAGTTCTTCCACCACGGCTCGAGCATCAGGATCTCGGGCGGCACCCAGTTGCCGTTCATGAGCGGGAAGGTGTTGTAGGCGAAGCCCGCGCGCAGGCCCGCGACCATGCCGCCGGTGAGCGCCATCGCGAGCACGATCGCAGCGATGGCGAGCGCGAAGCGCGCGAGCGCGCGCGGCGCGGGCGCCGAGCGCGCGCCGAGCAGCGCGAGCGCGAGCCACAGCTCGGCGGCGAAGATGAGCAGCGCCACGCCGAGGTGCGCGGTGAGCCGGAAGTGCGACACCCGCGGGTCGGCCACCAGCCCCGATTGCACCATGTACCAGCCAAGCGCGCCCTGCAGCGCGCCGAGCGCGAATACGCCCGCGAGCTGCCAGGCGAGGGTCCGGTCGAGCTTGCGGCGCGCGAGGAACCACAGGAACGGCAGCAGGAACGCGACGCCGATCAGGCGCCCGAGCAGGCGGTGGGCGTACTCCCACCAGAAAATTCCCTTGAACCCCGCGAGGTCGATTCCGAAGTTCACCTGCTTGTACTCCGGCGTCTCGCGGTACTTGGCGAACAGCGCCTCCCAGTCCGCCTGCGTGAGCGGCGGCAGCGTGCCGACGAGCGGCTGCCACTCGACGATCGAGAGCCCCGAGTGCGTGAGGCGGGTGACGCCGCCCACCACCACCATCGCGAACACCAGCGCGGCGCACGCGAGCAGCCACGCCGCGACCCGCCGGCGGTCGTTGACGGACATCACTTGTTGCATTGCGGCGCGATGCTAACCCCCGGAAGGGGCAAAAGCTTGATGCGTATCAAATCGCCCCCAGGGGCCGCGGAATACCTTGGCGCAGTTTTCGTGCAACCCGACAGGGGGAACCCATGGCGCAAGCAAACCAACCCGGCCCCGAAGACGTCCTCGAGGAACCCGTTCCGGCGATGCAGCAACTGCTGGACAACCCGTTCCTGCTGCTCTTCATAGGCATCGCGATCCCGACCGTGCTCTACACGATCTGGGGCGTGATGGAGATCGTCTCGCTGCCGATCGCGAAATAAGGAGCCGCCGATGAGCGCAATTCTCCCCCCGAGCGATCGCGTCTGGTGGAAGGAGCCCCTGGACCGAGTCGAGCTCCTCTGGATCGTGATCGCGCTGGTCTGGTGCCTGATCATGTTCTTCATGATGCCGTACTGGCACGTCTACGGTCAGCAGAACCTCGCCAACGAGGCGCACCGCACCACGCCCGAGGCCTTCACCAAGAAGACCGAGGAGATGATCTCGAAGTACAAGGTGCGCGAGGAAGGGCCGCAGAAGACCCCGGTGGTGAAGCCCCCTGCCGGCAGCGACGTCTACCTGATCGCGCGGCTGTGGGCCTGGCACCCGATCCTCGAGCTGGAGGCGGGCAAGTCCTACCGCATCCACCTCATGTCGCTCGACTGGCTGCACGGCTTCTCGCTGCAGCCCGAGAACATCAACATCGAGGTGCACCCGGGCTACGACCACGTGCTGACGGTGACGCCGACCAACCCGGGCAAGTACGCGATCATCTGCAACGAGTACTGCGGCATCAACCACCACACCATGATCAGCCCGCTGTACGTGGTGAAGTAAGGGAGACACGACCATGGCCGTCAACAGGAACTTCCGCACCTGCCCGGCGACCGGGCTGGTATTTCACGAGCCCGCCGAGAAGCTGATGCGCTGGAACGCAGTGGTCGCCGTGGTGGCGCTGCTGGTCGGCGGCATCCTCGCCATCGGCGTGCTGCTCACGCGCTGGCAGGCGGTGCACATGCTGCAGCCGGACCTGTTCTACCAGTTCCTCACCGCGCACGGGCTCAACATGCTCGTGTTCTGGATCATCTTCTTCGAGATCGCGATCCTGTACTTCGCCTCATCCACCCTGCTGCGCTGCCGCCTGGCCACCCCGGGCATGGCGTGGGTCGGCTTCTGGCTGATGGTGGTCGGCGCGGTGGTCAACAACTACGCGGTCTGGCGCGGCGACTCGAGCGTGATGTTCACCTCCTACGCGCCGATGGGCGCGCACCCGACCTTCTACCTCGGCCTGATCCTGTTCGCGGTCGGCGCCTTGATAGGATGCTTCGTCTTCTTCGGCACGCTGGTGCTGGCGAAGCAGGAGAAGACCTACCACGGCTCGGTGCCGCTGGTGACCTTCGGCGCGATCACCGCGGCGATCATCGCGGTGTTCACCATCGCCACCGGTGCGATCATCCTGATCCCGACTTTCCTCTGGTCGCTCGGGCTGATCGGCCACATCGACTCGCTCATGTACCGCACCATCTGGTGGGGCATGGGGCACTCGTCGCAGCAGATCAACGTCGCGGCGCACGTCGCGGTGTGGTACGCGGGCGCGGCGATCGTGTTCGGCGCGAAGCCCATGAGCGAGAAGGTGAGCCGGGTGGCGTTCCTGCTGTACATCCTGTTCCTGCAGCTGGCGAGCGCGCACCACCTGCTCGCCGACCCGGGCCTGACCTCGAACTGGAAGATCTTCAACACCAGCTATGCCATGTACCTCGCGGTGCTCGCCTCGATGGTGCACGGCCTGACGGTGCCGGGATCGATCGAGGTGGCGCAGCGCCTCAAGGGCTACAACAGCGGCCTCTTTGAGTGGCTGCGGAAGGCGCCGTGGGGCAACGCGCCCTTCGTCGCGATCTTCATCTCGATCATCGTGTTCGGGTTCCTGGGCGGCATCTCGGGCGTGATGATGGGCACCGAGCAGCTGAACCTCATCATCCACAACACGCTCTACGTGCCGGGGCACTTCCACGCCACGGTGGCGACCGGCACCACGCTCGCCTTCATGGGGCTGACCTACTTCCTGATCCCGGTGCTGTTCCGCCGCAAGCTCGCGTTCGGCAACATGGCGACCTGGCAGGCGTACATTTTCGGCCTGAGCATGGCGGGGCTGTCGCTGTTCATGATGGGCGCGGGGACGCTCGGCGCGCCGCGCCGGCACTGGGACATGAGCTTCGCGGGCAACCCGTTCGCCTACGAGTTCCCGGGAACCGCCTGGCTGATGATGACGCTCCTCGGCCTGTGCGGCGTCGGGGCGCTGGTCGGCGGCGCGATGTACCTGCTGATCACCGTCTGGTCGGTGTTCCTGGGCGAGAAAATCACCACGCCCGAGTTCGCGCACGTCTCGGCGAAGCAGGGCATCGCGCCCGCGCCGCAGCCGGTGGCGGCGGCGATCGCCGCGCACCACGGCGGCATCGGGGCGGGCGGCATGGTCGCGCCGGGCACGTTCGTGCTGGCGCTCGTGTTCCTGACCTCGTTCGTGCTGTACTACTTCGTCAACTGGAAGTACCTGTCGACGGTCTGGCCGCTCAAATAGGGCCGGGCCGGACGGAAACCGCCGGCCGGCCCGCGCGCGATGGAGCGCACGCATACGCCGCGCATCACGCGCAGCAACAAAGGAGATAGCGCGTGTTGAGGAACGTGCTCAACCTCTTCAAGCTCCGCATCGGGGTCGCGATCGCAGTCGCGGCCCTGGCGGGGCTCGCCGTGGAACGCGGCGCCGCGCCCGGCGCCTGGCAGGTCGCGGTGCTGGTGCTCGCCGTGCTGGTGTCCTCGGCCGCGGCAGGCGCGTTCAACCAGTATGTAGAGCGCGACCTCGATGCGCGCATGGCGCGCACCCGCGGCCGGCCGTTCGTCACCGGGGCGCTGCCCTACACGCCGGCGTGGCTCTGGCTGATCGGCGCCATGACCGCGCTCTCGGTGCTCGCCGCGACGGTGGCGACCAATGCGCTCGCGGCGCTCTACGTCTTCCTCGGCGCCTTCACCTACGGCGTGGTCTACACCGTGTGGCTCAAGCGCCGCACCTGGTGGAACATCGTGGTGGGCGGCCTCGCGGGCAGCTTCGCGGTGCTCGCCGGGGCGGCTGCCGTGTCGCCTGCGCCGGGGCCGGAGGCGCTCGCGCTCGCGGTGGTGCTTTTCCTTTGGACCCCGCCGCATTTCTGGAGCCTCGCCATCGCCTGCCGCGACGACTACGCGGCCGCAGGCGTGCCGATGCTGCCGGTCGTGGTGGGCGACGCGCGCGCTGCGCGCGCCATCTTCGCGGGTGCGGCGCTGCTGGTTGCCGCCTCCCTCGTGCCAGCCGCCTTCGGGACGGGCTGGATCTATCTCGCGGCCGCGCTCATCGGCGGGGCTTGGTTCCTCCTCAAGTGCCGATCCCTCCTTGAGCGTCCGGCCCGCGAGACCGCACGTGCCGCCTTCCACGCCTCGCTGCTGCAGCTTTGCGCGGTGTTGACGGGAGCGATGCTTGACGTCGCGCTTCGCTAAGCAAAATCGGGGTCAGAGCCCCATTGCGCAGGTGGCGCGATGATTCGATTCGCGCGAAATAGGGCTCTGACCCCGATTATTCTCGTCGCTTTCTTCAACGGCGCAGCCGGCGCAGCGCTGGACGAGAAGGCCGCGCTGCGCGAGAGCCAGGCGGCGATCGGGCGCGCGCCGGCGGAGCACCTGTTCCGCGACAGCGAAGGGCGCGAAGTGCGCCTGTCGGACTTGCGCGGCAAGCCGCTGGTGGTGAGCTTCGTCTACACCGGCTGCTTCCAGGTCTGCCCGACCACCACCAAGGCGCTCGCCGTCGCGGCCGCCGAGGCCGAGAGCGCGCTCGGACCCGGCAAGTTCCGCCTCGCCACCATCGGCTTCAACCTGCCGTTCGACACGCCGCAGGCGATGAAGCAGTTCGCGCGCCAGGCGGGCATATCCTCGCGCGACTGGCTGTTCCTCACGCCCGACGCGGGCGAGCTGCCGAAGCTGCTCGCCGATTTCGGCTTTGCCTACGAACCCACCAGCGCCGGGTTCGACCACCTGCTGCAGGCGAGCATCGTGGACGCGGGCGGCCGCATCTACCGGCAGCTCTACGGCGACTCGTTCGCCGCGCCGCAGTTCATCGGCGCGCTGCTCGAGCTGGTGGCCAACGAGCCGCGCGCGCCGACCGACATCGCCGGCCTCATCGAGCAGGTGAGGCTGCTTTGCACCGTCTACGATCCCCTCTCGGGCCGCTACCGCGTGAACTACGCGGTGGTCGCCGAGATGCTTGGCGGCGGGCTCGTGATCGTCGTGATGATCGCGTTCCTCGTCGTCGAGTGGCGCCGCCGGCGCCGCGCACGGCCCGCGGCCGGTTGACACACGTCAAGCAAGCGGCCTGCGCAGCCCCTAGGATGCGCAGGTGATCCGCCGTATTCACTTGTTCGGACAGTGGTTTTTCCTGCGCGTGGAGGCGCTGTTCAACCTCGCCTTCGGCGAGCGCCTCAATCCGCTCTACTACCTCGGAGCGATCTCGTATTTCCTGATGTGGCTGGTGGTGGCAAGCGGCCTGTACCTCTACGCCTTCTTCAAGACCAGCGTCACCGAGGCCTACGCGTCGGTCGAGTACCTCACGCACGGCCAGCCCTACCTCGGCGGGGTGCTGCGCAGCATCCACCGCTACGCCTCGGACGGCGTGGTGCTGACGATGCTGCTGCACCTCGCGCGCCACTGGACCTTCGACCGCTACCGGGGCTTCCACTGGTTCTCGTGGATCTCGGGCGTGCTGCTCCTCTGGCTCGTGTACACCGCGGGCATCAACGGCTACATGCTGCCGTGGGACCGCATGGCGCAGTTCGTCACCATCGCCACCGCCGAATGGTTCGACTGGCTGCCGTTATTCAACGGCACGCTGATCCGCAACTTCATCTTCCCCGAGGCGGTGAACGACCGCCTGTTCTCGCTGTTCTCCTTCATCCACATCGGCGTGCCGCTGGTGGTGCTGGGCGTGCTGTGGGTGCACACGCACCGCGTGCCGCAGGCGCGCACCGCGCCGCCGCTGCCGATCGCGCTGACGCTGGTCGCCTCGCTGGTGGTGCTCGCGCTCGCCAGGCCCGCGGTGAGCCAGGGCGAGGCGGATCTCGCGCAGGCCGTCACCACCATCGACTACGACTGGTTCTATCTGCCGGTCTACGCGCTGCTCTACACCTGGACGCCGGGGCAGGTGTGGGCCTTCATGGGCATCTCGACCGCGATGTTCGTGCTGCTGCCGTGGATGCCGCCGCGGCGCCGCGCCGGGCCCGTCGAGGGCTACCACATGCTGGTGCGGCCCGACAACCGCATCCTCGGCGTGCGCGAAGGCGAAACGGTGCTCGATGCGGGGTTGCGCCAGGGCGTGCCGTTCCCCTACGACTGCCGCGGCGGCGGCTGCGGCAAGTGCAAGGCGACGCTCGCCTACGGCAAGGTGGAGTTCGAGGCCTACCAGCGGACGGCGCTTTCCGAGGCCGAGCGCGCAGCCGGCAAGGTGCTGCTGTGCTCGATCATGCCGCTCGGCGATGTCGAGATCGAGTACACGCCGCTCGCGCTGCCCGGCAAGATCGAGGTGCGCGCCTGGACCGCCACCGTGGCGAGCATGAGGAAGCTCTCGCACGACGTGATGCAGGTGATGCTCGCGCTCGACGGCGGCAAGAGAATCGAGTTCTACGCCGGCCAGTACATCGACATCGTGCTCGAGGACGGCGCGAAGCGGAGCTTTTCGTTCGCCACCGCGCCGGTGGTGAGCGACCGGATCGAGCTGCAGATCCGCCGCATCCCCGGCGGGCGCTTCACCACGCACGTGTTCGAGGCGATGAAGCCGGGCGACCCGGTGCGCTTCGAGGGGCCGCTGGGCTCGTTCTTCCTGCGGGAGGACTCGGAAAAACCGATCATCTTCGTCGCCGGCTCGACCGGCTTCGCGCCGGTGAAGAGCATGGTCGAGTACGCGATCGCGCGCGGCATGAAGCGCAGGATGATCCTCTACTGGGGCGTGCGAAAGCTGAGGGACCTTTATTTGCCTGAGCTGCCGCGGCAGTGGGAGCGCGACCATCCCGAGTTCAAGTTCGTGCCGGTGCTCTCCGAGCCCGACCCCGAGGACCACTGGACCGGGCGCACGGGCCTCGTGCACGAGGCGATCCTGGAGGATTTCCCGGACCTTTCGCACTACCAGGTCTACGCCTGCGGCTCCGCGGGCATGGTGGAAGCCGCGTATCCCGCATTCCAGAAGCACGGGCTGAAGCAGGACGACTGCTTCTCGGACGCCTTCCGCCTCGCGCCCAAGATCCGCACCGGGGCGGTGGAGCTCGCCAAGCTGGGCGGAACCTCGTGAGAACGCCATGAAACAGGCGCTGCGCATCATGTTCCAGCTTCTGCTCTACGTGCCGCTGATGGCGCTGATCGGCTACTTCTCCGCCAACCCGAAGTTCAGCGTGGTCCCCGAGGGCGCGGCCCTGCTGCGGCTCTCGGTCGTGCACGGCACCGAGCGCAAGGAGCCCTGCCGCGAGCGCACGCCCGAGGAGCTCGCCAAGCTCGCGCCCAACATGCGCGCCGCGCTCGACTGCCCGCGCGAGCGCTCGCCGATGCTTGTCGAGCTGGAGCTGGACGGCAAGGTCGTCTACCGGCGCGAGGCGCAGCCCGCGGGGCTGAAGAAGGACGGCGCCGCTGCGGTCTACCACCGCATGAACGTGCCTGCCGGCAAGCACCGCCTCGTGGCGCGCCTGAAGGACCGGCCGGGCGAGCACTTCAACTTCGAGCGCGAGGCCACGCTCGAGCTCGCGCCCGGCGCGAGCCTGGTGATCGACTTCGCCGCGCCGCAGGGCGGGTTCCTTTTCAGGAGTTGACCCCTGCTCGCCGCGACCGAGCGCCTGTTCGACCGCGCGTTCGGCGCGCAGGCCAACCCGCTGCGCAACCTCGGGGGCCTGGGGTTCCTGTTCTTCTGGGTGCTCGCGGCGAGCGGCATCTACCTCTACATCCGCTTCGACACCAGCGTCGCCGGCGCCTGGGACTCGATCGAGCACCTGACGCGCGAGGAGTGGTGGCTCGGCGGGCTGCTGCGCAGCGTGCACCGCTACGCCGCCGACGGCTTCGTCGCGGTCACGGCGCTGCACCTCGTGAAGGAGATCGCGGACGGGCACTTCCGCCACTACCGCGCGTTTTCCTGGGTCTCGGGCGTGCCGCTCATCTGGCTGCTGCTCGGCTCGGGGCTGATCGGCTACTGGCTGGTGTGGGACGCGCGGGCGCACTTCTCCGCCACCGCGACCGCCGAGTGGTTCGACTCGCTCGCCGTGCTCGCCGAGCCGATGGTGCGCAATTTCCTCACGCGCGAGAGCACCGACGACCGCCTGTTTTCGCTGTTCGTGTTCCTGCACCTGGGGCTGCCGCTCGCGCTGCTCGCCGGGATGTGGGTGCACGTCAAGCGCCTCGGCTTCCCGAAGAACCTGCCGCCTGCGTCGCTCTCCTGGGGCACGGTGGCGATGCTGTTCGCGCTCGCGTTCATCGCGCCGGTGCACTCGCAGGCGCGGGCCGACCCTGCAGCCCTGCCGCGCGCGCTGGAGATCGACTGGTTCCTGCTGTTCGCGCATCCGCTCATGTACGCGACTTCGCCGGAATTCCTGTGGCTGCTCGCCGGCGGCGGCACGCTCGCGCTCACCGTGCTGCCGTGGCTCACGCGCAGGCCGGCGGCGGCGGCGGCGGTGGTGGATCTCGCCAACTGCAACGGCTGCGGCCGCTGCGTCGCCGACTGCCCGTTCGCCGCCGTGATCCTGGTGCCGGCGGCGAACCGCAACGGCAGGCAGGTGTCGGTGTTCCCCGAGTTGTGCGCGGGCTGCGGCATCTGCGCCGGCGCCTGCCCGTCGTCCACGCCGTTCCGCACCGCGGCGCGCATCGCCTCCGGCATCGACTTGCCGCAGCTTACGGTGAACGAGATGCGCGCGCGGCTCGAGGCGTCGCTCGCGCGTCTCGAGGGCGAGGGCCGGGTGGTGGTGTTCGGCTGCCGCGAGGCGGCCGACGCGACAGGGCTCGCCGATGCGCGCACCGCGGTTCTTGGGTTACCCTGCATCGGCATGGTGCCGCCGTCTTTCATCGAGTACGCGCTCAGGAACGGCGCCGACGGCGTGCTGCTCGCGGGCTGCCGCGACGGCGAGTGCGCCTACCGCCTCGGCGTCGAGTGGACGCGCGCGCGCCTCGCCGGCGAGCGCGAGCCGCGCCTGCGCGCGAGCGTGCCGCGCGAGCGTTTGCGCCTTGTCGGTGCGGCGCGCGGCGACGAAGATGCGCTCGGCGCCGCGCTCGCCGAGTTCCGGGCGTCGCTCGCGCGCGCCGAGGCGCTGCACGCGCTGCCGCCCAAGAGGAGGCTCGCGCGTGCCTAACGACACGGTTTACGCGCTGCCGCTGCCGGCAAACGCGCGGCTGCGGCTCGCCTGCGGCTGGCTGTGGCTCGCGCTCGTCTCGCTCGCCGTCTCGGGCGTGTTCTCGGTCCTGCTCGTGGCCTCGCGGGCGCCGTGGACCAAGGACCTGTTCGCGGCGGAGGACTTCTTCCGCGTCGCGCTGGTGGTGCACGTGGACCTCTCGGTGCTGGTGTGGTTCGCCGCCTTCGGCGGGATGCTCTGGAGCCTGAACAGCACGCCGCGCCTCGTTTCCGCGGGCTGGGGGGCGCTCGGCGCCGCGGTCGCGGGCGCGGCGCTGATGTCGGTCGCGCCCTTCGCGGCGAGCGGCCGCCCGATCATGGCGAACTACATCCCGGTTCTCGACCAGCCGGTGTTCGTCGCGGGCCTGCTCGTGTTCGCCGCCGGCATCGCGCTCGCGGTGCTGCGCGGCATGCTGGCGGTACCGCGCGTCGGCATCGCGCTCGGCGGCGACGGCGCGCTGCGCTTCGGCCTGAACACCTCGCTCGTCTCGGCAGCGGTGGCGCTGATCGCCTTCGGCTGGTCGTACCTGGAGGTGCCGCAGGCGCTAGACCCGAAGGCCTACTACGAAGCGTTGTTCTGGGGCGGCGGCCACGTGCTGCAGTTCACCTGGACGCTGCTCATGTTCGTGGCGTGGCTGTGGCTGGGCGAAGCCGCGGGCGCACCGGTGCCGCTCTCGCCGCGCATGGCGGCGCTGCTCTTCGGCGTGGGGCTCGTGTCGGTGTTCCTGACGCCCGTGATCTACCTCGCCTACGACGTCGGCAGCGTCGAGCACCATCGCTGGCATACGTGGCTGATGCGCTTCGGCGGCGGGCTCGCGATCCTGCCGTTCGCGCTCGCGGTGATGCTGGGCCTTGCGCGCGCGCCGCGCGCGGGCGAGCAGGAGGGCGCGTTGCGCGCGGCGATGCTCGCGTCGCTCGTGCTCTTCGGCGTCGGCGGCGCGATCGGCGTGCTGATCCAGGGCTCGAACACGCGCATCCCCGCGCACTACCACGGCTCGATCGTAGGGGTGACGCTCGCTTTCATGGGCCTTGCCTACCACCTGCTGCCGAAGCTCGGCTACGGCGAGGTGCGCGGCCGGCTCGCGCGCAGCCAGCTCTGGCTCTACGGCGGCGGGCAGCTGCTGCACGTGCTGGGGCTCGTCTGGTCGGGCGGCTACGGCGCGCAGCGCAAGGTCTCGGGCGCGGCGCAGGCGCTGCGCAGCACGGAGGAAGTCGCGGCGATGGGCCTGATGGGCCTCGGGGGCCTGGTCGCGGTGATCGGGGGGTTGATGTTCCTGGTGCTCGTGTTCCGCGCCATGTGGCGCGCCGCGCCCGGCGCCGAGCTTGTGAGAAGCTAGCGCATGGACGCGGTCTGGTTCACCCTGGTGGCGATCGGCCTGTACATCTTCTCGGACCGGCTGCTCGACTTCATCGAGAAAAGGCGCGGCAGGCGCTTCGAGGAGAACCGGCCGCTCGTCTTCTTCGCCATCATCGCGCCGCTCGCGCTGGCGACCTTCTGGTTCATCCGCGCCTTCTCCGGCGGGTAGCGCGCGCCGGGCTTACTCGAGCTTGATGCCGGCGTCCCTGACCACGCCTGCCCAGCGCTTCACTTCTTCCGCGATCTGCGCGCGCAGCTCCTCCGGCGTCGAAGGCGTCGGCGTCGCGCCCTGCTTGGCGAAGCCTTCCTCCACGTCCTTGGATTCGAGCGCGGCGCGCATCGCTTCGTTCAGGCGGTTGATCGCCGCGGCCGGGGCGCCCGCCGGCGCCACCAGGAACACGTTGGGCGCGGCGCTGAAGCCGGGCAGCGTCTCGGCGAGCGCCGGCCAGTCGGACGCGCTCGGCATGCGCTGCGGAGAGGTCACCGCGATGGTGCGGATCCGGCCCGACTTCGCCTGCCCCAGCGCGGCGAGCACGCTCACCACGCCGATCGGCACCTGGCCGCTGATGATGTCGGGCATCATCGTCGCCGCGCCCTTGTACGGGACGTGCAGCGCGTCCACCCCGGCCGAGCGCTTGAACAGCTCGAACGACAGGTGCTGGATGGTGCCGATGCCGGGCGAGGCGTAGCTGTACTTGCCCGGAGCGGCCTCCAGCGCCGCGATCAGCTCGCGCGTGCTCGCGGCGGGGAAACCCGGGTTGACGACGAATGCCATCGGCAGCGTGCACACGCCGCCCACCGGCGCGAAGTGCCGCAGCGGGTCGAACGAAACCTTCGGGTTGATGGCGGGCAGCGCGAGCGTGCCGCTCTCGCCCATCATGAGGACGTGGGCGTCGGCCGCGGCGCCGATCAGCGCCTCGGCCGCCACCCCGCCGGAGGCGCCCGGCCGGTTCTCGACCACGAACGGCTGCCCGAGCGCGTCGGATAGCCTCGGCGCGAGGATGCGCGTGATCGTGTCCATGCCGCCGCCGGGCGCGTAGCCGACCAGGATGCGCACCGTGCGCGCGGGATAGTCCTGCGCCGCCGCAGCGAGCGCGAGTGAGCCGAGTGCCGCAGCGAGGAGCGCTTTCATCGTCGGTCCATTTTGCCGTAGAGCGGGTTCTCGGCATGATAGGGCCGCGGCTGGCGGCGTGCCAGTCCCAAAATCGGATCCGGATGCAGCAACGCCCAGCGCGAATCCTGCCCGCAATCGTCGCCTCGCAATTCGCCGGCACCTCGCTCTGGTTCGCCGGCAACGCGGTGCTTCCCGACCTGCAGCGCGAGTGGGGCCTCGCCCCCGAGGCGCTCGGCCACGTCACCTCCGCGGTGCAGCTCGGCTTCATCGGCGGCACGCTGGTGTTCGCGTTCCTCGCCATCGCGGACCGCGTCTCGCCGCGGCTGGTGTTTCTGCTCTGCTCGCTCGCGGGCGCGGCCGCGAACCTCGGCGTGCTCGCCTCCGATCGGGGACTTGCGGCGCTGCTTGCGTGCCGCTTCGCCACCGGGTTCTTCCTCGCCGGCATCTACCCGGTCGGCATGAAGATCGCGGCGGGCTGGTACCGCACGGGGCTCGGTCACGCGCTCGGGCTGCTCGTTGGCGCGCTCGTGCTCGGGACCGCGTTTCCCCACCTTCTGAAAGGGCTCGGCCAGTCGTGGCCGTGGCCGCTGGTGCTCGCCGGCGTGTCGCTCGTCGCCGCGCTGGGCGGGGTGATGATGTATGTCCTGGTGCCCGACGGCCCGAACCTCGCGAAAGCGGCGAAGTTCGATCCGCGCGCGCTCGGCACCGTTTTCGCCTCGAAGGGGTTCTGCGCCTCGGCCTTCGGCTACTTCGGCCACATGTGGGAGCTGTACGCGTTCTGGGCTTTCGTCCCGGTCGTGCTCGTCGCGCGCGCGCCCGGGCACGATGCGGCGCTCTGGTCGTTCGCGGTGATCGCCGCGGGCGCGCTCGGCTGCGCCGGCGGCGGCTTCGTCTCGCTGCGCGCCGGCAGCGCGCGCGTCGCCTACGCGCAGCTCGCCGCCTCGGGCGCCTGCTGCCTCGCCTCGCCGCTGGTGCTGCTGCTCGCGCCGCCCGCGGCGGTGCTCGCGTTCCTCGTCTTCTGGGGCGTGGTCGTGGTCGGCGACTCGCCGCAGTTCTCGGCGCTGAATGCCGCCAACGCGCCGCGCGAGTCGGTGGGCTCGGCGCTTACCATCGGCAACTGCATCGGCTTCGCAATCACGATCGGCAGCATCCAGCTGCTCAACGCCGCGTCGGGCACGCTGCCGGCGGAGTACCTGTTCCTGCTGCTCGCGCCGGGGCCGGCGCTGGGGCTGCTCGCGCTGCGGCCGCTGCTGCGCGGCCAGCGGGCCGAAGGATGAGGCAAAGCTCGCCCACCTTCGCGGATTCAGCGCTCCGGCTTCCTGGCGCGCCGTGCGGGCGCTTCGAGCACGAGGGTTTCGAGGCGCGCGAGCCGGCGCTCGTGGTCGAGCACGCGTTCGCTCAGGCGGTCCACGCGCTGCCCTGTTTCGCTCAGGCGCTCGCGCACGATCGCAACGCCCGAAAGCCTGTCCAGGATCTCCGTGACCAGGCTCATCGCTTGACCTCGTAGCGCGCTACCGGCGATTCCGCGCGCAGTCGGTCCATCTCGGCGAGCGTGCGGTCCACCTTGGCGTTGAGCCTCTTCAGCTCGGCGGCCATGGCGTCCAGATGCTGCCCGGCCTCGCGGGTCGCAGCGTCGAGCAGTGCGAGCTCGTCGGGCGATACGCCTGCGAGGTAGGCGTCCACCGCGTTGCGGATCTCCTCGGCGAGCTTGGTGCCCTTCGCCCGGGCGCGCTTCTGCAATGCCTCCTTTTGCCTGGGCTCCAGATAAACCTGGGTGAGTTGCATGGCCGGCATACGGACCTCCATACCGTGATGATATATATTGTATATCACGGGGGTGGCGCGATTCCACTGCGCCGCTGCCAGCGCCAAGCGTCGGAGCTACTTCTTCTTCTCCCCCTCCTGCCGCGGCAGCGGCCTGGGGGCGCTGCCCTGGGCGTACTCCCTCGCGCGGGCGATGCTGTCGTCGAGGATGCGCGCCTCCTCGCTGCCGGGGGCGTACTGCGAGCGCGCCCGCTCCCACTGCGCGATCGCGCCCGTCCAGTCCTGGGTCTGGAACGCCGCGGCGCCGAGGAGCATCCTCGCCGGTCCGTGCTTCGGATCGAGCTGCACCGCGCGCGCGAGCAGCTCGGCGGGCTTGCCCTGGAGGCTGCCCTCGTGCGCCAGCGCGAGCGCCTCGGCGTAGTCGGTGAGCAGGCGCGCGTCGCCCGCGACCGCGCTCTCGGCTTTCGAGTAGGCGCGCGCGGCCTCGGCGTTTTTTCCGAGCACCCGGTAGGAGCGCGCGAGCATGAGCCACCCTTGCGTGTCGTCGGGCGTCTGCTCCATCTTCGCTGCGAGGCGCGCGACCATCCCCTCGATCTGCGCCGGGTCGGGCATCCCGGCCGGCGCGCGCTGCGGGTCGAGCGCCTGCGGCGTGCCGAGCAGGAGGTACAGGCCCACGGCGCAGAGCGGCACGATGACCGCGAGCGCGATCGCCGGCGCGCGCTCCGCGCGCGCGGCCGGTGTCGCGCCGGGCGCGGCGTCAGGTGCCGCACCAGGCGCGGCGTCCGCGCTCGTGTCCTCGATCAGGCGCGCCCTGATCTCCTTCTGCGCCGCCTCGAAGGCCTGTTCGCCGATCGTGCCCGCGGCGTGCTCGCGCTCCAGCTCGGCGATCTGGTCCTTGAGCACCGCGACGCTCGCGTCCGATTGCGTCTCGCCCGGCGCACGCTCGGCGCGCCGCATGAGGGGCAGCACGAGCAGCAGCACGGTGACCGCCGCGAGCGCCACCGCGCCGAGCACAAAGCCGGTCAAGCGCGATCCTTTTTCTCGAGCAGCGCGGCGGCGCGCGCCTCGTCCTCGGCGCTGAGCGCGGCCGGGGCGCTCGCGCGCCGGCGGCGCACGAAGATCGCCGCGCCCGCAGCGGCGGCAATGAGCAGCAGGAACGGCCCGGCCCAGAGCAGCAGCGTGGATTCCTTGACCGGCGGCCGGTAGAGCACGAAGTCGCCGTAGCGGCGCACCATGAACTCGCGGATCTCGGCGTCGGTCTTGCCGGCGCGGATCTGCTCGCGCACCTCGCGCTTCAGGTCCATGGCGAGCTCGGCGCGGGAACTCGCGAGCGACTCGTTCTGGCACACCAGGCAGCGCAGCTCCTCGGCGATCGCCGCCAGGCGCGCCTCGACCTTCGGGTCCTCGGCAAGCGGCCTGGCCTCGCGCGCGGGGGCCCCTTGCCCGAGCGTGGCAAGCGGCGCGGCGACGAGCAGCGCGGCGAGCAGCGCCGCCACGCGCCTCACTTCTCCAGCTCCTTGATGAGCGGCAGAATCTTCTTTGCCACCACCTCCGGCGTCACGGGGCCGATCTGCTTGAAGCGGATCACGCCCGCCTTGTCGATCACGTAGGTCTCGGGCACGCCGTAGACGCCGTACTCGATTCCGATCCGGCCCGCGGTGTCGGCGGCCGAAAGCACATAGGGGTCGCCGTAGCGCGCGAGCCACCTGAGCGCGTCCTCGCGCGGGTCCTTGTAGTTGAGGCCCACGAGCGGCGCGTAGCCCTTCTTTGCGAAATCGACCAGCACCGGGTGCTCCTCGCGGCAGGTGACGCACCACGAGGCCCAGACGTTGAGCAGCCAGACCTTGCCCTTCATCTCGGCGGGCGAGAACTTCGCCGCCGGGTCGGAGAGCCTTGGCAGCTCGAACGCGGGCGCCGGCTTGCCTATGAGCGGCGAGGGCACCTCGCGCGGGTTGCGGGTGAGGCCGATCGCGAGCAGCGCGACCAGCACGAGGAAGCCGGCGACGAGCGCTACGCGCATGGCTTCAGGCCTCCTGCGCCGTGACCGCGGCCTGCGCGGCGCGCGCGCGGCGGTAACGGCGGTCGCTGAGCGCGAGCAGGCCGCCGATCGCCATCAGCAGCGCGCCGCCCCAGATCCAGTCCACGAACGGCTTGACGTGCGCGCGCACCGCCCAGGCTCCGCCCTCGAGCGGCTCGCCGATCGCGACGTAGACGTCGCGCGTCAGGCCCGGGTCGATCGCTGCTTCGGTCATCGGCATCTCGGAAGAAAGGTATTTCCGCTTCTCCGGGCGCAGCACCTTGAGCGGCGCGCCGTTCTTCGAGAGCTCGATGTCGGCGACCGTGGCGCGGTAATTGGGACCGTCGGCTTCGCGCAGCGCGGTCATCTTCATCGAGTAGGCGCCGAGGGTGAGGGTGTCGCCCGGGGCCATGCGCACTTCCTTTTCGGTCTCGTAGCCGCGCGACAGCGTGATGCCGATCACGCAGGCGGCGATGCCGAAGTGCGCGAGGTGCATGCCCCAGTAGGCGCGCGGCTGGACGGCGCTCGCCTGCGCCACGCGCGCGCGGATGTGCGCGACGCCCGATGCCGCCACCCAGAAGGCAAGAAACGTGCCGAGCGCGGCCAGCGCCGAGAACGCGCCCATCGCGAACGGCACCGCGATGCCGCCGGCGAGCGCGATCGCGAGCGGCGCGCGCAGCCTGCGAGCGAGCTCTCCGGCGCGCGCCGAGCGCCACGCCGCGTGCGGCCCGATCGCCACGAGGAAAAGGAGCGGCGCCATGATCGGCACGAACACCGCGTTGAAATAGGGCGGCCCGACCGAGATCTTGCCCGCGCCGAGCGCGTCCACCGCGAGCGGATAGAGCGTGCCGAGCAGCACCGTGCCCGCCGCCACCGCGAGCAGCACGTTGTTGGCGAGCAGGAAGGTCTCGCGCGACACTGCATCGAAGCCGCCCCCTGAGGCGACGCGCGGCGCGCGCAGCGCGAAAAGGACGAGCGACGCGCCGATCACCAGCACCAGCAGCACCAGGATGAACACGCCGCGCCGCGGGTCGGTGGCGAAGGCGTGCACCGAGGTGAGTACGCCCGAGCGCACGAGGAAAGTGCCGAGGAGCGACAGCGAGAACGCCGTGATCGCGAGGAGCAGCGTCCAGTTCTTGAGCGCGCCGCGCCGCTCGGTGACCGCGAGCGAGTGAATCAGCGCGGTGCCCACCAGCCACGGCATGAAGGAAGCGTTCTCCACCGGGTCCCAGAACCACCAGCCGCCCCAGCCCAGCTCGTAGTAGGCCCAGACGCTGCCGAGCGCGATGCCGAGCGTGAGGCTCACCCACGCGGCGGTGGTCCACGGGCGCGACCAGCGCGCCCAGGCGGCATCCAGACGCCCGGAGATGAGCGCCGCGATGGCGAGCGCGAATGCGACCGAGAACCCCACGTACCCCATGTAGAGCATCGGCGGGTGGAACACGAGCCCGGGGTCCTGCAGGAGCGGATTGAGGTCGCGCCCCTCCGCAGCGGCCGGCACGAGACGCTCGAACGGGTTGGAGGTGAAAAGGATGAACGCGTGGAACGCCGCGGCCACCAGGCCCAGCACGCCCACGGTGCGCGCCACCATCGCCTCGGGAAGCGCGCGCGAGGCGGACGCGACCGCAAGCGTCCAGCCCGCGAGCATCAGGATCCACAGGAGGAGCGAGCCTTCGTGCCCGCCCCACACCGCCGAGATCCGGTAGGCGAGCGGCAGCCTCGAGTTCGAGTGGCTGGCGACGTACTCGACCGAAAAGTCGTTCTGCGCGAAGGCGATCGAAAGCGCGGCGAACGCGAGCAGCACGAGCAGGAATTGCACCGCGGCGGCGCGCCGCGCGAACGCCATCCAGCGCGCATCGCCGCGCGCCGCGCCCGCGAGCGGCAGGATGCCTTGCGCGAGCGCCACGGGCAGGGCGAGGATGAGCGCGAAGTGACCGAGCTCGCCGATCACTTACTTCGCCACCACGGTCTTGCCCGCCTTCTGCGCCTGCTCCAGCGCGTGCGCCGCCTCGGGCGGCATGTAGTTCTCGTCATGCTTGGCGAGCACTTCGCTTGCGCGGAACACGCCGTCGGCGCCGAGCGAGCCCTGCGCCACAACGCCCTTGCCCTCGCGGAACAGGTCGGGCAGCAGCCCGGTGTAGGTCACCGGGATGCTGTGCGCGGTGTCGGTGACGACGAAGCTCACCGCGAGGCTCTCCTTGCCGCGCTTGACGCTCCCGGCCTGCACCATGCCGCCGACGCGGAAGGCGCGGTCGCGCGGCGCCTCGCCCGCGGCCACCTGCGAAGGGCTGAAGAAGAACGCGACGTTGCTCTGCAGGGCGTTGAGCACCAGCCCCGCGGCAACGCCGAGCAGCGCCACCCCCGCGACGATCGCGACCAGCCGCTTGTGCCGGGGCTTCATGGCCGAGCGCCTTCGCGCGCCGCCCGCGCCTGCTCCAGCGCCTGGCGCATGCGCGCGCGCACGAGCAGCAGCTCGCCTGCGATGCACGCCGCGGCCACCGCGAAGCTGCCCCAGACGAAGAAGCCGTAGCCGCCCATGGCGAGGAATTCTGCCGCGCTGCCCCAGCTCATCGCTTGACCTCGCTCAAGTCGCGCACCCACTCCGAATGCGCCTCGCGCTCGAGGATGATCGCCCGCACGCGTGCGAGCGACACCGCGATCGAGTACATCCAGAAGGCGAACGCCATCGCCAGCATCCCGGCGAGCATCGCCGCGGCCATGCTCGGCGCGCGGGTAATGCTCACCGACGCGCCCTGGTGCAGCGTGTTCCACCATTGCACCGAGAAGTAGATGATCGGCACGTTCACCACGCCCACGAGCGCGAGCACGCCCGAGGCCTTGTCGGCGCGGCGCGTGTCGTCGATGGAGGCGTTCAGGGCCATGTACCCTAGATACAGGAAGAAGAGCACAAGTTCCGAGGTCAGGCGCGCGTCCCACACCCAGTAGGTGCCCCAGGTGGGACGGCCCCAGAGCGCGCCGGTCCAGAGCGACAGGAACGCGAACATCGCGCCGGTGGGGGCGAGCGCCTGCGCCATCATGGACGAGAGCCGCGTGTTGAGCACCAGCCCCAGCCCGGCCCAGCCGGCCATCACGAGGTAGATGAACATCGACATCCAGGAGGCGGGCACGTGCACGAAGATGATGCGGTAGGCCTCGCCCTGCTGGGCGTCGGTGGGCGCGACGAAGAAGCCGATCCACAAGCCGATCGCGCCCGAGATCGCGGCGAGCAGCGCGAACCACGGCACCATCCTCCCGGCGAGCGGGTAGAAATGCTGCGGCGAGGCGAAGCGCAGGTAGCTCATCGCCTCATTCCAGCGCGATCCTGATCGCTGCGGCGCAGGCCCAGGGCGCGGCCGCGGCCGCGAGCGCGAGGCACGCGCCGAGGAGCGACAGGCTGGCGGCGGGCGACAGGCCCGCGAGGCGCGCATCCACCGCGCCCGCGCCGAACACCAGCGCCGGCACGTAGAGCGGCAGGATGAGGAGCGCGAGCAGCACCGCGCCGCCGCGCACGCCCAGAGTGAGCGCCGCGCCGATCGCGCCGATGAGGCTGAGCACCGGCGTGCCGAGGACGAGCGATGCGACCAGCACGCCGATCGCGTCCGCGGGCAGTCCGTATTGCAGCGCGAGCAAGGGTGCGATGATCACGAGCGGCAGCCCGGTCACCAGCCAGTGCGCGAGCACCTTGCCCACCGCGAGCAGCGTGAGCGGCACCGGCGCGAGCGCGGACTGCTCGAGCGTGCCGTCCTCGTAGTCGGCGGCGAACAGCCGCGGCAGCGCGAGCAGCGTGGCGAGCAGCGCCGCGACCCACAGCACGCCGGGCGCGACGCGCTTGAGCAGCTCGGGCTCCGGGCCGATGCCCAGGGGAAAGAGGCTCGCGACGATGATGAAAAAGCCAAGCGTCACGAGCGCGTCCGACTTGCGCCGCGCCGCGAGCAGCAGGTCGCGGCGCACGACCGCCGCAAGCGCGGGCGTCCACGCCGCGCCGCTCATTGCGCCCCGCCCAGTTCGAGCCCCACCAGCGCCCCGTGCTTGAGCGCGATCGGTTGATGGCTCGCGATCACGGCCACGCCGCCGCCCACGAGGTGCGCGTCGACGAGCTCGGCCACCTTCGCCGCCGAGGCGTCGTCAAGCGACGTCAACGGCTCGTCCAGGATCCACAGCCGGCAGGCGGCGAGCGGCAGGCGCGCGAGCGCGACGCGCCGCTTCTGCCCCTGCGACAGCGCGCGCGAAGGCAGCCTGCCGAAGGCGGGCAGGCCGAGTGCGCCGAGGGCGGCGGTCGCCTGCCCGGTGCTCGCCGGCCGGCCGCGCTGCGCGCACCACGCGAGCAGGTTCTCGACCGGCGTCAGGTCGTCCTTGAGCGCGTTGCCGTGCCCGCACCACGCGAGGTCGGCTCGAAAGCTCTCTGCGATTTCGGCCGCCGGCTCGCCGTTCCAGCGCACTTCGCCGCGCTCGGGCCTGGCGAGCCCCGCGAGGATGCGCAGCAGGCTGGTCTTGCCGCAGCCGTTGGGGCCGGTGACGAGCAGGCACTCGCCGCGCCCGGCCTCGAGCGAGACGCCGGCGAACAGCCGCCGCGTGCCGCGCACGCACTCCAGGTTCGATGCGCTCAGCACGCGTGCGGCTGGGCGACGACGCGGGCAGGTCGGGGGGCGCGCATCCGGCCGGATTTTCCCCCGAATCAGGCGAGCGCGTCCATGAGCTGGACCGAAACCAGCTCGCCCGCGGCGACCGTGCCGCGCTCGTGCTCGAGCACGATGAAGCAGTCGGCCTCGGCCATCGAGCGCAGCACCCCCGAGCCCTGGGCGCCGGTGGGGCGCACTGTAAAGCCTGACTTTACACTTCCCTCCAGCACGCCCCGCTGGTACTCGGTGCGGCCCGGGACCTTGCGCATCGGCGCCGCCGCCGGCACCCGAAGCAGCGGCGGCTGGGTGTCGCCCGCGCACCCGGCGAGCGCGAGCAGCGCGCCGCGCACGAACTGGTGGAACGTGACCATGACGGCCACCGGGTTTCCGGGCAGGCCGAAGAGGAAGGCGCCCTTGCCGCCGCTCTCGATGCGGCCGAAGGCCATCGGGCGGCCCGGGCGCATGGCGATCTTCCAGAACAGCACTTCGCCCAGCTTCGCCATCAGCGCCTTCACGAAATCGGCTTCGCCCACCGAGACGCCGCCCGTGGTGACGACGGCGTCCGCTTCCGACGCCGCCTTGCGGAACGCCTCCTCGAGAAGCCGGGGGTCATCGCGAACGACACCCATGTCGCTCGCCTCGACGCCGAGGCGCGCGAGCATGCCGTGCAGCGTGTAGCGGTTGGAATCGTAGATCTGCCCCTCGGCGAGCGGCGTGCCAATCGACACCAGCTCGTCGCCGGTGGAGAAGAACGCCACCCGCAGCCGGCGCTTGACGCGCACCCTCGCGATGCCGAGCGAGGCGATGAGGCCAAGCTCGGCCGCCCGCACGATTGAGCCGGCCTTGAGCACCGCGACGCCTTTCTTCAGGTCCTCTCCGGCGTAGCGCACGTTCTGCCGCGCCTTCTGCCCGGCGGGGATGACGATGCGGGCGCCCTCCTTTCGCGTCACTTCCTGCACCACCACGGTGTCTGCGCCCCTGGGCATCACGGCGCCCGTCATCACGCGCACGCATTGGCCCGCGCCGACCGAGCCGTCGAACGGGCGGCCGGCGAAAGCGGTGCCGATCTCCTCGAGGCGCGTCTCGCCGCCGCCGGCGAGGTCGGCGGCGCGCACCGCGTAGCCGTCCATCGCCGAGTTGTCGTGCGCCGGCACGTCGATCGCCGGCACGATGTCCTCGGCGAGGATGCGGCCGAGCGCCTCGCGCGTCGCGACCGTTTCGGTTTCCGCCACCGGCGCGAGGCAGGCGCGGATC
>CAZVHU010000035.1:0-23669 GCA_964627075.1 uncultured Enterobacteriaceae bacterium | reverse complement strand
CGCGGCGAATTTCAACAAACTGCTAGTCGGCGGCGGCGAACAACAGCGCGAGCGCGGCGCCCAGGCCGGCCGGCACGCCCCAGCGCTCGATGCGCGAGATGGCCGCGCCGGCGACGATCTCGACCGGCACCGAAGTCTGCTCCAGCACCTTGTTGGTCACCGAATCCTCGAGCATGCGGGTGATCGAGTTCTTGCGCGCGGTGGCCATGACGATGCGCTGGCAGCGCAGCCGCCGCGCCTCGTCGACGATCACCTTCGCCTTGTCGCCGAGCTTGACGTGCGCCGAGTGCGGCACGCCGTGGCGCTCGAGCAGCGCGCGCGCCGGGGCGAGCGCCTTGTCGGCCTGCTCGCGGTGAAAGTCGTCGCGCGTCTTCTTGCGCACGAATTGCGCGACCCGGCGCGAGAAAGGCGCCTGCACGTTGAGCAGGTGCACTTCGAGCGCCGGATCGGCGAGGTAGCTGTTGACGACCTGGCGCAGCGCGTATTCGGCGTTGCGCGATCCGTCCACGGGAACGAGGATTCTCTGCATCGGGGCGCCTCCATCGGTTGAGTCGAGAGCGGGGGTTGCGGGCGCGGCGAGCGCGGCGAGGCGCGCGCTGATGCGCGATTCGAGCCTGCGGTGGTTGTGCACGAAGCCCGCCCACAGCACGCCCGCGACGATCACGAGGTAGGTGAGCGGCACGGTGAAGCCGTAGGCGGTGAAGGCGTCGCGGGCGAGCGGCTCCGAGGTGATCATCTTGGCCGCCGTCCAGGCGAGCACGCCGGCGCCGAAGTAGACGATCACCGGGTAGCGCTCGACCCAGCTCAGCATGAGTGTCGAGCCCCATACCACGATCGGTACGCTGATCAGCAGGCCGAGCACCACCAGCAGGTAGCTGCCGTGCGCCGCGCCCGCCACGGCGAGCACGTTGTCCAGGCCCATCACCGCGTCGGCCGCGACGATGGTGCGCATCGCACTCCAGAAGCTCGCGGCGCGGCCGATGCGCCCGTTCTCGTCGGCTTCCTCGGGCAGCAGCAGCCGGTAGGCGATCCAGACGAGCAGCACGCCGCCGACCAGAAGCAGGCCCGGGACCTTGAGCAGCCAGACTACGAGCAGGGTCATCGCGCTGCGCACGGCGATCGCGCCGACCGTGCCCCAGAACACCGCGCGCCGCTGCAGGTGGCGCGGAACGTTGCGTGCGGCGAGCGCGATCACGATGGCGTTGTCGCCCGCGAGCACCAGGTCGATGACGACGATCGCGAACAGCGCTGCGAGGAATTCGGTCGAGAATAGCTCCATGGCGTGCGGCGCAGGTTGTCGTGGCGCAGATTGTCGTGCCGCCGCGCGGCGATGAAAAATCGCTTGTTGCGATGGCGGCGCTTGCACTGTGCGATGGGTGGCGCAATCCGGCCCGGCATGCATCGCGCAACGCGATCGTTGCGATCGCGAAGCGCGATGCGGTGTCGTGCTTGCGCCCGTTCCGCGCGCATGCTAGAAAGGCGCCGGCTGCCGGGACTTCGCGCCGCGGCAGCCGCAAAGCGGGAGTAGTTCCGCGGCCCCTCGGGCCGCCGCCTCGCCACCGTCATTCCGGGCCGCCGGCCCCGGTCGCGAGGGCCCTCGAAAACGCAGGGTGAGCGAGACCTTTGCCTCGAAAGCAAAGGAGACTCGCGTCATGACGCTCGCCCGCATCAGGCGTTACCTCAGGCATGGCATGCTGCCGCAGCTCGCGGTGTTCGAAGCGAGCGCGCGGCTCGGCAGCTTCACGCGCGCCGCCGAGGAGCTGCACCTCGCGCAGCCCACGGTCTCGACGCAGATGAAGAAGCTAAGCGACGCCGTGGGGCTGCCGCTGTTCGAGCAGATCGGCAGGACGATCCACCTTACCGTCGCCGGCGGCGCGCTCTACCAGGGCTGCGGCGAGCTGTTCGGCGCGTTGTCCGGGATAGAAGAGGCACTCGCCGCCTTGCGGGGCCTGGAAGGCGGGCGGCTGCGGCTCGCGGTGAGCACCACCGGCAAGTACTTCGCGCCGCGCCTGCTGGCGGCGTTCGTCGCGCGCCATCCGAACGTCGAGGTGAGCCTCGAGATCCACAACCGCCGGGCGCTGATGGCGCGCCTCGCGGACAACGCGGACGACCTGTACGTGTTCGCCAACCCGCCGCTCGAGCAGGAGATTGTGAGCCAGGTGATCCTGCCCAACCCGATGGTCGCCTTCGCGCGCGCCGACCACCCGCTCGCCGGGGAGCACGCGATTGCCTTCGAGCGCCTCGCGCTCGAGCCGTTCCTGATGCGCGAGGCGGGCTCGGGCACGCGGCAGGTCGCCTTGGAGCTGTTCGACCGCCACCACGTCGAGCCGCGCGTGCGCATGGAGCTCTCGACCAACGAGGCGGTGAAGCAGGCGATCCTCGCCGGCCTCGGCGTCTCGATCCTGTCGCGTTACACGCTGGGCCTCGACACGGACTTGCCGCAGCTCGTGGCGCTCGACGTGCAGGGACTGCCGGTCGAGCGGCCCTGGCAGATCGTCTACCCCGTCGGCAAGCAGGTGTCGCTCGCCTCGCAGGCCTTCATGGCGCTCGCCCGCGACGAGGCACGGCGCCTGGTATTCGAGCACCTCGGCCGCAACGGGTACGGCGTGGCCCCACGCGATCGGTGATGCCGCCCGCTGCGGCTGGCCTCTCGGCGCCGAAGCGCCGGTGAGGCGCTCGAGGTAGCGCGCGGCGCCGTTCCCGGTGCCGCGGCGGTCGAGCCCGGCGAGCACCACGTGGCACAGGTCGAACGACTGGTAGGGGTCGTGCAGCGGCAGCGCGAGTGTCGCGAGCTTCGCCTCCGGCAACGGCGCGAGGCGCATGAAATCGCGCACCTAGACCGCGTCCGACCAGGGCAGCTGGCGAAAGCCGGCTTCCTTCTGCGCCTTCTTCAGCAGCGGCTTGAACGCGCGCGAGCCGAAGCCGAGGAAAGTGTGGAACAGGAAGCCCGCGACGCACAAGTGGCGGTCGACGTCGGCGATCGGCGGCTGCTCTCTGTACGGCTCCACGAACTCGACCGCGGTCTGGACCAGCACCGCCTGCGACAGCACGCGAAGCGCGTTCTCGAACACCATCAGCTCCGCGCCCTGGACGTCGATCTTGACGAAGTCGACGTCGTCCGGCCCGGCGACGTCGTCGAGGCGCACGGTGCGCACAGTGCGGGTCCTGACCAGCGCCGCGGCTTCGGCCAGCGCCTGGAACGTCGCATTGAGCGCCTGGTTGGGCCCGAACAGCGACCCCGTCAGGCTCCAGCGCGTTTCGTAGAATGTGTGCGGCCTGCCGTCGCCTACGAAATCCGGATAGAAGCGGTGCGGCGGGCCGTACCGGGCGCGCAGCTTGTCGCGCTCCGCGGGCACGGGCTCGAAGCCCGAATTGCGCGCTGCCCCTGCCCCGGCGAGCGATTGGTACACAGGGCGCTCGCCCAGCGCCGCGCCGACGTCGAGGACGTCCACGACCGGGATGTCGTCGAACAGTCCTCGGAGTCTCCACATCGCAGATTCCGGTCCCGGGCGGCGGCCCGCGGAGGCTAACATGGCGAGGGCGCGGCGCAATCGAGCGCCCCCCGGCGGAGCCGCCCTACGACGAATACAGCCCCCATTGCCGCGGCGGAATACGACGCTTGGTACCGCACGCCGCGCGGCGCGTGGATCGGCGAGGCGGAGTTCCGGCTGCTCGCGTCGCTGCTTGAGCCGCGCGCCGGAGAGACGCTGCTCGACATCGGCTGCGGCACCGGCTACTTCACGCGCCGCTTCGCGCGCGAGCGCGGCGTCGCGGCGACCGGCCTCGACCCCAACGGCGCCTGGCTCGAGTTCGCGCGCGCCAACGCGGCCGCCGGGGAAGCTTACGTTCCTGGAATCGCCGAGTCGCTGCCGTTCCCGGACCGCAGCTTCGACCTGACCGTGTCGGTCGCGGCGCTATGCTTCGTGCGCGAGGAGCGGCGCGCGGTCGTGGAGCTCCTTCGCGTGACGCGGCGGCGCTTCGCCATCGGGCTGCTCAACCGCCGAAGTCTCCTCTACGGCGAGAAGGCGGAGCGCGGCGCCTACCGCGGCGCGCGCTGGCACACGCCCGACGAAGCGCGCGCGCTCTTCCTCGGCCTGGGCGTGCGCGCGCTCCGGTTGCGCAGCGCCGTATTCCTGCCCGGCGGCGGTCGGCTCGCGCGGCTCGCCGAACCGCTGCTGCCGGCGCGCTGGCTGCGCGGCGCGCTGCTGGTCGCCGCCGGCGAGCCGCCCGGCGCGGCGAGGCGGGCAGAGCACCCCGAAGTGTAAAGTCTGACTTTACACTTCGCGCCTCCGGCACCCCCTTGGTCTGGCGGGCACCGAGGGGTTATGCTCGCGCCCGAGGAGGGGCCCATGCAGGCAAGCCAGCTGATGCAGGCGCGGCACGAGGCGGTGCGCGCGACGCTCGCGCGCGTGCGCGCGATCGCGCCGCGCCCGGAAGTCACGCGCGCGGACCTGGAGAAAATCAAGTCCGAGCTGATCGCGCTCGCCTCGCGCAGCGAGCTTTTTCCGCCCGGGCAGTTCGCGGTCGCGCCTGGAAAGACCGGGGCCATCTTCGAGCTCGCGGTGGACGAGGACCTGCGCTACGCCCTTTACGCCTCGGCGGGCGCAGGCGGCAAGGCGCAGCCGCCGCACAACCACACCACCTGGGCGGCAATTTCGGGCGTCTACGGCGAGGAGCACAACGTCGCCTACGAGAGGGTGGACGACCGCTCGGTTCCCGGCGAGGGCCGGCTGGAGAAGCGCTGGGAGCTCACCTGCCAGCGCGGCAACGCGGTCGCGTTCCTGCCCGACGACTTCCACACCATCGAGGTGAAGGGCGATGCGCCGAGCCTGCACCTGCATCTCTACGGCCGCAGCCTCGCCGACCTTCCCGGGCGCGTGTTCTTTCCCGGGCCGCAAGGCGGCAAGTACCAGCGCTTCATGGCGCACCCGGTGTTCGTCTCGCCCTGGGTTGACGCGCCCACCCTGCGCGCGATGCTCGAGGACGGCGAGGAGCTCGCGGTCCTCGACGTGCGCGAAGGGGGCGTATTCGCGCGCTCGCACCTGCTTGCGGCGTCGAACGTTCCGCTTTCGCGGCTGGAGCTCATGGCGCCGATGCTCCTGCCGCGCAAGGACGTGCGCATCGTGCTGGCGGACGACGATCAGTCGCTCGCGCAGCGCGCCGCCGCCGTGCTGCGCCGCCACGGCTATCTCAACCTCGCGGTGCTGGCGGGCGGGGTGGCGGCGTGGGGCGCGGCGGGCTACGAGCTTTTCTCGGGGACCAACGTGCCCTCCAAGGCGTTCGGCGAGCTCGTCGAGCACGCGCAGGACACGCCGCGCATCGACGCCGAGGTGCTCAAGCGCTGGCAGGACGAGGGGCGCGACGTGGTGGTGCTCGATTCGCGGCCGATGGACGAGTACCGCATGATGAGCATTCCCGGGGCGATGGACTGCCCGGGCGCGGAGCTCGTCTACCGCGTGCCGGCGCTGCTGAAGTCGCCGCAGACCACGGTGGTGGTCAACTGCGCGGGCCGCACGCGCTCGATCATCGGCGCGCAGAGCCTGCGCAACGCGGGGCTGAAGAACCCCGTGGTCGCGCTCAAGAACGGCACCATGGGCTGGCATCTCGCGGGCTTGCAGGTGGCGAAGGGAAAGGCCAACCTCGCCCCGGCGCCGCAGGGCGAGGGGCTCGCCGCGGCGCAGGCGCTCGCGCGCGAGGTGGCCGAGCGCTACGGCGTGCAGTTCATCGATCGCGCGGGCCTAGAGCGCATGCGCGAGGACCCGACGCGCACCACCTACGTCTTCGACGTGCGACTGCCGGAGGATTACGCGGCCGGCCACCTGCCGGGCTCGCGCAACGCGCCCGGCGGGCAGCTCGTGCAGGCGACCGACGCCTACGCCGCGGTGAGGAACGCTCGCGTCGTGCTCGTGGACCGCGACGCGGTGCAGGCGGTGATGACGGCACACTGGCTCGGGCAGATGGGCTGGACGGAGGTCCACGTGCTGCGCGACGGCCTGGCGGGTACGCTCGAGACCGGAACTGGCGCGGTGCCGGGCCTGGGCGAAGCGGCGCTCGATGCACGATCGATCTCACCCGCGGCGCTGAAGGAGGCGCTCGCGCGCGGCGGCGTGGAGGCGATCGACGTCGGCGAGAGCCTCAGCTACCGCAAGGCGCGGATTCCCGGCGCCTGGTATGCGATGCGCTCGCGCCTCGCCGAATGTCTCGCGCGATTCGCGAAGGACGCACCGCTCGCCTTCGTATGCGCCGATGGGCGGCTCTCGCGCTACGCGGCGCAGGACGCGCTCGCGCTCGGTTATTCGCGCGCCTGCTACCTCGCAGGCGGTGCGGCCGCGTGGAACCAGGCCGGCTTCGCCACCGAAGAACCCCTGGCAGACGGCGATCCGAAGCTGCTCACGGCGACCGAGGATGTCTGGTACCGCCCCTACGACCGCGCGCGCGGCGTCGAGGAAGCGATGCAGCAGTACCTGACCTGGGAAGTGAACCTGCTCGCGCAGCTCGAGCGCGAGCCCTACATGCGCTTCGACGTGCGGCCGCGCTAGGGCGTGGGTCCCCGCCCTCGCCGGACCAGGACGCCCTGCCCGCCCTGTGCTCTCGGCGCGCTGATGTATCGGCAGTGGGACGCAGAATCGGCCGCTGTTCCCCCGGCGTCAAGCCTATGTAAAAATACGCGCCCCGCGTAAGTCGTTGGAGGAGGGCGCGAAATGGCCGAGAGCCTCGCCGGCCTGGATACCTTTCCGAAGCTCCTGCTGCACCACGCAAAGGTGCGGCCGGACCGTCCCGCGATCCGGGAGAAGGACCTCGGCATCTGGCAGACCTGGACCTGGCGCGAGTTTGCCGACGAGGTGCGCGCGCTCGCGGCGGCGCTCGCCTCGCAGGGGTTCAAGCGCGGCGATCATCTTGCGCTGGTGGGCGACAACCGGCCGCGGATCTACGCCGCGGTGTGCGCGGCGCAGTGCCTGGGCGGAATCCCGGTGCCGCTCTACCAGGATGCGATCGCCGCCGAGATGGCGTTCCCGATCCAGAACGCGGAAGTCGCCTACGCGCTTGCCGAGGACCAGGAGCAGGTGGACAAGCTGCTCGAGATCCTGCCGAAGTGCCCGACGCTCAAGCACGTCTACTACGACGACCCGCGAGGCATGCGCCACTACAAGCAGCCCGAGTTGATGGGCTACGAGAAGCTGCGTGAGCTCGGGCGCGAGGCGCAACGCCACGAGCCGGGGTTCGTGGAGACCGAGATCGCCAAGGGCTCCGGCGGCGACACCGCCGCCATGTTCTTCACCTCCGGCACCACCGGCAACCCCAAGGGCGTGGTGCTCACGCACCACTCGCTCATCGACCGCGCCAAGGCCGCCGCCGACATGGAGGGACTCACCGACCGGGACGTGGTGCTCGCCTACCTGCCGCCGGCGTGGATCGGGCAGAACATCTTTTCCTACGCGCAGCCCTTCGTCACCGGCTACTGCATCTGCTGTCCGGAGGCGGCCGAGACGGTGATGAGCGACATGCGCGAGATCGGGCCGACCTATTACTTCGCGCCGCCGCGGGTGCTCGAGGCGCTGCTCACGCAGGTCTCGATCCGGATGGAGGACGCGGGGCCCGTGAGCCGCCACTTCTACCGCTACTTCATGGGCGTGGCACAGCGCGTCGGCGGCGCGATCCTCGACGGCAAGCCCGCCGGCGCGCTCGACCGCCTGGCTTACTGGATCGGCGACCTGTGCACCTACGGGCCGCTCAGGAACGTGCTCGGCATGAGCCGGGTGCGCGTCGCCTACACCGCGGGCGAGGCGATCGGGCCCGATCTGTTCAAGTTCTACCGCTCGATCGGCATCAACCTCAAGCAGCTCTACGGCTCCACCGAGACGAGCGTATTCGTCTGCATCCAGCCCAACGGCCAGGTGAAGGCCGACACCGTCGGGCCCGCGGTGAAAGGCGTCGAGCTCAAGTTCACGCCGAACCGGGAGCTGGTGATCCGCTCCCCGGGCCTGTTCAAGGAGTACTACAAGAACCCTCAGGCGACCCTGGAGGCAAAGGACGCCGAGGGGTGGTTCCACACCGGCGACGCGGGCTACTTCGACTCCGACGGCCACGTCAAGATCATCGACCGCGTGAAGGACGTCGGCAAACTCGCCGACGGCACGCTGTTCGCGCCCAAGTACCTCGAGAACAAACTCAAGTTCTTCCCCTTCATCAAGGAGGCGGTGGCCTTTGGACAGGGGCGCAACGAGGTGTGCGCCTTCATCAACATCGACATGGACGCGGTGGCGAACTGGGCCGAGAAGCGCAACATGCCGTTCTCGGGCTACACCGACCTCGCCTCGCGCGACGAGGTCTACGACCTGATCCGCGACTGCGTGGAGAAGGTAAACGCCGACCTCGCGGCCGAGCCCGAAATCGCCAACTCGCAGATTCACAGGTTCCTGGTGCTGCACAAGGAACTGGACGCCGACGACGGCGAGCTGACGCGCACGCGGAAAGTCCGCCGCGGCGCGATCGCCGAGAAGTACCAGCCGCTGGTGGACGCGCTCTACGCCGGCAAGGACTCGGTGCACATCGAGGCGCAGGTGAAGTACGAGGACGGCCGCACCGGCATGCTCTCGGCCGACCTCAAGCTGCGCGACGCGAAGACCTTCCCGCCCGCCGCGGCGCGCAAGGCGGCGTGACGACTCCCGGATGAACCGTGCACACCTCGCGGGCGAGCCGGTGCTCTCGGTCGAGGGCGTGTCGCTCGCCTTCGGCGGCGTCAAGGCGCTCACCGAGGTCTCCTTCGACGTGCGCGAGCACGAGGTGCGCGCCATCATCGGCCCCAACGGCGCCGGCAAGAGCTCGATGCTCAACGTGATCAACGGCGTCTACCATCCGCAGCAGGGCAAGATCCGCCTGCGCGCGAACGGCGCCTGGCGAGAGTTCCACGACATGGACTCGCACGAGGCTGCCTCGATGGGCATTGCGCGCACCTTCCAGAACATCGCGCTGTTCAAGGGCATGACGGTGCTGGACAACGTCATGACCGGCCGCAACCTCAAGATGCGCACTTCGTTCCTCGAGCAGGCGCTGTGGCTGGGTCGGGCCAAGAAGGAGGAGCTCGAGCACCGGCGCGCGGTCGAGGAGGTGATCGACTTCCTCGAGATCCAGCACGTGCGCAAGACCCCCGTGGGCCGGCTGCCCTATGGCCTGCAGAAGCGGGTCGAGCTGGCGCGCGCGCTCGCCGCCGAGCCGACGCTGCTGCTGCTGGACGAGCCCATGGCGGGCATGAACCTGGAGGAAAAGCAGGACATGTGCCGCTTCGTGCTCGACGTCAACGACCACTTCGGCACCACCATCGTGCTGATCGAGCACGACATGGGCGTGGTGATGGACATCTCGGACCGCGTGGTGGTGCTCGACTACGGGCGCAAGATCGCCGACGGCACGCCCGACGAGGTGCGCGCCAACCAGGCGGTGATCGACGCCTACCTCGGGGTGGCGCACTGACATGAACGTCGCGTTCTTCTTCGAGGTGCTGATCGGCGGGCTTCTCGCCGGCGTGATGTACTCGCTGGTGGCGATCGGCTTCGTGCTGATCTACAAGGCCTCGGGCGTGTTCAACTTTGCCCAAGGGGCGATGGTGTTCTTCGCCGCGCTCACCTTCGTGTCGCTGGTCGAGCGTGGGGTCAACTTCTGGCTCGCGCTCGTCGTCACGCTCGCGGTGATGGTGGTGCTCGGCGTCGCCACCGAGAAGGTGGTGCTGCGGCCGCTCGTCAACCAGCCGCCGATCACGCTTTTCATGGCGACCATCGGCCTTACCTTCGTCCTGGAAGGGCTGTCGCAGCTCGTCTGGGGCTCGCAGCCGCACGGCCTGGAGCTGGGCATCAGGGACGAGCCGATCGGCTGGCTGCTCGATCGCTCCGGCATGAGCATCAGCCAGTTCGACATCACCGCGGCCGGCATCGCCGCAGTGCTGGTCGCGGGGCTCGCGCTGTTCTTCCAGTACACGCGCATCGGGCGCGCGCTGCGCGCGGTGGCCGACGACCACCAGGCGGCGCTCGCCATCGGCATTCCGCTCAAAAACATCTGGGCGATCGTCTGGGCGGTGGCCGGGTTCGTCGCGCTCGTCGCCGGGCTGATGTGGGGCTCGCGCAACGGCGTGCAGTACGCCCTCACCTTCATCGCCCTCAAGGCACTGCCCGTGCTGCTGATCGGCGGCTTCGAGTCGGTGATGGGAGCGATCATCGGCGGACTGATCGTGGGGGCGTCGGAAAAGCTCGCCGAAGTCTATCTGCCGCAGATGTTCAACGCGCCGCTTACGCAGTTCTTCGGGGGCGCGGTGAACCTGCAGGGCATCGAGTCCTGGTTCGGCTACGTGATCGCGCTGTTGTTCCTCCTCGTGCGCCCGCAGGGAATGTTCGGCGAGAAAATCATCGATCGGGTCTGAGCCATGCTCTATCGAGAAGCCGGCCAGTTCAAGTCCACCTACGCCGAGGACCAGCAGATCTTCCCGATCCTGCAGGACCGGATCGGCGTGCTGCTGCTCCTGCTCTTCGCTTTCGTCATCGTGCCGCTGGTGGCGAACCAGTACTGGTTCGCCGCGATCCTGACGCCGTTCCTGATCTTTTCGCTCGCGGCGCTCGGCCTCAACATCCTCACTGGTTACGCCGGACAGCTTTCGCTTGGCACCGCAGCCTTCATGGCGGTGGGCGCGTTCATGGCCTACAACTTCGAGCTGCGCATCCCCGGCATGCCGATCCTGGCGTCGTTCGCCCTCGCCGGGCTGTGCGCGGCCGCGGTCGGGATCGTGTTCGGGCTGCCGTCGTTGCGCATCAAGGGCTTCTACCTCGCGGTGGCGACGCTCGCCTGCCAGTTCTTCGTGCTCTGGGCGCTGCAGCGCTTCGGCTGGTTCTCCAACTACAGCTCGTCGGGAGTGATCACGGCGGGAAAGATCGAGATCTTGGGCTATGTCTTCGAAACTGCGGCGCAGAAGTATCTGCTGACTCTCGCAATCGTCGGGCTGATGGCGCTGGCGGCCAAGAACCTGATGCGCAGCGAAACCGGGCGCGCCTTCATGGCGGTGCGCGACATGGACGTCGCCGCCGCGGTGATCGGCATCCCGATGATGAAGACCAAGCTGCTCGCATTCGCCATCAGCTCGTTCTATTGCGGCGTGGCGGGCGCGCTGTATGCGTTCTGCTACCTGGGGACGGTCGAGCCCGAGGCGTTCAACCTCGACCTGTCGTTCCGCATCCTGTTCATGATCATCATCGGCGGGGTGGGCTCGATCCTCGGCTCGTTCATCGGTGCGGCGTTCATCACGCTCCTGCCGATCTCCCTCAGCACGCTGTTTGGCGCGTTGTCGCACCTGCTCGGCGTGGAGATCTCGCACGCTTGGCTGTCCAACATCGAGCTGATCATCTTCGGCGCGCTGATCGTGTTCTTCCTGATCGTCGAGCCGCACGGCCTGGCCCGTCTGTGGCAGATCGGCAAGGAGAAGCTGCGCTTGTGGCCCTTCCCCCATTGACGCCGTGGGGAAACGCCTTGTCAGGGGCATCCAAATCGTTATACTGAACCTTTTACCTCTGGAGGAGGCTCAGACCATGAAACGCACCACCACAGTGCTCGCGGTTGCGGCCCTGGCGGCCGCGGGGTTCGCCGGTCAGGCGGCGGCCCAGGCGAAGGAGCAGTTCGTTCCGGCCAATTTCTACTGGGTCGGGCCGTACGCGCCGGGCGGCTCCGGAATTTCCGGCGGTTTGCTGGACTACTTCAAGCTGATCAACGCCCGTGACGGCGGCATCAACGGCGTCAAGCTGACTTGGGAGAAGTGCGAGACCGAATACAACAATGCGCGTGGCGTCGAATGCTACGAGCGCTCGAAGAAGAAGGGCCCGACCGGCGCGACGCTGATCCATCCGCTGTCGACCGGCATCACCTACTCGCTCATCGAGAAGGGCACGCAGGACAAGATCCCGATCGTCTCGGTCGGTTACGGCCGCACCGACGCGGCCGATGGGCGCGTGTTCCCGTACGTGTTTCCGATCATCACCACCTACTGGTCGCAGAACACCGCCAAGATCAAGTTCATGGGCCAGAAGGCGGGCGGCATGGACAAGCTCAAGGGCAAGAAGATCGTGAACCTGTATCACGACTCGGCCTACGGCAAGGAAACCATCCCGGTGCTGGACGCCCAGGCGAAGATTTACGGCTTCCAGGTCACGCACATCGCCGTGCCGCACCCCGGCAACGAGCAGCAGGCGCAGTGGCTGCAGATCCGGCAGATCCAGCCCGATTGGGTCATCCTTCGCGGCTGGGGCGTGATGAACCCGACCGCATTGAAGGCCGCGCAGCGTGCCGGCTACGCGCGCGAGAAGATCATCGGCGTGTGGTGGTCGGGCGCCGAGGAGGACGTGATTCCCGCCGGCGACGCGGCGAAGGGTTACATTGCCGCCGGCTTCAACGTCTCCGGGTCGAATTACCCAGTGATCCAGGACATCCAGAAGCACGTCTACGCCAAGGGGCAGGGGGAGATGGAGGACAAGTCGCGCGTGGGCTCGATCTACTACAACCGCGGCGTGGTGTTTGCCATCGTCACGGTCGAGGCCGTGCGCAAGGCCCAGGAGCGCTTCGGCAAGGGCCAGCCGATGACCGGCGAGCAAGTGCGCTGGGGGCTCGAGAACCTGAGCATGGACGACGCCTACCTCAAGAAGCTCGGCGCGACGGGGTTCATGCAGCCGCTCAAGGTCTCGTGCGCGGACCACGAGGGCGGCGGCCAGGTGAAGTTCCAGCAGTGGGACGGCAAGCAATGGAAGGTGATCACCGACTGGATCTCGTCCGACCAGAAGCTGGTGCGGCCGATGATCGAGGCCTCCGCCGCGCAGTACGCGAAGGAAAAGGGCATCACTCCGCGAGATTGCTCGAAAGAGAAATAAAGACCGACACGCCGCGGAAGCGGCGTGCGGGTTGATTTCGCGAAATTGAAAGCGGCGGGCTTCGGCCCGCCGTTTGATTTCGCGGCACAGCAGGAGATCCGGTAGAGCCGATGTCCGCAGTCCCGAAGCCGCAAGCCCAGCCGCAGGCCTACCTCTCGGTCAGCAACATCGAGGTCATCTACGACCACGTCATCCTTGTTCTGAAGGGCGTGTCGCTGCAGGTGCAGGAAGGCCAGATCGTGGCGCTGCTCGGCGCCAACGGTGCCGGCAAGAGCACCACGCTCAAGGCGATCTCGAACCTGCTGCGCGCCGAGCGCGGCGACGTCACCAAGGGGCAGATCGAGTTCAAGGGCGAGCGCATCGACCAGCTCAATCCGGCGGAGCTGGTCAAGCGCGGCGTGGTGCAGGTGATGGAGGGGCGGCACTGCTTCCAGCACCTTACGGTGGAGGAGAACCTGCTCACTGGAGCCTACACGCGCGGCAACGCCGACTTGAAGGCCGACCTCGAGGTGGTCTACCGGTATTTCCCGCGGCTCAAGGAGCGGCGCAAGTCGCTCTCCGGCTACACCTCGGGCGGCGAGCAGCAGATGACGGCGATCGGCCGCGCGCTGATGGCGCGTCCCAAGATGATCCTGCTCGACGAGCCCTCCATGGGCCTCGCGCCGCAGCTGGTGGAGGAGATCTTCGGCATCGTCAAGGCGCTCAACCAGAAGGAGGGCGTGAGCTTCCTGCTCGCAGAGCAGAACACCAACATGGCGCTCAAGTTCGCCGACTACGGCTACATCCTGGAGAACGGCCGCGTGGTGATGGACGGCGAGGCGAAGGACCTCGCCGAGAACGAGGACGTGAAGGAGTTCTACCTCGGCTTCTCGACCGCGGGACGCAGGAGCTTCCGCGACGTCAAGTCCTACCGCCGCCGCAAGCGCTGGCTATGAAAATCGCGCGAAATCGGGGTCCGAAATCGGGGTCAGAGCCCTATTTCGCCTCGGGGACAGACCCCGATTCTTTCTGGTTCTCGATTTTCGGGGTCGGTCCCCGATTCTCCGAAATAGGGCTCTGACCCCAATTTCCATGGATCCCGATTTCTACGACCGGCTCGAGACGCGCTCGCCGAAGCAGCGCGAGCAGGCGCTGCTGGCCGCGCTGCCGAAGCTCGTCGCGCACGCCAAGCGCCGCGCACCCGGTTTCGCCCGCATCCTCGAGGGCGTTGATCCCGCGAAGATCCGCACGCGCAAGGGGCTCGCCACGCTCCCGGTGACGCGCAAGTCCGATCTCTCGGAGTTGCAGAAGGCCGAGCGTCCGCTGGGCGGGTTGAACGCCACGCCACTCGCGAAGCTCGCCAAGCTGTATGTTTCGCCCGGGCCGCTTTACGAACCGGAAGGGCGCGGCAAGGACTGGTGGCGCACGGGGCGCGGCCTGTTCGCCGGAGGCTTCCGCGCAGGCGACCTGATCGTCAACACCTTCGCCTACCACTTCACGCCCGCGGGTGCGATGCTCGAGGCGGGCGCGCGCGCCGTGGGCTGCACCGTGGTGCCGACCGGCGTCGGGCAGACCGAGATGCAGGTGCAGACGATCGCCGATTTGCGCGCCGTGGGCTTCGTCGGTACGCCCTCGTTCCTCAAGCTGATCGTGGAGAAGGCCGACGAGCTGAAGGCCGACATTTCCTCGCTCGAGAAGGCGCACGTAGGCGCCGAGTACCTGCCGCCCGCGCTGAGGAAAGCGATGCTCGAGCGCGGCATCCGCGTGTCGCAGACCTACGCCACCGCGGATCTGGGGCTCCTCGCCTACGAATCGCTCGCGCCCGACGGCTCGCCCAACGAGGGCATGATCCTCGACGAAGGGCTGCTGCTCGAGATCGTGCGCCCGGGCACGGGCGACCCGGTTGCGCCCGGCGAAGTGGGCGAGGTGGTGATCACCACCTTCAACCGCGACTACCCGCTGATCCGCTTCGGCACCGGCGACCTGTCGGCGGTGCTGCCCGGCACAAGCCCCTGCGGCCGCACCAACACGCGAATTCGCGGCTGGATGGGGCGCGCCGACCAGACCACCAAGGTGCGCGCGATGTTCGTCACGCCCAAGCAGGTGGGCGAGGCAGTGCGCCGGCACCCGGAAGTGCTGAAGGCGCGCCTGGTAGTCGAGGGCGAGACCGGCAACGACCGCATGACGCTGAAGTGCGAGGCGACGGAGCGCCCGGCGGGGCTTGCCGAGGCGATCGTCGCCACGATCCGCGAAGTCACCAAGCTCCGGGGCGAAGTCGAGCTGGTCGCCCCGGGCAGCCTGCCGAACGACGGCAAGGTGATCGAAGACCTGCGCAAGTACGGCTAGCGAACTAGGTTTTTCTGGCGGCGGCGACGGGCAGTCCGTCCAGCCGCCGCACCTCGTCGCTCTTCAGCACGGCGGGGTTCTCGAGAAAGGCGGTAACAAAGGGCACGGAGTCCGCGCCCCAGAAAAGCTCGCCGTCCACCTCGAACGTCGGCACGCCGAACACGCCGCGCGCCACCGCCTGGTCGGTGTTGGCGCGCAGCGCATCCTTCACCGCTTGCGAGGCGAGCTTCGCCTCGTCCACTCCCAGCGAGCGCGCGAGCGCGGCAAACGCTGCCGGATCGCTGGCGTCCCGACCCGTCGTCCAGATGGCATCGAAGATCCGGCGCACGGCTTCCGGCGTGCAGCCCGCGGCGATGCAGAGCCTGAGGTGGTGCAGCGGGTTGAACGGGTGGCCCTGCGGAAAACGCAGCGGCACGCCGAGCTCGCGTGCCCACCAGTGGCACCAGCGATACGTGTAGCGGCGCTTGGAGGGAATCTCCGCGGGTCCCTTCTGCCCGTGGTGCGCGAGCAGCCCGGCGAACAGCAGCGGGCGGTACTCGACGCGCACATCGGCCGGCAGCTCCTTCAGCCGGTGCAGGCACAGGTAGGCGAAGGGCGAGATGAAATCGAAGTGCCAGAGCACCTTGCGCATGGCTTATTCTAGGGCCGGGAGGTTCCGATGCGATTCAGCACTCTGAAATACGCGGTGGGCGGCCGCATCGCGCGCATCACGCTCAACCGGCCGCAGCGCCTCAACGCGATCAACGACCGGATGCCGGGCGAGATCCGGCGCGCGGTGGAGGCCGCGGGCGCCGACGACCGCGTGCACGTCATCGTGCTCGCCGGCGCGGGCCGGGCCTTTTGCGCCGGCTACGACCTCAAGATGTTCGCCGAAAAGAAGGGCCGCGCCGGATCGGTGAATCAGGAAATGCCCTGGGATCCCATGCGCGACTACCGGCTGATGCGCCGCTGGACCGAGGATTTCTTCTCGCTCTGGCGCAGCTACAAGCCGGTGATCTGCAAGGTGCAGGGCTACGCGGTCGCGGGCGGCTCGGACATCGCGCTGTGCGCCGACCTCGTGGTGATGGCCGAGGACGCGAAGATCGGCTACATGCCGGCGCGCGTCTGGGGTTGCCCGACCACGGCAATGTGGGTCTACCGGTTGGGCGCTGAGAAGGCGAAGAGGATGCTCCTCACCGGCGACACCATCGACGGCCGCACGGCGAAGGCCTGGGGCCTGGTGTACGACGCGGTACCGGCGAAACAGCTCGACGCCGCGGTGAACGCGCTCGCGAAGCGCATGGCCGGCGTGCCGCGCAACCAGCTCATGATGCAAAAGCTCATGATCAACCAGGCCTACGACAACATGGGGCTCGCCGGCACGCAGATGATCGCGACGCTTTTCGACGGCATCACGCGCCACTCGCCCGAGGGCGTCTGGTTCAAGCGCTACGCCGAGGCGCACGGGTTCCAGGAGGCCGTGAAGTGGCGCGACAGCGGCAAGCCGATTCCGCAACCGGGAGACGAACGATGAGCGTGCGCGTCGAGAAAAGCGGCAAGGTCTGGACCGTGATCCACTCGCGCCCCGAGGCGCGCAACGCCATGGACCCGGCGAGCGCCGAGGCGCTCGCCGAGGCCTTCACCGCGTTCGACCGGGATGCGCAAGCCTGCGTCGCGGTGCTCTGGGGAGAAGGCGGTGCTTTCTGCGCCGGCTACGACCTAAGACACGCCGCCTCCGGCGGCGGCGACATCGCCACGATCGATTACCCGGAGGGGGACGGACCGCTGCCGCGCGGGCCGATGGGGCCGACGCGCCTGGAGCTCGACAAGCCGGTGATCGCGGCGATCGCAGGGCCCGCGGTCGCGGGCGGCTTCGAGGTCGCGCTGTGGTGCGACGTGCGCGTGATGGAAGCTTCCGCCTACTTCGGCGTCTACTGCCGGCGCTGGGGCGTGCCGTTGATCGACGGCGGCACGGTGCGCCTGCCGCGGCTCGTGGGCATGGGGCGCGCGATGGAGATCATCCTCACCGGGCGCAAGGTGCCGGCCGAGGAGGCGTTGCGCATCGGCGCCTGCGAGCACGTGGTGCCGGACGGCGAGTCGCGCCGGTTCGCCGAAGCGATGGCGCAAGAGATCTCGCGCTTTCCCCAAGCCTGCATGCGGGCGGACCGGCGCTCGGTGCACCGCCAGCAAGGGCTGCCGTTGCGCGACGCGATGCGCTACGAGTGGCGCAACGGCTTGCCTGCATTTTTCGCCGAGGGCGCGGCAGGCGCCGCGCGCTTCGCCGGCGGCAGGGGCCGCCACGGCGATTTCTCCGCGCTCTAGTACCGGTACAGCGTCCGCAGGCGATCGTGGGTGTAGAGCGCGCCGGCGTAGCGGCCGCCCGGGCGCTCGAACGCGAGCAGCGCGATGTAGTAGCGCCCCTGCACCGGGATGAAGGCGTAATCCTCGTAGCGCTTGCCGCGCTCGGCGAGGAAGCGCTCGATGTTCGGTCCTGCCATCGGCCACAGGCCGCCGATGCGCCCCCGGCTGCGCCCGGCGGCGAGCAGCCGCCCGATCTGCTCGCCTTGGAGCGGCTCGAACAACTCCGTGCGCCGCAGCGCGCCGGTGCGCCCCTGCAGCGAGGCTTGCAGCAGTTCCAGGGCCTTGTCCCTGTCCTCGGGCAGGCGCAGCGCCGCCTGCGGCAGCCGCTCTGCCGAAAGCGCTTGCACCTCGGCGAGCGGCCGCAGGCCGTCGGCGGCCAGCTCGCGCGTCACGATGTAGAAGCGGTCGGCGGGCGCGCCGACGAACACCACGACCTGAGGCCGCTCGCGTTCCAGCACCATCACGCCCCAGGCGAGGAACGCCGCCTGCACGAAGGCGATGACGGCAAGGTTCGCCGCCATCCAGCGCTTGCGCGGCCGGAAGACGACGAGCGTGAGCAGCGGCCCGGCGACCACGTCCACCAGCGCGGCGACGCGCACCGCGAACCAGCCGCCGTCGATCCAGAAATAGGGCGGCGGGTACCACAGCTCGATGCAGACCCAGATGATTCCCGCGAAGATCGCGAGGCTCAGCGCGAAGTGCGCGCCGAAGGCGCGCAGCTTCGCCGCGAGCAGGGCGCGGCGCTCGGGGCTCAACGCATCCCTTGCGCCGCCCGGGCGGCCGCCGCCTTTGCCGCGAGCGCCCGGCCGGCGCGCGTCGCCGGCTCGCGGCCGAGCACGCCGCTGATCCATTGCCCGATCTCGACCACGCGCGCGAGGTCGATGCCGGTCTCGATGCCGAGGCCGTTCATCATGTAGACCACGTCCTCGGTGGCGACATTGCCCGTCGCGCCCGCTGCGTAGGGGCAGCCGCCGAGGCCCGCAACCGAGGAATCGAAGGTCGCGACGCCCAGCTCGAGCGAGGCGTAGATGTTGGCGAGCGCCTGCCCGTAGGTGTCGTGGTAGTGGCCCGCGAGCTTCGCCACCGGCATGCGCTTGCCACAGGCCTCGATCATCGCCTGCGTCTTGCGCGGCGTGCCCACGCCGATGGTGTCGCCGAGCGACACCTCGTAGCAGCCCATGTCGCATAGCGCCCCTGCGACCTCTGCCACCTTGCCCGGCGCCACCTCGCCTTCGTAGGGGCAGCCGAGCACGCAGGAGACGTAACCGCGCACCTTGATGCCCGCCTCGCGCGCCGCCTCGGTGACCGGCCGGAAGCGCTCCAGCGACTCGGCGATCGAGCAGTTGATGTTGCGCTTCGAGAACGCCTCGGAGGCTGCGGCGAACACCGCGACTTCTGTCGCGCCCGCGGCGCGCGCCGCCTCGAAGCCTTTGAGGTTGGGCGTGAGCACCGGGTAGGAAACGCCGGGCTTCCTGCGGATGCGCTCCAGCACCTCGGTATGGTCGGCCATCTGCGGCACCCACCTGGGCGAGACGAACGCGGTCGCCTCGACCGCCGGCAGCCCTGCGTCGGCGAGGCGCTCGATCAGCTCGAGCTTCACCGCCGTGGGCACTTCCTGTTTCTCGTTCTGCAGCCCGTCGCGCGGGCCCATCTCGACGACGCGTACTTTGCCCGGAAGATTCATGCGGCGGCCTCGAACTTGAGCAGCTCGGCGCCCTCGTTCACCTGGTCGCCTGCGGCGAAAAGCAGTTCCTTCACCTCGCCGTCGCGCGGCGCGGTGATGGTGTGCTCCATCTTCATCGCCTCCAGGATCATGAGCGGCGCGCCTTTCTCGACCCTGGCGCCGGCCTTCACCAGCACCGCGATCACCTTGCCGGGCATCGGCGCCGCGAGCGACGCCCCCGCCTGGTCGAGCTCGGCGCCGTGCAGCTCGTCTTCGAGGGCAAGGCGGAACTGGCCGGCGTCGGTGAACAGGTGCCAGTCGTGGCCGCTGCGCACCGCCCGGGCCTTGAAGGCCCGCTGGTCGAGCCGCAGAAGCAGCGTGCCCTCCGCCAGCCGCTCGCCGCCGAACGCATAATCGCGTTGCCCGATCCGCAGCCGCCAGCCGCGGTCGTCGAAATCCACGCTCGCTTCTTGGCGCGCGTCGCCGCTGCGAAAAACAAAGCTGTGGTGCGAGCCGAGATTGAGACGCCAGCCGTCCACTCGATGCCACGGCGAATAAGGGTCACCCGAGGCTTGCGCCCGCTCGCGCGCAAGATCTTCTTCCAGGGCGAGCTCGGCAAACGCCGCGGCGGCAAGGATTTCGTCCGGGACCGCGCCGCTGGCGCCGAACAGCTCATCGCGGCTGTGCTCGATGAGCCCGGTATCGAGATCCGCGTCGCGAAATGCGCGGCAGGCGGCCAGCCGGCGCAGGAACGCGACGTTGGTCGCCGGGCCGGCAATCTCCACCTCGGCAAGCGCGGCGGTGAGCCGCGCCAGCGCCTCCTTGCGGTCCGCGCCGTGCACGATCAGCTTGGCGATCATCGGGTCGTACCACGAAGCGATCTCGGCTCCCGGTTCGACTCCGGTGTCGACGCGCAGATGCGCCGAGGCCGGCGGAAAGCGCAGATGCGCGAGCCGCCCGGTGGCGGGCAAGAAACCGCGCTCCGGGTCCTCGGCGTACAGGCGTGCCTCGATCGCGTGGCCGGTGATCGCGAGCTCGGCCTGCTTCGCCGGCAGCGGCTCGCCGGCGGCGACGCGCAGCTGCCACTCGACGAGGTCATGGCCGGTGATCATCTCGGTCACCGGGTGCTCGACCTGCAGCCGCGTGTTCATCTCCATGAAGTAGAACTTTCCGCTGAGCGCCCCTGCGCGATCCGTCTCGCTCTCGGCGATGAACTCCACGGTGCCGGCGCCCGCGTAGCCGATCGCCTTCGCCGCCGCGACCGCCGCCTCGCCCATCTCGCGGCGGCGTTTCCCGGTCATGCCGGGCGCGGGCGCTTCTTCCAGCACCTTCTGGTGCCGGCGCTGCACCGAGCAGTCGCGCTCGAACAGGTGCAACACGTTGCCCTGACGGTCGCCGAACACCTGCACCTCGATGTGGCGCGGCCGCTCGAGGTAGCGCTCGATCAGCACGCGCGCATCGCCGAAGGCGGATTTCGCTTCGCGCTGCGCGCCCTCGAGCGCCGCCTTGAATTCCGCGGCAGCGCGCACGATGCGCATGCCCTTGCCGCCGCCGCCCGCGGAAGCCTTGATGAGCACCGGGTAGCCGATGCGCTGCGCTTCCTTCGCGAGCAGCGCCGGATCCTGGCTCTGGCCATGGTAGCCGGGCACGAGCGGCACGCCGGCTTTCTCCATCAGGGCCTTGGCTGCGGACTTGTCGCCCATCGCGGCGATCGCCTCGGGCGAAGGGCCGACGAAGACGATGCCCGCGTCCTTGCAGGCGCGGGCGAACGCCTCGTTTTCGGACAGGAAGCCGTAGCCCGGATGGATCGCCTCGGCCCCGGAGTCCTTCGCCGCGGCGAGGATCGCGTCGATGTTCAGATAGCTCTCGCGCGCCGCCGGCGGGCCGATGCGCCGCGCCTCGTCCGCCAGCCGCACGTGGCGCGCGTCGCGGTCGGCGTCGGAGTAGACCGCCACGGTGCGCACGCCGAGCCGGCGCGCGGTGGCGATCACCCTGCAGGCGATCTCCCCGCGGTTGGCGACGAGGATCTTCCCGAACACGCTATTTCTTTCCGGGCCCGCTCCAGGCGGGCTTGCGCTTCTCGAGGAACGAGGCGATGCCCTCGCGCCCCTCCGGCGAGACGCGGACCTCGGCGATGCGCTTCGCGGTGTCCGCCACGAGCGCGTCGCTCACCGGCCCGCCGCGCGCCACCGCGGCGATGAGGTCCTTGATCTTGGCATGCGCCTGCGGCCCTCCGGCGAGAAGCTGCGCCAGCATCGCCTCGACCGCGGCGTCGAGCTGCTCGGGGCTCGCGACCGCGGACAGCAGTCCGAGGCGGTGCGCCTCCGCGGCATCGAAGCGCTCGCCGGACAGGAAATAGCGGCGCGCGGCCCGCTCGCCCATCGCGCGCACCACGTAGGGGCTGATGGTCGCGGGCGAGAGTCCGATCCTTACCTCCGTCAGGCAGAACTCGGCGCCCGGGGCGGCGCCGATCGCGATGTCGCAGGCCGCAACCAGCCCGACGCCGCCCGCGAACGCCGGGCCGTGCACGCGGGCGATCGTGGGCTTCGAAAGCCGGTCGAGGGTCTTCAGCATTGCGGCGAGCGCCTGTGCATCGGCGAGGTTCTGCTCATAGCCGTAGCCCGCCATGCGCTTCATCCAGTTGAGATCCGCCCCGGCGCAGAAAGCCGTGCCGTTCCCCCCGAGCACGACGGCGCGCACCGTGGCATCGCGGTCGAGCTCGCGCAGGGCGCTGCTCAGCGCGGCGATCAGCGCGTCGTCGAAGGCATTCCGGATCTCGGGCCGGTCGAGCGTGACCCGCGCCACCGCGCCGCTCCTGGCGACCTTCAGCATGTCAGGCGATCCTCGGCTCCAGCGCGATCTCGGTCGTCACCGAGTTGGCGATGTAGCACTTCCCGTGCGCATCCTCGTGCAGCCTGGCGTGCTCCTCCGGGGTCGGCCGGCGGCCTGCGTAGCTCACCGCCGGGCGCAAAGTGACGCGCGTCATCGCCATCCTGCCCTCAAGGTTCTTGCCGAGCACGCCGACCGCCTCGTCCAGGTAGTGCTCCACGACGAAGCCGGCGCGATTGGCCAGGTGCAGGAACCAGAGCATGTGGCAGGACGAGAGCGAGGCGACGAACGCCTGCTCCGGGTCCACGCCCGCGGCCGGCGGCACGGTGGGCGGGATGTTCGCCGGCGCTGCGTTGCCAGGCACTCGGATGCCGCCCTCGAATTGCATCGTGTGGCTGCGCGGGTAGCGCCTGTAATCGAACGCGCCCTGCAGCTTCCACTCGACCCTTGCGCGATGCTCCGACACGGCTACATCCTGAATACGCCGAACTTCGTGTCTTCGATCGGCGCGTTGAGCGACGCCGAGATCGCGAGCCCGAGCAGCCGCCGCGTCTCGGCCGGGTCCACCACGCCGTCGTCCCAGAGCCGCGCGCTCGCGTAATACGGATGCCCCTGGCGCTCGTACTGCTCGCGGATCGGGCGCCTGAAAGCTTCCTCATCCTCCTTGCTCCAGGTCCCGCCCCTCGCCTCGATGCTGTCGCGGCGCACGGTGGCGAGCACGCTCGCCGCCTGCTCGCCGCCCATCACCGAGATGCGCGCGTTGGGCCACATCCACAGGAACCTCGGCGCGTAGGCGCGGCCGCACATGCCATAGTTGCCGGCGCCGAACGAGCCGCCGACGATGAGGGTGAACTTGGGCACGCGCGCGGTGGCCACGGCCGTCACCATCTTGGCGCCGTCCTTGGCGATGCCGCCCGCCTCGTACTTCCTGCCGACCATGTAGCCCGAGATGTTCTGCAGGAAGAGCAGCGGAATGCCGCGCTGGCAGGCGAGCTCGATGAAGTGCGCCGCCTTGAGCGAGGACTCGGAAAACAGGATGCCGTTGTTGGCGAGGATCGCGACCGGGTAGCCGTGCAGGTGCGCAAAGCCCGTGACGAGGCTCGTGCCATAGTTCTGCTTGAACTCGTCCAGCTCCGAGCCGTCCACGATGCGCGCGATCGCCTCGCGCATCTCGTAGGGCTTGCGCACGTCGGCCGGGATGAGGCCGTAGATCTCCTCCGCCGGGTAGAGCGGCTCGGCGGGCTCGCGCAGCTCGAGTGAGACGCGCTTGCGCAGGTTGAGGCCCGCGACGATGCGCCGCACGATCGCCAGGCCGTGCTCGTCGTCGAGCGCGTAGTGGTCCGCGACGCCCGAGACGCGCGTGTGCACTTCCGCGCCGCCCAGCTCCTCCGGGGTCACCACCTCGCCGATCGCCGCCTTCACCAGCGGCGGCCCGCCGAGGAAGATCGTGCCCTGGCCCCTGACGATGATGGACTCGTCCGACATCGCCGGCACGTAGGCGCCGCCCGCGGTGCACGAGCCCATGACGCAGGCGATCTGCGGGATGCGCGCCGCCGACATGTTGGCCTGGTTGTAGAAGATGCGGCCGAAGTGCTCGCGGTCGGGAAACACCTCGT
>CAZVHU010000034.1:0-24393 GCA_964627075.1 uncultured Enterobacteriaceae bacterium | reverse complement strand
CAAGCGCGGCGGCGCCAACGGCGCGCGCATCCGGCTCGCGCCGCAGAAGGACTGGGCGGTGAACCAGCCGGAGCAGCTCGCGAAGGTGCTGAAAGTCCTCGAGGGCATCCAGTCCGCCTTCAACAAAAAGGCGACGGGGGGCAAGCGGGTGTCGCTCGCCGACCTGATCGTGCTCGCGGGCTGCGCGGGCGTGGAAGCGGCCGCGAGGAAGGCCGGCGTCAGCGTGAAGGTGCCCTTCAGGCCCGGACGCATGGACGCGCGGCAGGACCAGACGGACGCAGAGTCCTTCGGGGTGCTCGAGCCGATCGCCGACGGCTTCCGCAACTACCTGGGCGGCAAGTTCCCGGTCGCTGCCGAGCAGCTGCTCGTCGACCGCGCGCAGCTCCTGACGCTCACGGCGCCGGAGATGACGGTGCTGGTCGGCGGCCTGCGCGTGCTCGGCGCCAACGCCGGCGGCTCGAAGCACGGGGTCCTCACCTCGAAGCCGGGGGCGCTGACCAACGACTTCTTCGTCAACCTGCTCGACATGGGCACCGAGTGGAAGCCGGTCTCGGACGCGAAGGACGTGTTCGAGGGGCGCGACCGCAAGACCAACAAGGTCAAGTGGACCGGTACCCGCGTCGATCTCGCCTTCGGCTCGAACTCGCAGTTGCGGGCGCTCGCCGAGGTCTACGCAGCCGCGGACGCGAAGGAGAAGTTCGTGCGCGACTTCGTGGCGGCGTGGGACAAGGTGATGAACCTGGACCGCTTCGATCACACCTGAGCGCCGGCTGCTGCGCCGCGCCGGCGGGCCGGTGTTCACGCCACGCGCGTCAGCACCGGCTTGCCGGCGAAGAAGGCGGCGAGGTTGTCCACCTGCAGGTTGCCCATCGCGGCGCGCGTTTCCTGGGTGGCGCTCGCCACGTGCGGCAGCAGCACCGCGTTCTCCAGCGCAAAGAACTCCGGCGGCACGCGCGGCTCGTCGGCGAAGACGTCCAGCCCCGCGCCGGCGATCTTCCGTTCCTGCAGGTACCTGAGGAGCACCGGCTCGTCCACCACCGAGCCGCGCGCGATGTTGACGAGGAACCCCTGCGGCCCCAGCGCATCGAGCACCTTGGCGCCGACCAGTCTCGCGGTGGCCGCGCCGCCCGGCGTGACCACCATCAGCACGTCGCAGTTCTTCGCCAGCGCCACCGGGTCGGCGTCGTAGGGGTAGGGCACGTCCTTGCGGTTGCGGTTGTGGTAGCGGATCTTCATGCCGCAGGCGGCGGCGCGCCTGGCGATCGCCTCGCCGATGCGCCCCAGGCCGAGAACCCCGAGCGTCTTGCCGCCGAGCGACACGGTGAGCGGGTAGGCGCCGCGCGTCGCCCAGTAGCCCGAGCGAAGGTAATTCTCCGACTGCGGGTACTGGCGCAGCGTCATCAGCACGAGCGCGAGCGCCGTGTCGGCGACGCACTCGTTCAGGACATCGGGCGTGTTGGTGACGATGATGCCGCGCTTCTTCGCCGCCTCGAGGTCGATCTGGTCCACGCCGACGCCGAAGTTGGAAACGATCTTCAGGCCGGGGAGCGCGTCCATCAGCTTCGCGTCCACGAGCGAATGCCCGAAATGCGCGAGGCCCTTCACCTTGGCGTGCTGCCTGCAAAACGCCGCGCGGTCGGCGGCCTCGAACATGAGGTGGCACCGGAACTCGCGCTGCAGCCGCTCGAAGGTCGGCAGGTGCCCCTTGGCGGTGATGATGACCTCGTGCTTCATCGCTTCCCGCTCCCTAGCTTGCGAACTTGGCGCGCAGCGCCTCGGCGCCGCGCGCGAGGATCCCGGTGTCCGCGCCCACGGCGCAGAACATCGCTCCCGCAGCGAGCATCTTCTTCGCGTCGGCCTCCACTGGCGAGAGGTACCCTGGCGCCTTGCCGCACTTGCGGATGCGGCGCATCGCCTCCTCGATCTTCGGCATCACCGCCGGGTTCGCGGTCTCGCCGGTGTAGCCCAGCGAGGCGTGCAGGTCGGCCGGGCCGATGAACACGCCGTCCACGCCTTCCACCGCGCAGATCGCCTCGAGCTGCTCCAGCGCGCCCCTGGTCTCCACCTGCACCAGCACGCAGATCTCCTCGTGCGCGCGCCTGGCGTAGTCCTTGACGCGCCCGAAGCGCGAAGCGCGCGTCGTGCCCGCAACGCCGCGCACGCCGGCAGGCGGGTAGCGCGTCGCTGCGACCGCCGCCTTCGCTTCCTCCGGCGTGCAGACGTAGGGGATGAGCAGCGACTGCGCGCCCGCATCCAGCACGCGCTTGATCGTCACCATGTCGTTCCACGGCACGCGCACCACCGCGCTCGTCGGATACGGCGCCGCCGCCTGCAGTTGCGTGAGCAGCGACTCGAGGTCGTTCGGCGAGTGCTCCATGTCGAGCAGGATCCAGTCGAAGCCGGCGCCGGCGATGATCTCGACGGTGTAGTTCGACGACAGGCTCGACCACAGGCCGATCTGCGTCCTGCCGGCCTTGAGGGCGCGCTTGAACGCGTTCTGCGGGAGTTCCATGGGCCTCTGCGGAAATGGGCGGATGATGCCGCCGCGCGCATTGTAGACTTGCGGCCTTTCCTGCGACACATTCAGGGTCGAAACGTATGGCCGGCATGCACATCTTCAGGGCCGCGCCGCTTGCGCGCGCGGTCGAGGCGATCGCCGAGGCGGGCGGCAGCGAACCCCGCGAGGCGAAGCTGGTCGCCGCGGGCCTGGTCGAGGCGAACCTCAAGGGCCACGACTCGCACGGCGTGGGCATGATGCCGCGCTACGTGGACGCGCTGCTCGAAGGGGGCCTGGCGCCCAACGCGCACCCGACGGTGAAGTTCGACGGCGGGGCGCTGGTTTCGCTCGACGGCAACATGGGCTACGGCCAGGCGATCGGCGTCGAGGCGATGGCGATCGCCACCACGCGCGCGCGGCAATACGGCAGCTGCGTGATGGCGCTCGCGCGCACCCACCACCTGTGCCGCATCGGCCAGTGGGCCGAGCAGGCGGTCGAGCAGGGACTGGTGTCGCTGCACTTCGTCAACGTGATCTCGCGCGCCATCGTCGCGCCCTACGGCGGCGCCGATGCGCGCTTCGGCACCAATCCCGTGTGCATCGGCATCCCGCTGCCGGGCGAGCCGCCGTTCCTGCTCGACATGGCCACCAGCGCAGTGGCGCAGGGCAAGATCCGCGTCGCCTACAACAAGGGCGAGCGCGTCGCCGACGGGCTGCTGATCGACGACCAGGGCAACCCGACCACCGAGTCGCGCTACGGCGTGGTCGAGCCCTTCGGCGCGCTGCGCACCTTCGGCCTGCACAAGGGCTACGGCCTCGCGGTGGTCGCCGAGCTGCTCGGCGGCGCGCTTACCGGAGGCGGCACCTGGCATTCGGACGACAAGTCCAGGCGCCGCGTCTGGAACGGCATGCTGACCATCGTCATCGACCCCAAGCGGCTCGGCACGGCAGACGTCTTCGCCGCCGAGGCGCGCGCGTTCCTCGATTCGCTGCGCAAGTCCCCGGTGGCGCCGGGCTTCGACAAGGTGCGCGTCGCAGGCGAGCCCGAGCGCGAGTGCAAGGCGAAGCGCGAGAAGGAGGGCATCCCGGTGGACGAGACCACCTGGAGCGAGATCCTCGCCGCAGGCGCCAAGCTCAAGGTCGAGCGCGCCACCCTCGAGCGCCTCGCCGCCGGATGACCGACGAGAAAATCAAGGTGCGCGTCACCGAGAGCGGACAGGTGCTCGAGGTGGTGGTGTTCGCGAAGCGCCCCGAGGTGATCGAGGTGGTGATCGGGCAGGGCCCGCACAGCATGAAGTGCGCGCTCACGCCGACGCGCAACCGGCGCGCCTATGCCGGCAGCGTGATGGGCCGCGAGATCGTCTACGAGCGCGGGGTGGACGAGGTGCGCGCCGACATCGAGCGCCTCAACCCGAGACTGCGCGGCCCCCGGCCGCGCTGAGCGCTAGCGGCCGCGCGGCGGTTCGCGCAGGAACTCCTGCACCGCGTGGAAGAGCTGCATGCGGTTCTTCTCCATGATCACGGTGTGCGTCGCCTCGCCGATGTGCACCATGCGCTTGTGGGGGGCGTTGACCAGCCTCGGGAACAGACCCTGCGCCATGTAGGGCGGCGTGTCCTGGTCCCATTCGCCGATCGCGATGAAGGTCGGCACGCGGATCTCGGAAGGATCGTAGTAAGCCTTGCCCGATCCCCATGAGGCGAGCGAATCCCTGATCACGCCGTTGGGCGCACGCAGCAAGCGCGGGTTCTGGCGCGCACCCCAGGGGTCGGACGCAAACGTCGCCTCGGCCCAGGCTTCGAACCAGCCCGGCGGAATCAGGTCCGCCTTCTTCGCCTCCGGCACCCCTTTCAGCCAGCGCGCCTTGGCGTCGTCCTGCTTGACGACGCGGTAGGCGCCGAGCGTGGCGCCGGGCTTGATCGGCGACGGCGTCGTGCGGATCCACTGCGGCGCGTACAGCACCAGCCTCGCCACCTTGTCGTTGTTGCGCGCGGTGTAGGTCGCCATGAGCGTGGTGCCCCACGACCAGCCGATGAGGTTGATCTTGTCCACACCGCGCCGCTTGCGGATGAAGTCCGCCGCAGCCGCGATGTCGCGCACCGCGTCCTCGTTGGTGGTGAGCGGCGGATTCCTGTCCGCGGGCTCGTCCATCTGCGGCGGTCGCGTGGACTTGCCGTAGCCGCGCAGGTCGACGAGATAGACGTCGTAGCCATGCCGCGCGATGTAGTCCATCCAGGACATGCCGTCGAGAGGCAGATCGAACGCGGTCTCGGCGGGGTAGGTGGCGCCGTGCACGAACAGCACGATGCGGTCGCTGCTGAACCGTGTCACGCCCGCCGGGCGCTTATTGCGCACGTAGAGCTGGATGCCGGAATCGGCGGCCGGAACCATGAACTCCTCCATCTCCAGCGTCGCGCCGCCTCCGGGGTGGTGCGAGGCGCAAGCGCCGAGCACGAGCACGGCAAGAACGAGGATCGCTCGGACGAAAATGGCGCTCATCAGGGCTCCCGATGCATGGCAATCGAGCTTAAGCGAAGGGCGGCATGCGCGGAAGGCTATTTCGCTATTCGCAGAAAATCGAGCAGCAGCCCGCTCACGGCATCCGGCTGCTCCTGCTGCACCCAGTGGCCGGCGCCCTCGACCAGCTCGCACATCGCCATGCGCGCGCAGGCCTCGCGCTGCATGCGCTCCAGGTCGCCGGGCCGCTGGTAGGTGCCCCAGTCGCTCTTTCCGGCGATGAAGCAGGCGGGCACCTCGATCGCGCGCCCGGCGAAGATCTGCTGCTCGGCGGCGGTGCGCGCGCTGGTCCGGGCGCGGTACCAGTTGAGCCCGCCCTGGAAGCCGTTGCGCTCGTACTCGCTGCTGTAGACGGATAGCTCATCCTCGGTGAGCCAGCGGCAGGCGGCGATCTCGGCCGCCGAGGGCATCTCCGCGGCGACGGTGGCCGCCATGCCGAGGCCGCGCGGCATGACGTAGTAGGTGGGCATCCTTGCCATTTCCTCTGCCGCCCATGACGCGAGCCGGTAAGGACGGTTCGCCTTCCAGTCGGCGCTCTTGTGGTGGAAGTAGGCGCGCAGGAACGCGTGCACGCCCTGCGGCGGGCGGTGCATCTCGGCGTTCGCCTCGCGCGTGCAGTAGTACCACTGGTAGTGCTTGCGCGGCGGCGCGACCCTGGCGAGCTCGTCGTTGATTTTCTCGAGCGAAGGAACCTGCGCCGCGGCGGGCGAGGCAAGCGCCGGCGGCCCGGCGAAGGGCGCGCTCATCAGCGCCACCGACCTGAACACGTCGGGCCTGAGCAGCGCGCACCACGCCGCGACCATGGCGCCGAAATCGTGGCCGACCACCGCCGCCACCGCGCGGATGCCGAGCGCGTGCAGCAATCCCATCGCGTCGCGCACGAGGTTGAGCGCGCCATAGGCGCCGAGGTCGCAGTCGTAATTGCCGTCCCACCCCGAGGTGCGGCCGTAGCCGCGCTGGTCGGGCGCGAGCGCGCGGTAGCCGGCACGCGCCAGCTGCGGCATCACCTTGCGCCACGAATACGCAAGCTCCGGAAAGCCGTGCAGCAGCAGCACGCAGGGCGCGTCCTCGCGCCCCGCCTCGAGCACGTGCAGGGCGAGGCCGTTGACGCCCTCGACCGTGCGCGCGCGAATCGCCGGATCGAGCGGCGCGGCGCCGTGGGAGGGAGGCTGGGGCACGCGGAGTGTAAAGTCTGACTTTACAGTCGGCGCAAAAAATCCCGCAGCAAGAGGTTGAACTCCGCGGCGCGCTCGAAGTACACCGAGTGCCCGGCCTCGGGCACGTCCACGTGGCGCGAGTCGGGCGTGCGCGCCGAGAGCGCGGGCGCCGTCTGCGGCGGGAACACGAGGTCCTCGGCTCCGGTGACCCAGAGCACGGGCATCTTCAGCTCGCCGAGGATTTCCGGCGGCTGCGAGCGCAGGCGCATCAGCTCCGCGCGGATCGCGGTCCGGCGCTCTGCGGGCAGCAGCGCCGAGATGCCGGCGTAAAGGCCGTGCAGCCCGGGCTGCTCGGCCGCCATGCGCTCGCCCGCCGCGACCGACACGCCGCGCTTTTCCTGGTCGGCCATGCGAAGCGCCGCGCCCGCGAGCCACGCGTCCAGCCCCTCGATGCCGAGCCCGCGGTAGTCCACCGTGCCCGAGGTAGAAGCCATGACGAGGCCCACGACGCGCCGCGGGTTGGCGAGCGCGTATTCGAGGCCCGTCCAGCCGCCCATCGACTGGCAAACCAGCACCGCGTGCTCGATTTCGAGGTGGTCGAGCAGCGCGCCGAGGTCCTCGGCGTAGCGGTGCGCGCCTTCGCCCGAGGAGGGCGGAAAACCCCGGTGCGCAAAGGCCACGCAAGCGTGCCGCCGAGAAAACTCCGGCACCTGCTGCCACCACGACAAGTGGTTGCCGCCCAGGCCGTGGGCGAACACGATCGCGGGGCCTTCGCCCGTCACCTCATAGTAGAGGCTCGCGTCGGGGCGCGCGAGCCGGCCGCCGAGCCTTCGCACGCTCAGTGGATCTCCGGCTCCGCGACCGGCGCGGTGCCCTCGAGGAAATCGAAGTCGCAGCCCTCGTCGGCCTGCTTCACGTGCCGCGAGAAGATCGCGCCGTAGCTGCGGTCGAACTTGCGCGCAGGCTGCTTCCAGGCCGCGCGGCGCCTGGCGAGCTCGTCCTCCGGCACCTTGAGGTTGAGCGCGCGCTTTTCCACGTCGAGCTCGATCAGATCGCCGTTTTTCACCAGTGCGAGCGGGCCCCCGATGAAGGCCTCGGGGGCGACGTGAAGCACGCAGGTCCCGTAGCTCGTGCCGCTCATGCGCGCGTCCGATACGCGCACCATGTCCTTCACGCCCTGCTTGAGAAGCTTCTTCGGCACCGGCAGCATGCCCCACTCGGGCATGCCGGGGCCGCCGAGCGGGCCGCCGTTCCTGAGCACGAGCACGCAGCTCGCGTCCACTTCCAGGTCGTCGCGGTCGATCCTCGCGGCCATGTCGTTGTAGTCCTCGAACACCACCGCGCGCCCGGCGTGCCTCAGCAGCTCCGGCGAGGCGGCGCTCGCCTTGATCACCGCTCCGCCGGGCGCGAGGTTGCCCTTGAGCACCACGATGCCGCCCGCGGCCTTCAACGGGTTGGCGCGCGCGCGGATGACGTCCGGGTTCCAGATCTTCGCCCCGGCGATGTTCTCGCCGAGCGTGCGCCCGTTCACGGTCCGTGCATCGAGGTGCAGCAGGTCTTTCAGCTCGGCGAGCAGCGCGCGCAGGCCCCCTGCATAGTAGAAATCCTCCATCAGGTACTTCGCGCCCGAGGGCCGCACGTTGGCGAGCACCGGGGTCCTGGCCGAGATCTCGTTGTAGCGCTCGAGCGCGAGCCTCACGCCCGCGCGCCCCGCCATCGCGACCAGGTGCACGATCGCGTTGGTCGAGCCGCCCATCGCCATCAGCGTCACGATCGCGTTGTCGAACGACTTCGCGGTGAGGAAGTCGCGCGGCTTGAGGTCCTCCCACACCATCTCGACGATGCGCTTGCCGGTGAGGGTGGCCATCTTCGAGTGGTTCGAATCGGGCGCGGGGATCGAGGCCGCGCCGGGCAGCGTCCAGCCCAGCGCTTCCGCCAGCGACATCATGGTCGCCGCCGTGCCCATCGTCATGCAGGTGCCGGGTGAGCGCGCGATGCCGTCCTCGATCTCCTGCCACTCCTGCTCGCCGATGCGGCCGGCGCGCAGCTCGTCCCAGTATTTCCAGGTGTCGGAGCCCGAGCCGAGCGTGATTTCGCGCCAGTGGCCGTTGAGCATCGGCCCGGCGGGCATGTAGATCGCGGGGATGTTCATGCTGGTCGCGCCCATGACCAGCGCGGGCGTGGTCTTGTCGCAGCCGCCCATCAGCACCGCGCCGTCGGCGGGGTAGGAGCGCAGCAGCTCCTCGGTCTCCATGGCGAGGAAATTGCGGTACATCATCGTGGTCGGCTTCTGCATCGGCTCGGCGAGCGACATCGCCGGCATCTCCACCGGGAAGCCGCCCGCCTGCCAGATGCCGCGCTTCACCTCCTCGGCGCGGTTGCGGAAATGCGTGTGGCAGGGGTTGATGTCGGACCAGGTGTTGATGATCGCGATCACCGGCTTGCCCGCGTAGTCGGAGCGGTCGAAGCCCATCTGCGCCGTGCGCGAGCGGTGGCCGAAGGAGCGCAGGTCCTTCGCGCCGTACCAGCGGTGGCTGCGCAGCTGCTCGGGTTTCTTCTTCACGGGGTCTCCTCGAAGCGAGCGGGGATTGTAAACTCGGCGCATGGCTGAAAGCGGCGTGTTTCTCCACGGCCTGCGGCGCTGGGGCGGGCGGCTGCGCTTCGCCGGCGTTGCCACCGCGGCGGCGCTGTCCCCCTCCAGCTACACCGGGCCTGCGCGCACCGTGGCCGTGCGCCAGATCTACTTCACCGCCTGGCAGATCCTGCCCTGGTACCTGCTGTTCGTGGCGCTGCTCGCCGGCATCATCACCGCGATCACGGTGCCGGTGATGCGGCGCTACGGCCTGGAGCAATACGCGCTCGAGCTGCTGATGCGCGTGCTGGTGCTGGAGCTGATCCCGCTGCTCACGGCGCTTTTCGTGGCGCTGCGCTCGGGCGCCGCGATCGGCACCGAGATCGCGATGATGCGCGTGGGCGGCGAGATCGCCGAGCGCGAGGCGGCGGGCGCCGACCTGCTGCGCACGGAGTACGTGCCGCGCATCGCCGCGGCGGCGCTGTCGGTGTTCTCGCTCACCGTGCTCAGCTGCGCCGCCGCGATGCTGATCGCCTACGGCGCCATGTACGGCGCCTCGCCGTGGGGCTTCGGGCAGTACACGCGCACCGTCGGCCTGGTGTTCGGCATGCCGACCCTCCTCGGCACGGCGCTCAAGTGCCTGCTGTTTGGCCTCGCGGTGGCGGTGATGCCGATCAGCGCCGGGCTGGAAGCGGTGCAGGGCCTGGCGAAGTCGGCGCCGGTGGCGGTGCTGGGCGGAATGGTGCGGCTGTTCTTCGTGCTGGGCCTGATCGAGGCGCTGGCGCTCGCCGCGAAATACATATGAGCGAGCAGCCGAAACGCGGTTTCACGCCGCTGCCGCGAAATCTCGGCATCCGCACCGGGCTGCTGCTCGGCGTGACGCTCGTGATCGCGATCGGCTTCGTGCTCTACGTGCTCTACGCGCGCGGCGTGTTCGAGGACACGCATCGCGTGACGCTGGTTGCCGACGACGTCGAGGGCGTGAGCATCGGCATGGACCTCACCTTCTCGGGCTTCCCGATCGGGCGCGTGACCCGGCTCTCGCTCGAGGACGACGGCAAGGCGCGCATCGGCATCGAGGTGCCGCGGCGCGACGCGCGATGGCTGCGCGCCTCGACCGTGTTCACGCTCGAGCTGTCGCTGGTCGGCGGGGGGAAGCTGCGCGCCTATACCGGGAACCTGCAGGACCAGCCGCTGCCCGACGGCGCGGTGCGCCCGGTGCTGCGCGGCGACACCGCGGCGGAGATCCCGCGCCTGGTGGCGAGCCTGCGCACGATCCTCGAGAACGTGGACCAGATGACGGCGCCGGGCGCGGGCCTTGCCACGAGCCTGGAGAACCTGCGCGCGATCACCGGCCGCATGGCGGGCAAGCAAGGCGCGCTCGCGGGGATCCTCGGCAGCGAGGACAACGCGCAGAAGGTGCTCGCCACCATCGACCGCGCCAACGCGCTGCTCGCCTCGCTCGGCGGCGTTTCGCAGAAGCTCGACGGCGTGCTCGCCAAGACCGACCGGCGCGTGTTCGGCGAGGGCGGGGTGATGGACGAGACGCAGAAGGCGGTGGCGCAGGCGAACGCGATCCTTTCCGAGCTCCGCGAGCAATTGAAGCGCGTGGACGCGATCCTCGCCAACGCGCAGGCCGCGAGCGGCAACGTCAAGGCGGCGACCACCGACCTTGCCGCGCTGCGCGCCGAAGTCGAGGCGAGCCTGCGCAAGGTGGCGCAGCTCATCGAGGAGATCAACCGCAAGTGGCCCTTCGAGCGCGACGCGCAGATCCGGCTGCCGTGAGAGGCGTTGCGGCCGCGTGCGTGCTGCTCGCCGCCTGCGCCGGCGGCCCGACGACGCCCGACTGGCGACTCAACGCCTCCGGCGCGCTGCGCTCGTTCGAGCAGCACTACCTGAAGGGCGACGCGAAGCTCGCCGAGATCGAGTTCGCGCGCGCGAAGGACGAGATCCGCGCGACCGGGCGCGGCGATCTGCTCGCGCGCGCGGAGCTCGTGCGCTGCGCCGCGCGCACCGCGAGCGCCGAGTTCGACGATTGTCCCGGTTTCCAGGCGCTGCGCGAATTCGCGGGCGAGGAGGAGCGCGCCTACGCTGAGTATCTCGCGGGGCGCGCCGGGCGCTCGCCCGGCACCGACCCGCTGTCGCAGCTCGTCGCCGCTGGAGTGCAGCTGCGCAAAGCGAGCATCACGCCCGTGCAGATCGCCGCGGCGGTCGAGATTTCATCTGCCCAGGGCTGGCGCCGGCCGCTGCTCGCATGGCTCGGCGTGCAGGCAAAGCGCGCGCAGGACGCAGGCGACGCGGAGGCCGCCGCGCGCATCAGGCGGCGGATGGACCTCGTGTCAGGCGCCGAGGTCGGTGGCGCGGCGAAGCAGTGACTCGTCCTTGCGCAGCAGGAATTTCTGCACCCGCTGCGTCGCGGTCACCGGCAGCGAGTCCACGAACGCCACGTAGCGCGGCACCTTGATCGCGGCGAGGCGCTGCCGGCACCAGTCGGCGATCTCCTGCGCGCTCACGTCCGCCCCGGGCTTGCTCACCACCGCGACCAGGATCTCGTCCTCGCCCAGCTCCGCGGGGACGGGAATCGCGGCGCACAGCGTCACCGCGGGATGGTCGCCTACGACGCGGTCGATCTCGGCGCCGGAGATGTTCTCGCCGCGCCGGCGGATGATGTCCTTCCTGCGCGCGACGAAGTAGTAGTAGCCGTCGGCGTCGCGCCGCACCAGGTCTCCGGTCTTGAACCAGCCCTCGTGCATCGAGGCCGCGGTCTGCTCCGGGTCCCTGTAGTAGCCCTGCATCAGGATCGGCGTCTTCGCCCAGAGCTCGCCCACCGCGCCGTCGGGCACGTCGCGGCCGTCGTCGTCCACCACGCGCAGCTCGGCGAACTTCACCGCAGGGTCCGGGTGCTGCGCCGGCTTGCCCATGCTCAAGGGGCGCTTCTCGCCGTCGAAGGGGTTGTTGCACGCGCCCGGGATCTCGCTCATGCCGTAGCCCTCGATCATCACCGGCACGTGGAACTCCTCGCGGAACGTTCGCAACAGTTCGGGCGTGATCGGCGCGCCGTAGATGACGCGCAGCCGGTGGCGTGGGTCGAACTCGCTGCGCGGCCGTCGCGCGAGGATGTTGCCCACGGCGGCGATGATGTTCACCTGCGTGGCGCCGGTCTCGGCTGCGGTCTTCCAGAAACTGCCCGCGGAGAACCGGGGCACGAGCGCGAGGCTCGCGCCCGCGGCGAGCGTGCCGGCGAGCGAGTAAAAGAGCGCGTTGATGTGAAACAGCGGCAGGATGCACAGCAGCCTGTCGCCGGGCTGCAGCCACATGCGGGCGACGAAGCCTTCGCCCGCCATGACGAAGTTCGCCTGGCTGTGCATGACGCCCTTGGGAAAACCGGTGGTGCCCGAGGTGTAGAGCGTGAGGCAGGTGGCGTCGCCCGCAGGGCGGGGCGGCAGCCTTGCCTCGGGTGCGCGCTCGATGATCTCGGCGAACTCGCCTTCGAGCGAGAAGATCCACGGCGCGGGCGCGATCGGCTTTGCTGCCTCGCGCACGGTGTCGAGCGCCGCCGGGACGGTGGCCACCGCGCGCACCGAAGAGTGCTGCAGGACGTAGCCGGCCTCCTGCGCGCCGAAATCCGGATTCACCGGCACCATCACGGCGCCCAGGCGCGCGAGCGCGAACAACAGCACCACGTAGTCGCCGCAGTTGGGCGCCATCACGCCACAGCGGTCGCCCGGGCCGATGCCGCGTGCGGCAAGGGCACGTGCCGCGGCGTCCGCGCGCTGCGCGAACTGGCGCCAAGAGAGGGTGCGGCCATCGGCGACGAGCAGCGGCCGGCCGGAATCGCGCGTGCTGCGGCTCTCGAGCAGCCCCCAGAGCGTCGAGTCGTGCTGCGGCCAGGCGCGGATCACTTCGAGCGGTCGCAGCATGGGGCGGCGAATGTACCGTTTTTCGGCGGCTTCCGGCCCCTGAATGTGAGCGACCGCTAACTTGGGTGAGATTGTGTTGACAGCTGATAAACGACATTGAGTATATTTTCTAAGCCTTTATTTTTTAATGATATTTCGCTTCCTATATTTCATCTTCGAAACATGCGCTAAGTCATTGTAGGGCTTGGGAAATCAGGAAAATTTGGCTTGACCCGCACTCCGGTTTCCCTTTAAAGTGGGAAAACGTAGAAAAAAGTGGTTTCCCCGGCCCGAGCGCCGGGCCAGCGAGGGATGAACCGGGAATGGGTGGAGGGGCGTTTCACGGCGCTGCGGTCATTACGCTCGATGCGAAGGGGCGAATCGCGATTCCCACGCGGCATCGCGAGGCGCTGCTCGCGGCGGGCAAGACGATCGTGCTCAGCGCGCATCCCGAGGGCTGCGCGCTCGTCTATCCCGAATCCGCCTGGGAGCGCGTGCGCGCGCAGGTGGAGAAATTCCCGGCGTTTCATCCGCAGGCGAGCTGGTGGAAGCGCTTGCTGCTCGGCTTCGAGGAGCACGTGGCGCCCGACAACGCGGGACGCGTGCTGCTCTCCAGCGGCCTGCGCCTGCACGCCAAGCTCGAGCGCGAGGCGATGCTCGTCGGCCAGGGGCATTACCTGGAGCTGTGGGACGCGGGCGTCTGGAGCGCCAAGCTCGGCGCCGCGCTCTCCGGCCCCGGCACGCCGCCGCCCGGCATGGAGGATTTTTCGCTGTGAGCGCGGGCGTCCTCGATGAGCGCGCGCGCACCGGGCGGGGTGCATGTGCCCGTGCTGCTCGCGGAAACGGTGGCGGCGCTCGCCGTGCGGCCGGAGGGCACCTACGTCGATGCGACCTTCGGGCGCGGCGGGCATGCGCGCGCGATCCTCGCGCGGCTCGGCCCCTCGGGGCGGCTGGTCGCGCTCGACCGGGACCCGCAGGCGGTGGCCGCGGCCGGCGCGATCGGCGATGCGCGCCTCAGCGCCGTGCACGCGCCCTTCAGCGAGCTCGCACAGGTGCTGGCGCGGCTCGGGATCACGCAGGTGCAGGGCGTGCTCGCGGACCTGGGGATGTCGTCGGCGCAGCTCGACGACCCGGCGCGCGGCTTCTCGCTGCGCGCCGACGGCCCCTTGGACATGCGCATGGACCCGACGCGCGGCGCGCCCGTGTCCGATTGGCTTCGCTCGGCATCAGAACAAGAAATCAGGGAGGCGATCCGCAGCTATGGCGAAGAACGGTTTGCTAAACAGATTGCAAAGGCGATTGTTGCTGCTCGCGCACGCGAGCCGCTTGTCCGCACACGGCAACTTGCCGAGGTCGTGGCTGCGGCGCTCGGCGCACGGCATGGCGCCCAGGACGCGGCGACGCGCACCTTTCAAGCTCTACGGATTCTCGTCAATCGGGAGCTTGAGGAGGTCTCGCTGATGCTTACCCAGGCGCTCGGCGCGCTCGCCCCCGGAGGGCGGCTGGCGGTGCTGAGCTTCCATTCGCTGGAGGACCGGCTGGTGAAGCGGTTCCTCAAGGCCTGCGCGGCGCCCGAGCTGCCCCGGGATTTGCCGCTGCGCGCCAGCGAAATGCCACAACCCTGCCTCAGAATCGTCGGCCGCGCGCAGCGCGCGCCGGCGGCCGAGGTGGCGGCCAACCCGCGCGCGCGCAGCGCGACGCTGCGGGTGGCCGAGCGCACCGCTGCACCGATTGACCGCAGCACCCTGAATCGAATCGAGCCCGACGCGTGGCGAGGCTGAACCTCCTCCTCCTCCTCCTGGTTCTCGTCGTCCGCGCGTTCGGGCTCGACCCCTTCATGCAGCACACCCGAACCGGGCCCGACGCGTGGCGAAGCTGAACCTCCTCCTCCTCCTGGTTCTCATCGTCTGCGCGCTCGGGCTCGTCACCTCCCAGCACAAGTCCCGGAAGCTGTTCTCCGAGCTCGAGCGCGAGCAGGAGCGCAGCCGCGCCCTCGAGGTCGAGTACGGCCAGCTGCAGCTCGAGGCGAGCACCTGGGGCCTGCATTCGCGCGTCGAGCGCATCGCCGGCGGCACGCTCGGCATGCGCGCGCCCGACCCGCGCCGCGTGCACTCGGTCGAGCTGCGCGCCGAGCCCGCGCTCGCGGCCACGGTGCAGGCCGGGGAGGCCAGGCGGTGAGCCGGGCCGGCGCGCCGGCCCTGGTGCGGCTCCCGGCCTGGCGCGCGCGCGCGGTGCTGCTGCTGCTGCTGGCCGCGTTCGGCGTGCTCGCTGCGCGTTCGCTCTACCTGCAAGCCGTGCGGACCGAGTTCCTGCAGGAAAAGGGCGAGGCGCGCTATTCGCGCGTGCTGGAAGTGCCCGCGACGCGCGGCCGCATCACCGACCGCCACGGCGAGGCGCTCGCGGTCTCGACGCCGGTGCGCTCGGTGTGGGCGATTCCCGAGGACGTGAAGGCGAGCCAAGCCCAGCGCAGGCAGCTGGCGAAGCTGCTCGCGCTCGAGCCCCGCGAGCTCGCACGCCGCATCGAGGACGGCTCGCGCGACTTCGTGTATCTCAAGCGCCAGGTCCCGCCCGAGACCGCGGACCAGGTCGCCGCGCTCGGCATCCCGGGCCTTTACCAGCACCGCGAGTACCGGCGCTACTACCCGGGCGGCGAGACCATGGCGCACGTCATCGGCTTCACCGGCGTGGACGACGCAGGGCAGGAGGGCGTGGAGCTCGCGTTCCAGAAGTCGCTCGCCGGCGCCGCGGGAAGCCGCCGCGTGATCAAGGACCGGCTCGGGCGCGTGGTCGAGGACATCGAGTCGATCCGCTCGGCGCGCGACGGCGCCGACCTCACGCTGGCGCTCGACTCCAAGATCCAGAACCTCGCCTATGGCGCGCTCAAGGCCGGGGTCGATGCGCACAAGGCGAAGGCGGGCGCGATCGTCGTGCTCGACGTGCGCAGCGGCGAAGTGCTCGCGCTCGCCAACCTGCCGAGCTACAACCCGAACAACCGCGCCAAGCTCACCGGCGCGCAGCTCAGGAACCGCGCGCTCACCGACACCTTCGAGCCGGGCTCGACGCTCAAGCCCTTCACCGTGGCGCTGGCGCTCGAGCTGGGCAAGGCGACGCCGAGCACCATGGTGCAGACGGCGCCGGGAAAGCTGACGATCGCCGGCTACACCATCAGCGACTCGCAGCCCGCGGCGGCTCTCTCCGTCAAGCAGGTGATCCAGAAATCGTCCAACGTCGGCGCCGCCAGGATTGCGCTTTCGCTGCCGCGCGAGGAGATGCACGCGCTGTTCCGGCGCGTGGGCTTCGGCGTCGCGCCGCAGCTCGGCTTTCCGGGCGAGGCGAGCGGCAAGCTGAGGGAGGCGAAGACCTGGCGGCCGGTGGAGCAGGCGACCATGTCCTACGGCCACGGCATCTCGGTGAGCCTGGTGCAGCTCGCTGCGGCCTACTCGGTGTTCGCGCGCGATGGCGACGCGGTGCCGGTGACGCTCGTGAAGAGCGGGATGCCGGCCGCCGGCCGGCGCGTGCTCGCGCCCGAGACCGCGCGCGCGATGCGCGAAATGCTGGAAGCCGCGGTGCAGCCCGGTGGCACTGCGCCGCGCGCGCGGGTCATGGGCTGGCGCGTCGCGGGCAAGACCGGCACCGCGCACAAGCAGGAAAACGGCGGCTACGCCAGGCACAAGTACATCTCCTCGTTCGTGGGTTTCGCGCCGGTGTCGGCGCCTCGGCTGGTGGTGGCGGTGGTGATCGACGAGCCCTCGGCAGGCGAGCACTACGGCGGCAAGGTGGCGGCGCCGGTGTTCGCGCAGGTGATGCAGGGTGCGCTGCGGCTGCTCGCGGCGCCGCACGACGCGCCGCTCGAGCCGGTGGAGCTGCCGGGCGCGGGCGAGGAAGCGAAGGAGAGCACCTGATGCGCGGCTGGGCGCTCGCCATGGCGGCGGCGGTGTGGGCATTGAGCGGATGCTGGACGGAGCGGTGGCAGGGCCGGGACCCGATCTCTTCGGCAGGCTTGCATCCCAGGGCGCGATGATCGAGCGGCTGACTTCCGACAGCCGCCGCGCCGCGCCCGGGGTGGCGTTCTTTGCCTGGCCGGGCGAGGCGGCCGACGGCCGGCGCTACATCGCGCACGCCATCGAGCGCGGCGCCTCCGCAGTGGTCTGGGAACGCGAGGGCTTCGCGTGGCGGCCCGAGTGGCGCGTGCCGAACGCGCCGATTGCGGGCCTGAAGCGCGAGGCCGGGTTCCTCGCGAGCGAGTTCTACGGGCGCCCCTCCGAGCAACTGTGGATGTGCGGCGTGACCGGCACCAACGGCAAGACTTCGTGCACGCAGTGGCTCGCGGCGCTGCTCGGCGGGCGCGGCGAGAAGACGGGCGTGATCGGGACGCTGGGCGCGGGTTTTCCCGGCGCGCTCTCGGGCGGCGCCAACACAACGCCCGATGCGCTCGAGCTGCACGCCACGCTCGCCGCGATGCGCCGCGACGGCGCGCGCGCGGTGGCGATGGAGGTCTCCTCGCACGGCCTGGAGCAGGGGCGCGTGAACGGCGTGGCGTTCGATTGCGCGCTGTTCACCAACCTCACGCACGAGCACCTCGACTACCACGGCAGCATGCAGGCCTACGCCGAGGCAAAAGCGAAGCTGTTCGACACCCCGGGCCTGGGCACCGCGGTGCTGAATCTGGACGACGTGCAGGGCTTGGCGCTCGCCGGGCGCCTCGCCGGGCGCGCCCTGCGCACCATCGGCACCAGCCTCGCGCCGGGGGCGATTGCGCCGGGCGCGGTCGGCGAGTGGATCCGCGCGCGCGAGCTGGGCGTGGTGAACGGCGCGCGCGGCGCGGCCACGCGCGTCGCGCTTTCCTCGAGCTGGGGCGAGATGGAGGCGGTCGTCGGGCAGGTGGGGCGCTTCAACCTGGCCAACGCGCTCGGCGTGCTCGGCTGCCTCGTCGCCCACGGCATCCCGTTCGGGGAAGGCGCGCTCATGCTCGAGCACCTGCCGCAGGTGCCGGGCCGCATGCAGCGCCTGGGCGGCGAGGGCTTGCCGCTCGTGGTGGTGGACTACGCGCACACGCCGGACGCGCTCGACAAGGTGCTGCAGGCGCTGCGGCCGCTCGCAACCGCGCGCGGCGGCCGCCTTGCCGTGGTGTTCGGCGCGGGCGGCGATCGCGACCCGTCGAAGCGCCCGCTGATGGGCGCGGCCGCGGCGCGGCTCGCCGACCGCGTGCTCGTCACCTCCGACAATCCGCGCAGCGAGGACCCGCTCGCGATCATCGCGGCGATCGCCGCCGGGGCGGGCGCCGGGCACGACGCGGAACCGGACCGCGCGGCCGCGATCGGCCGCGCCGTCGCCGAGGCGAGCGCCGAGGACGTGGTGCTCGTCGCCGGCAAGGGGCACGAGGACTACCAGGAGATCGCCGGCAGGCGGCTGCCGTTCTCGGACGCCGCAGTCGCCGCCGAGGCGCTTGCGCGCTGGAGGGGGCGATGATGGCGCTCGCCGAGGCCGCGCGCGCGATTTCGGCACGGGTGCGGGGCGCGGATGCGACCTTCGCGGGCGTCTCGACCGATTCGCGCACGCTCGCCGAGGGCGACCTCTTCGTCGCGGTGCGGGGCGAGCATTTCGACGGCCACGCCTTCCTCGGCGCGGCCAAGGACCACGGCGCCGCAGCGGCAATGGTGGACCAGCGCTTCGCGGGCGAGGCGCCGCTGCCGCTGCTGGTGGTGGAGGACACGCGCAAGGGGCTGGGGCGCCTCGGGCGCCACTGGCGCGAGCGCCATTCTCCGGTGCTGATCGCGATCACGGGATCGAACGGCAAGACCACCACCAAGGAGATGCTCGCCTCGATCCTGCGCGCACACGCGGGCGAGGCGGCCACGCTCGCCACGCGCGGCAACCTCAACACCGACCTCGGCGTGCCGCTGACGCTGCTCGGCCTGCGGCCGCAGCACCGCTTCGCGGCGATCGAGCTCGGCATGAACCACCCCGGAGAGATTGCCTACCTGGCGGCGATCGCGAAGCCGACGATCGCGCTCGTCAACAACGCGCAGCGCGAGCACATGGAGTTCATGCGCTCGGTCGAGGCAGTGGCGGAGGAAAACGCGAGCGTGTTCGCGGCGCTGCCCGCCGACGGCGTCGCGGTGCTCAACGCCGACGACGCGCAGGCCCCGATCTTCCGGCGGCTTGCCGGCGGACGGCGCCGGGTCGAGTTCAGCCTCTCGGGCCGGGCGGGCGCGGGGGCGCCGACTGTAAAGTGTGACTTTACACTCGGGCCCCTGCAGAGCGCTCTTGCGCTGCGGCTGCCGGACGGCGAGGCGCGCGCGACGCTCGCCATCCCCGGCGTGCACAACGTCTCCAATGCGCTCGCGGCGGCGGCTTGCGCGCACGCCGCCGGCATCGCGCCCGAAGCGATCGCCAGGGGCCTGGACGCGTTCCGGCCCTACAGCGGGCGGCTGCAGGTAAAGCGCCTTGCAGAGGGCGCGACCCTCATCGACGACAGCTACAACGCCAACCCCGACTCGGTGCGCGCCGCGATCGACGTGCTCGCGGCGCAGCCCGCGCCCGCGGTGCTGGTGCTCGGCGCGATGGGCGAGGTCGGCGAGCACGGTCCCGAGTACCACGCCGAAGTGGGGCGCTACGCCAGGGAGCGCGGCCTCGCCGGGCTGATCGCGCTGGGCGAGGCGACGCGCGAGGCGGTCGCGGCCTTCGGCGCCGGCGCGCTGCAGTGCGCGAGCGTGGAGGAAACGATCGCGGCGGCGAGGGCTCGGGCGCGGCCGGGCGCGACGCTGCTCGTCAAGGGCTCGCGCTTCATGCGCATGGAGCGGGTGAGCGCCGCGCTGGCAGGCGAGCGCGCGGAGGCGCACTGATGCTGCTCGAGCTCGCGCAATGGCTGGCGAAGGACGTGCGCCTGTTCAACGTCTTCCAGTACATCACGCTGCGCGCCGTGCTCGCCTGCCTCACCGCGCTCGCGATCTCGCTCATCCTCGGGCCCGCGGTGATCCGCAGGCTGACGGCCTACAAGATCGGCCAGGCGGTGCGCGACGACGGCCCCCGGTCGCACCTCACCAAGGCGGGCACGCCGACGATGGGCGGCGCGTTGATCCTGCTGTCGATCGCGATCACGGTGCTGCTCTGGGGCGACCTCGAGAACCGCTTCATCTGGGTGGTGCTCGGCGTGACGGTCGCCTTCGGCACGATCGGCTGGATCGACGACTACCGCAAGGTGGTGCAGCGCAATCCCAAGGGGCTTTCGGCGCGCGCCAAGTTCTTCTGGCAATCGGTGGTCGGGCTCGCCGCGGCGGGCTACCTCGCGTGGCTCGCGCAAGCGATCCCCGCGCTCAACGAGCTGATCGTGCCGTTTTTCAAGTTCGTCGCCTATCCGCTCGGCACCATCGGCTTCGTCGTGCTCACCTACTTCGTGATCGTGGGAACCTCGAACGCGGTGAACCTGACCGACGGCCTGGACGGCCTGGCGATCATGCCGACGGTGATGGTGGGCGGCGCGCTCGGCATCTTCGCCTACGTGGCGGGCAACGCCGTGTTCGCCAAGTACCTGGGGCTGCCCTACATCGCGGGCGCGGGCGAGCTCGCGGTGTTCTGCGGCGCGCTGGTCGGCGCGGGGCTGGGGTTCCTGTGGTTCAACGCCTATCCGGCGGAAGTGTTCATGGGCGACGTCGGCGCGCTCGCGCTCGGCGCGGCGCTCGGCACCATCGCCGTCATCGTGCGCCAGGAGATCGTGCTGTTCATCATGGGCGGCGTGTTCGTCGCCGAGACGCTGTCGGTGATGCTGCAGGTGCTGTACTTCAAGTGGACCGGCGGCAAGCGCATCTTCCGCATGGCGCCGCTGCACCACCACTACGAGCTCGAGGGCTGGAAGGAGTCGCAAGTCGTGGTGCGCTTCTGGATCATCACCATGATGCTGGTGCTGTTCGGCCTGTCGACGCTGAAGCTGCGCTGACGATGCGGATGCGCGAACCGGCCTTCAAGCTCCTGCCGCAGCCCGCGCCGCTCGCGCTCGCGGCGCGGCGCGTGCTGGTGCTGGGCCTGGGCGACACGGGGTTGTCGGTCGCCCGCTGGGTCGAGAGCGAGGGCGGCAAGGTGCGCGTGGCCGACACCCGGAAAGCGCCGCCGCGCGCGGACGAGTTCGACGGCGAGCTGCACGCCGGGCGTTTCACCAAGGCGCTGCTGAAGGGCGTGGACCTCCTGTGCATCAGCCCGGGGCTTGCGCTGGAGCAGCCGCTGGTGCGCGAGGCGATCGCGCGCGGCGTGCCGGTGCTGGGCGACATCGAGCTCTTCGCCTGGGCGCTGCGCGAGCGTGCGGGCGAGAAGGCGCTCGCCGTCACCGGCACCAACGGCAAGTCCACCGTCACCGCGCTCGCCGGGCACCTGCTGCGCGAGGCGGGACTTCCCACCGAGGTCGCGGGCAACATCGGGCCGCCGGCGCTCGAGGCGCTGATGCGGCCGCGGCGCGAGCGCGGCACGGTGTGGGTGCTCGAGCTCTCCAGCTACCAGCTGGAGACCACCTGGTCGCTCGCGACCGAGGCCGCGGCGATGTTGAACTTGAGCGAGGACCACCTCGACCGCTATGCGGGGCTTGCGGAGTACGCCGCCGCCAAGGCGCGCATCTTTCTCGGCGCCAAGCTGCAGGTGCTCAACCGCTGCGACTCGGCCTCGATGGCGATGGCGCTCGCCGAGCGCGCGCAGGTCACCTTCGGCATGGACGCGCCGCCCATGGCGGAGGATTTCGGCCTGCTCGCCGAGGGCGGCCGGCAGTGGCTGGCGCGCGGCGCGCACAAGATCCTCGACGCCGCCGAGCTGCCGATCTTCGGTGCGCACAACCTCTCCAACGCGCTCGCCGCCTGCGCGCTCGCGCACGCGGCCGGCGCGCCGCTCGAGCGGCTCGCCGCGGGGCTGCGCTCGTTCCGCGGGCTGCCGCACCGCCTGGAGCGCGTCGCGCTGCGCAACGGTGTCGCCTGGTACGACGATTCCAAGGGCACCAACGTGGGCGCGAGCATCGCCGCGTTGAAGGGCCTCGGACGCAAGGCCGTGCTGATCGCGGGCGGCGACGGCAAGGGGCAGGATTTCGCGCCGCTCGCCGACGCGGTGCGCGCGCACGCGCGCGCGGTGCTGCTGATCGGGCGCGACGCGCCGGCGATCGAGCGCGCGCTCAAGGCCGCGGCGCTGCCCGCGGCGATCGCGATCGAGCGGCGCGCGACGCTGGAGGAAGCGGTCGCCAGGGCGGCGCAGGTCGCGGCCCCGGGCGAGGCGGTGCTGCTCTCGCCCGCGTGCGCGAGCTTCGACATGTTCCGCGACTACCGCGAGCGCGGCGAGAAGTTCGCGCGCGCGGTGCGCGCGCTGGGAGCCTAGCGATGGCGGGCTTCGTGTTCGCGCAGAACGCGCCGGGCGCCGAGTACGACCGGTCGCTCGCGTGGGCGGCGCTGCTGCTCGCGGCGCTCGGCCTGGTGATGGTCTACTCGGCCTCGATCGCCACCGCCGAGGCGAGCCGCCCCACCGGCAACAACGCAGCCTACTACCTGGTGCGCCACGGCATGGTGCTCGGCATCGCGCTCGCCGCGGCGATCGCGGTGTTCCTCGTCCCGGTGCGCTACTGGCAGAAGGCCGCGCCGTGGCTGTTCCTGCTCGGCGTCGCGATGCTCGCGCTGGTGCTGCTGCCGGGGCTGGGGCGCGAGGTGAACGGCGCGCGGCGCTGGTTCAACCTGCCGGGCGCGAGCGTGCAGCCCTCCGAGCTGGTGAAGCTCTTCGCCGTGCTCTACGCCGCCGACTACACGGTTCGCAAGCACGCGGTGCTGCGCAACTTCAGGAAGGGCCTGCTGCCGATGCTCGGCGTGATGCTGCTCGTGTCGTGGCTGCTCCTGCGCGAGCCCGACTTCGGCGCGCTGGTGGTGATCGCGGTCATCGCGTTCGGCATCCTGTTCCTCGGCGGCATGAGCGGGCGGCACTTCGCGGCGCTCGTGGCGATGCTCGCCGCGGGCGCGGCCGCGCTGATCGTGTTCTCGCCCTACCGCCTGCAGCGCATCTTCGGCTTCATGGACCCGTGGTCCGACCCCTATGGCAAGGGCTACCAGCTCTCGCATGCGCTGATCGCCTTCGGCCGCGGCGAGTGGCTCGGCGTGGGCCTCGGCGCGAGCGTGGAGAAGCTGCACTATCTGCCCGAGGCGCACACCGATTTTCTCCTCGCGGTGATCGGCGAGGAGCTGGGCCTCGCGGGCGTCGCGGTGGTGATCGGGCTGTTCACCTGGATCGTGGTGCGCGCCTTCGTCATCGGGCGCGCCGCCGCGCTGCGCGAGCGGCACTTCGCGGCGCTCGCCGCGCAGGGCATCGGCATCTGGATCGGCTTCCAGGCGCTCATCAACATGGGCGTGAACACGGGCCTGCTGCCCACCAAGGGGCTGACGCTGCCGCTCATGAGCTTCGGCGGCTCCGGGATGCTGGTGAACTGCGTCGCGCTGGCGATCCTGCTCAGGATCGACTGGGAGAACCGCCAGCTCGCCCGAGGGCTACCCGCATGAGACCTCGTAGGCCAGACGCGCGCGGCAGGTGCGGGGGGGCCGGGAAGGCCCCGAGAGCTTCTACCGGACGGGGCCCGGCCCCCCTGCTCCCATGACCCGGACGATCCTGATCCTGGCGGGCGGCACCGGCGGGCACGTCTTTCCCGGGCTCGCGGTGGCCGACGTGCTGCGCGAGCGCGGCTGGAAGGTGGTCTGGATGGGCGCGAAAAGCGGCATGGAGGCGCGCCTCGTTCCCGCGCGCGGCTACGAGATGGCGTGGATCCGGGCGCGCGCGCTGCGCGGCAAGGGCCTCGTCGCGACCCTGCTGCTGCCGCTCAACCTCCTCATCGGCTTCTGGCAGGGCGCGCGCGCGATCTTCCGCATCCGCCCCGACGTGGTGCTCGGCATGGGCGGCTATGTGGCGTTTCCCGGCGGCATGATGGCCTCGCTCCTTGCGCGGCCGCTCGCGGTGCACGAGCAGAATGCCGTGGCGGGGCTCGCCAACCGGGTGCTCGCGGGTGTCGCCGACCGCGTCATGACGGCGTTCCCGGATGCGCTCGGCGGCGCGGATTGGACCGGCAATCCGGTGCGCACCGAGATCGCCGCGCTCCCCGAGCCCGAGGCGCGCTATGCGGGACGCAGCGGGCCGCTGCGGCTGCTGGTGGTGGGCGGCAGCCTTGGCGCGCAGGCGCTCAACGACGCGGTGCCGCGTGCCCTCGCGCTGATTCCGGACGCCGAGCGGCCGCGCGTCGTGCACCAGTCCGGCGAACGGCACCTCGAGGCGCTGCGCGCCAACTACGCCGCCGCGGGCGTCGAGGCAGAGCCCGTCGCCTTCATCGAGGACATGGCGGCGCGCTACGGCGAGGCCGACCTCGTCGTCTGCCGCGCCGGCGCGATCACCGTCGCGGAGATTTCCGCCGGCGGCGTCGCGAGCGTCCTGGTGCCGTACCCGCACGCGGTGGACGACCACCAGACGGCGAATGCGCGCTTCCTCGCGGAGCGCGGCGCCGCGATCCTGCTGCCGCAGAGGGAGCTCACGCCGGACAAGCTCGCCTCGACGCTGCGCGCGCTCGACCGGCCGCGGCTGCTGGAGATGGCGCGCAAGGCGCGCGCGCTGGGCAAGCCGGAAGCCGCCCGTCTCGTCGCCGAGCGCTGCATGGAGCTCGCCCGGTGAGAAGAATTCACCGCAGAGCCACAGAGAGCACGGAGAACGGCAAGTGCATGCGTTTCGATCTCTCTGTGTGCTCTGTGTCCTCTGTGTCTCTG
>CAZVHU010000033.1:0-24801 GCA_964627075.1 uncultured Enterobacteriaceae bacterium | reverse complement strand
CGCAGCTCGATCGCCGCGAGCAGCACCCAGTACAGCGCGATGAACACCGGGATCTGCACCAGGATCGGGAAGCAGCCGCCAAGCGGGTTGATCTTCTCGGTCTTGTACAGCTCCATCATCGCCTGGTTCATCTTGGCGCGGTCGTGCTGGTACATGTCGCGGATCTTCTGCAGGCGCGGCGTGATCAGCTTCATCTTCGCCATCGACTTGTAGCTCGCCGCCGACAGCGGGAAGAAGATCAGCTTGATCAGCACCGTGAGCAGGATGATCGCCACGCCCCAGTTGCCCGACCACTTGTGGAAAAACTCGAGCACCGCGAACAGCGGCCAGGCGATGATCGTGAGCCAGCCGTAGTCCACCACCAGGTCCAGCCCCGGCGCCGCGCTCTTGAGGCGCTGCTGCTCCTGCGGCCCGGCGAACAGATCCACCGCGATGCGCGCCTTGCCCGCAGGCTCGATCGCAGGCGCGGCGAGGATCACGCCCGCCGCGTACAGGCCGTCGGGCAGCTTCTTCGCGAAATTCTCGCGCGCGACCTTGTCCTGCGGCAGCCAGGCCGAGACGAAGTAATGCTGCACCATCGCCACCCAGCCGCCGCTCGCCTGCTTCGGGTAGTCGCCCTTGTTCTTGTCCAGGTCGGAGAACTCGACCTTCTGGAATGCCTTCTCGGGCGTGTAGACCGCCGCTCCGGTGAAGGTATACATCATGGCCGTCTCGCCAGCGGGCGCCTTGCCGTCGCGCACGACCTGGTAGTACGCATGCAGCGCCAGCGGCGCCGGGCCCGCGTTCACGACCTCGAAAGCCACTTCCACGATGTAGCTGTCGCGCTTGAAGACGTAGGTCTTCTCCACCCGCGTCCCGTTTGGGCCCTCGGCGGCGAGCTTGATCTCGACGTTGTCGGCCCCGGGGGCGAGCTCGCGCGGCCCGGGCAGCACGCGCCATGGCGTGCGGTGGTTGGGCAGGCCTTCGCCGATCAGCCCGCTTTGCGCGCTGTAGCTGTGGTCGGCGCCGAAGAGCACGAAGTTCTTCGTGGCGTCGACCGCGTCCTTGTGCTTGAGCAGCTCGAGGCGCTTGAGCGTTGCGCCCATCGAATCCACTTCGGCAAGCAGCACGTCGGTGCGAACGCTCACCGTCTCGCCCTTGGCGGTGGCGGAGGCTGCCGGAGCGGCCGGCACGCTCGGTGCCTTGTCCGCGGGCGTTGTGGCCGGCGCGGCCTTCGGCGGCGCCGCCGCCTCCGGCTTCGACGGCGTCGGCACGCCGCTCGGCGCCTGCGCCGCTGCCGCCGGCTTGGGGCGCTTTTCCTTCTCCCACTCGGTCCACAGCATGAGCAGGGAGAAGCTGAAGATGAAAAACAGGACCAGCCTTTGCGTATCCATGTCGCCTAGGCCGGGCGGCTGCGCTTCGCCGCGTGGGGCACGGGGTCATGGCCGCCATCGGACCAAGGGCCACAGCGGCAGATGCGCCGCGCCGCCAGCCAGCTGCCCCGCAGCGCGCCGTGCTGCCGCAGCGCCTCCTCCGCATAAGTAGAGCAGCTCGGGTAGAAGCGGCACGATGGCGGCAGCAGCGGGCTGATGCAGTATCGGTAGCCGCGCACCAGCCACGAAAGCAGGCGCGTCATGGGCGCAACTCCGCAAGCATCGCGCGCAAGCGCCCGATCAGGCGCGGGCCCGGACGCGCGCCGTAGGGTGGGCGCACCAGCAGATCCAGGGCCCCAAGCCCGCCCTGCTCGAGCCGGAAGGCTTCTCGAATGCAGCGTTTCAGTTGATTGCGCACAGTCGCCTTGGCGGCATGCTTGCGTGAGATCAGGATGCCGAGGCGTGGCGGGCCGTCCTGCCGCCACGCGAGATAGAGCGTAAAGCCAGAGCCGCTCCGCCTCGCGCCTTCGCGCAACAGGTGCTCAAAGCCGCTGCGCCGCGTGAGCCGCCGCTGCTTGCCGAGCCCGAAACGTGCCCGCCCGCGCCGGCGCACGCGACGCGCCCGTCAGACCGAGAGGCGCTTGCGGCCCTTCGCCCGCCGCGCGCGCAGCACCGCGCGCCCGCCCCGCGTGCGGCTGCGCACGAGAAACCCGTGGCGGCGCGCGCGGCGCGTCTTGGAAGGCTGGTACGTTCGTTGTGTCGCCATGCTCGGCTCGAAAAAGGGCGGTATTAGAGCCCGCGCGTTCAGGCCTTGTCAAATACTCGAGGCACGAGCGTGTGCGTTGTGGATAACGAGTTCCGGACAGGTTAAAATTCTTGCTCGCCGGCAGGCGCGGCAGCGAGCGCGACGGCGAGCCCCCGAAAGCCAGCGCACGGACTCCGCGACCACGATGCACACCCTTTGGGACGCTTGCCTGCGCCGCCTGGAGCAGCGGCTTACCCCACAGCAGTTCGGTACCTGGATACGGCCGCTCGCGCCCGAATCCCAGGCCGGTGATTCCGACGTCCTCGTGCTCGCAGCACCGAACGCTTTCGTCCTCGACACCGTAAGGGAACGCTACGCGGGGCTCATCGGCAACGTCGCCACCGAGGCGATCGGCCGCGATGTGAGCGTGAAGCTGGTGCTCGCTCGCCCCTCCAAGGGCGTGCCGCGCGCGCTGGCCGCGGTGCAGCGCCCGGCGGAGGCAGCCGCGACAAGCGACCGCGCGAGGCTCAATCCGCAGTTCACCTTCGACAGTTTCGTCACCGGCAAGGCCAACCAGATGGCGCGCGCCGCGGCACTGCAAGTGGCTGAGAACCCGGGGACCTCCTACAACCCGCTGTTCATCTATGGCGGCGTGGGGCTGGGCAAGACCCACCTGTTGCAGGCGATCGGCAACCAGGTGCTCGCGAACCGCGCCGATGCGCGCGTGCGCTACACCCACGCCGAGCAATACGTCACCGACGTGGTGCGGGCGTACCAGCAGAAGTCCTTCGAGTCCTTCAAGCGCTATTACCACTCGCTCGACCTGCTGCTGATCGACGACATCCAGTTCTTCTCCAACAAGGACCGGACCCAGGAGGAGTTCTTCTACGCCTTCAACGCCCTAGTCGAGGCGCGCAAGCAGATCGTCATCAGCTGCGACACCTATCCGAAGGAGATCGCCGGCATGCAGGAGCGGCTGATCTCGCGCTTCGGCTGGGGGCTGACGGTAGCGATCGAGCCACCGGAGCTGGAGATGCGCGTCGCCATCGTGCTGAAGAAGGCCGAGGCCGAAGCGGTGCAGCTGCCCGAGGACATCGCCTTCTTCATCGCCAAGCACATCCGCTCCAACGTGCGCGAGCTGGAAGGCGCGCTGAAGAAGGTGCTGGCATTCTCGCGCTTCACCGGCCGCGAACTGTCGCTAGAGCTTGCGCGCGAGGCGCTGCGCGACATCCTGCACGTCGCCAACCGCCAGATCAACGTCGAGGGCATCCAGAAGACCGTCGCCGAGTACTTCAAGATCAAGATTTCCGACATGCACTCTAAGCGCCGCAGCCGGAACGTGTCCCGGCCGCGCCAGGTGGCGATGGCGCTCGCCAAGGACCTGACGCAAATGAGCCTGCCCGCGATCGGCGAAGCTTTCGGCAACCGCGACCACACCACGGTGCTGCACGCCTGCCGCACCATCGCGCTCCTGCGAAAGAAGGACGTCGCGCTCAACCGGGACTACCACCTGCTCGAGCAGGTCCTGAAGGGATGATGCGGAGCTTGTGCACGAGCCGGGGACTGAATGTGCATAACTTGCCCCGGAATGCCGCGGCCCCGAACTGTCCACAACCGTCCCCAAAGGCATCCACAGCTTTACTGCAAGGGAGCGCGTCGCAACTTCCTGTGCCAGCGCGGATTTCCAGGATGTTCATGTCGAGGGCGCGCTCTACTAGCTACTATCCGTTAGAAGGAAAACAATGATTCTGGTGAAAGCCAAGCGCGACGATCTACTTGCGCCGCTTGCGTCGGTGAGCGGCATCATCGAGCGACGCCACACGCTTCCGATCCTGTCGAACGTTTTGATTGAGCGCGGCACTGGGGCGCTGTCGTTTCTCGCAACCGACATCGAGATCCAGATTACGGCTCGCAGCGCGGTAGAGCCCGCGGGCGAAGCGCGCTCGGTCACGGTGGGGGCGCGCAAGCTGGTGGACATCCTGCGCGCGCTGCCGGAAGGCGCCGAAGTCACGCTGCAGCAGCAGGACAAGCGGCTGCTGGTGAAGGCCGGAAAGAGCCGCTTCGCGCTGCAGACGCTGCCGGCGGAGGATTTCCCGCGCCTCGCCAGGCCTGCGGGTGAGGTGGCGCGCTTCTCGCTGCCGCAGAAGGCGCTGCGGCGGCTGCTCGGGCTGGTGCAGTACGCCATGGCGCAGCAGGACATCCGCTACTACCTGAACGGGCTGCTGATGGTGGCGGACGGCCGCGAGCTCAAGGTGGTGGCGACCGACGGCCACCGCCTGGCCTTCGCGTCGCTCGCCGTCGAGGCGCAACTGCCGCGGCAGGAGGTGATCGTGCCGCGCAAGACGGTGCTCGAGCTCGCCAAGCTGCTCGCCGACAGCGACGACGAGGTGCGCATCGAGCTGTCCGCTGCGCAGGCCGGCTTTTCGTTCGGCAACGTCGAGCTCGTCTCCAAGCTGGTGGACGGCAAGTTCCCCGATTACACGCGCGTGATTCCCGGCGAGCAGAAGAACCGCCTGGTTATGGACCGCGAGGTGCTGCGCCAGTCGCTGCTGCGCGCGGCGATCCTGTCCAATGAGAAATTCCGTGGCGTGCGCTGGGTGCTGAGCGACGGCAGCCTCAAGATCGTGTCCTCGAACGCCGAGCAGGAGGAGGCGGAGGAGACGCTGGAGGTGACGTATTCGGGCGACGCGCTGGATATCGGGTTCAACGTCAACTACCTGCTGGACGTGCTGAACAACGTCGGCGGCGAGCAAGTCCACTGCGGCTTCGGCGATTCTGCCTCGAGCGCGCTGCTGAGCTTCCCGTCGGAGGAGCGGTTCAAGTACGTCGTTATGCCGATGCGCATATGACGGGCGTCGACCTCGAGCACAACGCATGAGCATGGGCGAACCGGAAAAGCAGCAGCCCGAAGCGGACGCCTACGGCAGCGACGCGATCAAGGTCCTAAAGGGCCTGGAAGCGGTGCGCAAGCGCCCCGGCATGTACATCGGCGACACCTCCGACGGCACCGGGCTGCACCACATGGTGTTCGAGGTGGTGGACAACTCGGTGGACGAGGCGCTCGCCGGATTCTGCGACGAGATCGTGGTCACGATCCACACGGACAACTCGGTGTCGGTCCTGGATAACGGGCGCGGCATCCCGACCGGCGTCAAGGAGGACGACGAGCACAAGCGCTCCGCCGCGGAAATCGTGATGACGGAGCTGCACGCGGGCGGCAAGTTCGACTCCAATACTTACAAGGTCTCGGGCGGCCTGCACGGCGTCGGGGTGTCGGTGGTGAACGCGCTCTCCAGCTGGCTGCGCCTCACCATCTGGCGCGACGGCAAGGTGCACCAGATGGAGTTCACCGACGGCGTCGCCACCGGGCCGCTGCGCGTCACCGGCACCACCGAGAAGCGCGGCACCGAGGTGCACTTCCTCGCCTCGCGCGGCATCTTCGGGGTGGTCGACTACCACTACGACATCCTGGCGCGCCGACTGCGCGAGTTGTCATTCCTCAACCACGGCGTGCGCATCGTGCTGGTCGACCAGCGCTCGGGCAAGGAGGAGAACTTTGCCTTCTCGGGCGGGGTGCAGGGCTTCGTCGAGTACATCAACCGCGCCAAGACGGTCCTGCACCCCAACGTGTTCTACGCCAAGGGCGAGAAGGAGGGCATCGTCACCGAGGTGGCAATGCAGTGGAACGACTCGTACCAGGAAAGCGTGCTGTGCTTCACCAACAACATCCCGCAGAAGGATGGCGGCACGCATCTGACCGGCCTTCGCGCCGCCATGACGCGGGTGCTGAACAAGTACATCGAGGGCAACGAGCTGGCGAAGAAGGCTAAGGTCGAGACCACCGGGGACGACATGCGCGAAGGCCTGGTGTGCGTGCTCTCTGTCAAGGTGCCGGAGCCCAAGTTCTCCTCGCAAACCAAGGAGAAGCTGGTTTCCTCGGAGGTCCGGCCCCCGGTCGAGGAGGTGGTCGCCGAAAAGCTGCGCGAGTACCTCGACGAGCGGCCGAGCGACGCGCGCATCATCACCGGCAAGATCGTCGAGGCGGCGCGCGCGCGCGAGGCGGCGCGCAAGGCACGAGAGATGACGCGCCGCAAGGGCGTGCTCGACGGCATGGGCCTGCCCGGAAAGCTCGCCGACTGCCAGGAAAGGGATCCGGCGCGCTCGGAGCTCTATCTCGTAGAGGGCGACTCGGCGGGCGGCTCGGCCAAGCAGGGGCGCGACCGCAGCTTCCAGGCGATCCTGCCGCTCAAGGGCAAGATCCTAAACGTCGAGAAGGCGCGCTTCGACAAGCTGCTCGCATCGGCCGAGATCGCGACCCTGATCACGGCGCTCGGCTGCGGCATCGGCAAGGAGGAGTACAGCCCCGAGAAGCTGCGCTACCACCGCATCATCATCATGACCGACGCCGACGTGGACGGCTCGCACATCCGCACGCTGCTGCTCACGTTCTTCTACCGGCAGATGCCGGAGCTGGTCGAGCGCGGGCACATCTACATCGCGCAGCCTCCCCTGTACAAGGCGAAGCTGGCGAAGGAAGAGCGCTATCTCAAGGACGAGCACGAGCTGAACGAGTTCATGCTGCGCCAGGCGCTGGTGGACGCGGCGTTGCACCCGACGGCGCGGCGCGATCCCATTTCGGGCGATACGCTGGCTGAGCTCGCCAAGTCCTACCTGCTGTCGGAGGCGGTGATCGAGCGCGTGTCGCGCTGGATCGACCGCGATGTGCTGGTGGCGATGCTGCGCGGCGTGCGGGTGGAGCTCGCACGGCGCGACGCCGCCGAGATTTCGTCCGAGGCCCTCGCTGCGGCGCTCGGCGCCGGCGGCGGAGCGAATGGCGTCAAGGTCAGCGCGCACTTCGACCCGAAGACGGAGCGCTATCAGGTGCGCATCGAGCGAACCAAGCACGGCAACGTGCGCACCACGACCATCGACTCCGAATTCGTGCATTCTGGCGACTACGCCCAGATCCGGCAGACCGCCGAGATGCTGCGCGGGCTGGTTGGTCCCGGCGCCTATGTGCGCCGGGGTGACAAGAAGCAGCCGGTGCGCGATTTCGGAGAGGCGATGCGCTGGCTGCTGGCGGAAGTGCAGCGCTCGATGAGCCTACAGCGCTACAAGGGCCTGGGCGAGATGAACCCCTCGCAGCTCTGGGAAACCACCATGGACCCCGCGACCCGGCGCCTGCTGCGGGTGCAGATCGACGACGGCATCGCCGCCGACGAGATTTTCACCAAGCTGATGGGCGACGAGGTCGAGCCGCGGCGCGCGTTCATCGAGTCAAACGCGCTCGGCGTGCGCAACCTCGACGTCTGACCAACGCTCGCTTGCCCTAGGCGGCGCGCCGCTTGCGCGCCGCTCCCCTGGCGGCCTTGGGGGGCCTTGCGGGCCCGGAGCGTGCGCGGCGCAGTGCCTTCACCTCGGCGCCCGCCTCCGCTGCCGGCGTCACAGCGCGCCCCGCGCCGGGTCTTGCCGGGCGCTCGGCGCGCGGCAGAAATTCGAACCCCACCCTGCCGCCAGGCGTCTTCACTAGGAACGCCTTGAACCTGCGCCCCTTTCTGGAGACGAACGCGTTCAGCAGGTCGGTTCTGCCGCTAGCCAGCAGCTTCTGCATCTGCGCGCGCTCGATCGGCTGCTGCAGGATCACCTTGCCGGAGCGGAACTCGCATTTGCGCGCCGCGCCGACCGCCTTCTCGCACACGTAGGCGGCGCCGTGCTCGAACACCCTCCCACCGCACATGGGGCAGGCGCCGAGGCTTTGCTGCTGGCTGAAGTCGGGCGGCTGCTCGCCCAGCTCGGAAGCGGTGCCGCGGCCGAAGTCGAACTCGATGCGCAGGTCGTCGGTCAAGCGCAGCCCCGCGGCGAAAGGCCGGCCCTGCCGGCTGCGGAAGCCGGTGAGCGGGCCGACGAATCGCTTGCGGAACAGCACCGCCATTTCCTCGGGGTCCCATTCGCGGCCGGAAATCACCTTCCACAGCGAGAAATCGCACTTCTGGCACTGGAACTTGCGGTAGTTCTCCTGCACCGTGCCGCCGCACTTGGGGCAGGGCGCGGGCACGGTGGCGAACGCGGTGTCGGGGATCTCGCCGTTGCGGATGCGCTCCACCAGGTCGCGCGACACCGACTCGATGTGATCCATGAACTCGCTGCGCTGCAGCTTGCCGAGCTCCATCTGCTTGAGCTTGAACTCCCAGTCTCCGGTCAACTCCGGCGATGTGATCTCGTCGACGCCGAAGTGCTTGAGCGCGAACAGCAGCGAGAAGGCCTTGGGGGTCGGCTGCAACTCCTTGCCATGGCGGTGCACGTACTCCTCGTTGATCAGCCCCTCGATGATTGCGGCGCGCGTCGCCGGCGTTCCCAGGCCCTTCGCCTCCATCGCCGCGCGCAGCTCGTCGTCCTCGACCAGCTTGCCCGCACCTTCCATCGCCGAGAGCAGCGTCGCCTCGGTATAGCGCGCCGGCGGCCGCGTCTGCGCCGCGATCACCTTGGCCTCGAGCGTCTTGACCTTTTCGCCCGCCACGATCGGCGGCAGGTTCTCGCTCTCCTCCTGGGCGCTCTTGCCGTACACCGCCAGCCAGCCGGGGCTTTGCAGGACGCGACCCTCGGTGCGGAACCGCTCTTCGCCGACCCGCGTGATGCGCGTGGTCTGCAGGTACTCCGCCGAGGGGAAGAACACCGCCAGGAAGCGCCGCACCACCATGTCGTAGAGCTTCGCCTCGGGCTCGGACAGGTGGCCAGGAACCTGCAGGGTGGGAATGATCGCGAAGTGGTCCGAGATCTTGCTGTTGTCGAAGATGCGGCGGTTCGGGCGCACCCAGCCGGACTTGATCACCTGCCTGGCGAGCGGCCCGAACTCGCGCCCCTTGGCGAGCGCCTCCATGGTCTTCTTCACGGTTCCGAGGTAGTCCTCGGGCAGCGCGCGCGAGTCGGTGCGCGGATAGGTCAGGACCTTGTGCTTCTCGTACAGGGCCTGTGCGAGCGCCAGCGTGGCCTTGGCGGAGAAGTTGAAGCGACCGTTTGCCTCGCGCTGCAGGCTGGTGAGGTCGTAGAGCAGCGGTGCTGCTTGCGTGACCGGCTTGCTCTCCTCGGTCGCGACCCCGGCCTGACCCTGGCAGGCACGGGCGATTGCCTGCGCGCGCTTTTCTTCCCACAGGCGCTCGGGCCGGCGCTCGGAATCTTCGTTCTTCCTGAACTCCGGATCGAACCAGCGCGCAGCATATTCGCCCGCCTTGGCGCCGAAGCGCGCGTGCACCTCCCAGTAATCGCGCGGCCTGAAGGCGCGGATCTTCTGCTCGCGCTCGACCAGGATCGCGAGCGTCGGGGTCTGCACGCGCCCCACCGTCGTGAGATAGAAGCCGCCCTCTTTCGAGTTGAACGCGGTCATGGCGCGGGTGCCATTGATGCCGACCAGCCAGTCGGCCTCGGCACGGCAGCGCGCCGCGTCGGCCAGCGGCAGCAGCTCGCGGTCAGCGCGTAGCGTCGCGAAGCCCTCGCGGATCGCCGCCGGCGTCATGGACTGCAGCCACAGCCGCCGGATCGGCTTCTTGTTGCGCGCGTACTGAACGATCAGCCGGAAGATAAGCTCGCCCTCGCGCCCGGCGTCGCAGGCGTTGATCACGCCGGCGACGTCCTTGCGCTTGAGCAGGCGCAGCAGCACGTTCAGGCGGTTCTCGTTGCGCTCGATCGGTGCCAGCTCGAAGTGCGGCGGGATCACCGGCAGGTTCGCGAACGACCACTTGCCGCGCTTGACGTCGTGCTCCTCGGGCAACGCGAGCTCGAGCAGATGGCCGACCGCGGAAGACACCACGTAGTCGTCGCTCTCGAAGTACTCGCCAAGCCGCTTGAAGCCTCCGAGCGCGCGCGCGATGTCGGCTGCGACCGATGGTTTTTCAGCGATGACGAGCTGTTTCGGCATTGGCGACTCGAAAAGGCCGCAGATGATAAGAGCAAATTCCGCGCCGTGACAACCAGCGCGGCATCACGCGCGCACGGACGCGCGCTGGCACCGTCAGCGAGACGCGCGCGGACTCAGCTCGGCACGCGCACGCCGGCGGCGGAAAGCAAATCCTCGGCGACCAGGCGGCCGCTCGGCGTCTGCTGGTTCCACAGCACCATGAGCACGATCAGCTTGAGCTGCTCGGGCGTGAGCGCGTCGCCTTGCGCGGCGAGCGCGCGCTCGATCACGTGCTCGCGCGTCTGCGGCGAGAGAATTCCGGACTGCTCGAAATGCAGCAGCAGGCCGCGGCACTCGGCGTCCAGCTTGGCGAGCTCCCGTGGCGCGAAGGCGCGGAACGTGCGGCGCCCGTCGGGCAAAGGCGCGGCCATGCGGTGCGGCCCGCGCATCACGCCCGCGAGCCACGTGAGCGCCTCGCTGATGTCGGAGTCTTCGAACCCCGCGGCACTCAGCTTCTTCGCCACCAGCTCGCGGTCGAAGGAAAGCTCGTACTGCTGGCAGGTCTCGAACAGGTAGGCAAGGATGTCGTACATGTTGTTCTTCTTTCAGTGAAGGCGTTGATAAAGGCCGCCGGGGAGCGCGGCGACGCGCCCGGCGAGCTCGAGACGCAGCAGCTCCGCAGCGATGCGCCCGGCAGGCAGGCCGGCGCGCATGCAGAGCGAATCCACGTCGACGGGATCGTCGCCCATGTGGGCAAGCAGCGGCTCCTCCGCAGGCGGCGCCGCATCCGGTACGTCATCCGCGGCCCGGGTGGATGCAAATCCGCTCGGCTGGAAGCCGCGGAGCTCGCTCAGAACGTCTTCGGCCGACTCCACCAGCTTGGCGCCCGACTTGATGAGCGCGTGGCAGCCCTTGGCGAGCGGCGAATGGATCGAGCCCGGGAGCGCGAACACTTCGCGGCCCTGCTCCGCGGCGGCGCGCGCGGTGATGAGCGAGCCGGAGGCGAGAGCCGCTTCGACTACTACGCAACCCTGCGCCAGGCCGCTGATCACCCGGTTGCGGCGGGGGAAGTTGTGAGCGCTGGGCGCGCTGCCGAGTGGGAATTCCGAGACGAGCAGGCCGCGCTGCGCGATTTCCGCGGCAAGCGCGGCATTGGCCGGCGGATAGTTCACGTCCGCGCCCGTGCCCAGCACGGCGATGGTCGAACCGGCAGCAGCGAGGCCGCCGCGGTGCGCGGCGGCGTCAATGCCTTGGGCCAGGCCCGAAATGACGGTCAGGCCGGCCTCGCTGAAAGCACGCGCGAATTGCTCCGCATTGCGCAGCCCTTGCGTCGTCGCATTGCGGCTGCCGACGATGGCCAGCGCGGGGCGGTCGAGCAGGGAAAGCGCGCCGCGGCAATAGAGCAGGAGCGGCGGGTCCGGGATCTCGAGCAGAAGCTTGGGGTAGCCCGCGTCGCCAAGCGTCACGACGGCGTTGCCCGGCTGCTCGAGCCACGAGAGCGCGCCCTGCACCGCGCCCGCAACCTTTTCCGAATGAAGCGCTTCGATTGCGGTCGCCGGAGCGAAGCGCTCCAGCTGCGCGCGCTTGGCGGCGAGAACGTTCTCCGGGGGTCCGAACTGCCTGAGGAGCTGCAGGATCGCAGCGGCGCCGAGGCCGGGCGTGAGCGCGAGCTGCAGCCAGCTCGCCAGCCCCGGGTCCGGCGTCATGCAGGAGGCCTTGTCCGGCGGTGCAGTTCCCGACGCCTGGGCGGCAGGCTCACGCCCATGCCGATGCGGACAGACCCGAGAAGGCCGCTCTCAGGGATTCTGCACCACATCCAGAGTCCTGACAGGTCTCGTGACGTGCATGACCAGCGCGTAGGATACCTGCTCGAAAACCCGGAATACAAACGCAACGCCATAGCGCTCGTTCGGTAACGTGATCATGTTGTCGCGGGCCACGTGCTTGGGCTGCGAGACGTCGAGCACGGTTTCGCCCTGGCTGTAGAGCGCGAGCACGTGTCCGACCTCGAGACCGCTCGCCTTGCCGAGGCTCACCGCAATCACGTTCTGCGGCCCCGCTTCCCCGGTGCGACTGATGCCCCCGTAAAGCGAGATCACCCGGCCCTTCATCGGAGCGCCCGGCGCGCGCGGCGCGTAGTTCACCATCTGCGGCCTGCCGGCCGGCACCAGCTTGTCTCCGGCAGAGATCTCTCTTGTGGCGGTCGTCAGCTCCACCGTCGCGGGATCGCCGCCCAGCAGCACGCGCGCCGTGCCGAGGTAGACCGCCTCGAAGCCGAGCGTGGTGTTGGTCTCCGGATCGACGAGCGGGCCGCCTTGGCGATAGACGAACCAGTCTTGCTCCCTGGAGCCGCCCATGCCCCTGACGTACGCGCGGTTGCCGGCCCCGAGCACGACGCGATTCGTTTCGGTGCCCACGATGGTGGCCGCGTTCTGCAAGCCGTCCGGTTCCACCACCAGCGGCCGCGTCAGGAATGGCTCGATCACTGACGGCGGGATGCTCGGAATCTCCTGCTTCGCGGTCGACTCGGCGCGCACCCTCGGGCTCATCTTGACGGTGTCGGCAAGGGCAAGCCGTGCCCGCGCTCGGTCGATCACGATCACGTTGCCCGGGTAGATGAGGTGGGGATTGCGGATCTGGTCCTTGTTCATGTCCCAGAGTTCCGGCCAGCGCCATGGGGAGTCGGTGTAACGCTGGGCGATTCCCCAAAGGGTGTCCCCCGGCACCACTACATAACGGTCCGGAGCGTCCGGCTTGATTGCAATCGGGGTCTTCGGGGCTTGCCCGAATGCAGCCGAAAACAGCCCCGCGGAGAGGACAAAAGTGAGTGTTGTGATAGACTTATATAGTTGATTGTGCATGGGGCCCCCGGTCGGTGGCTGGCGCTCGCGGCGCTTAATGGTTGCGGTTTGCCTTCCAGAATGTAGCACAAAGCCCATAGTGCTTAGGTGTGGCGTGAAATGTTGCATGTAACTTATTTATTTTACAAGCCAATTACTCCTCAATGTCGGTCCTAAACATCCTCCGCTACCCGGATGCCCGCCTCCACAAGCTCGCGGCGCCTGTGACCGTCTTCGACGAGGCCCTGAAGAAATTGGTGCGCGACATGGCGGAAACGATGTACGGCGCGCCTGGCATTGGCCTTGCGGCCACGCAGGTGGACGTGCACAAGCAGGTGATCGTGATCGACGTCTCGGAGCGGCGCGATTCGCTGGTCGTGCTGATCAACCCGGAGATCCTGGATTCGAGCGGCGTCTCCGACATCGAGGAAGGCTGCCTTTCGGTCCCCGGCATCTACGAGACGGTAGACCGTGCGGAGCGCGTGAAGGTGCGCGCTCACGACCAAAACGGCAACCCGTTCACCATCGAGGCGCAGGGGCTGCTGGCGGTGTGCATCCAGCACGAGATGGACCACCTCAAGGGCAAGGTGTTCGTCGAGCACCTGTCGCAACTCAAGCAGCAGCGCATCCGCGCCCGGTTGGCGAAACAGCTACGCAAGAGCGCGTAGGGGCGCGCTGCGGCGGCGCCCGCCGCCGCGCTGCAATCCGCCATGCGCCTCGCCTTTGCAGGAACACCTGCGTTCGCCGAACGCTCGCTCGCGGCGCTGCTGCAAGCAGGCCACGACGTCGCGCTGGTCCTCACGCAGCCCGATCGGGCCGCAGGCCGCGGGATGCAAGTGGCCACAAGCGCGGTCAAGCTCCTGGCGCGCGCGCACGGGCTTGAAATCTATCAGCCCGAGACGCTGAAGGACGCTGCCGCGCTCGAGCGGCTGCGCGCCGCGCGCGCCCAGGCGATGGTGGTCGCGGCCTATGGCCTGATCCTGCCGCAGGCTGTGCTCGAGGTGGCGCCGTTCGGCGCCCTCAACATCCATGCATCCCTGTTGCCGCGCTGGCGCGGCGCGGCGCCGGTCCAGCGTGCCCTCATGGCCGGCGACCGTGAGACCGGCATCTCCATCATGAAGATGGACGCGGGCCTCGACACCGGCCCCATCATGGCGCAACGGCGCATCGCGATCGCCGATGACGATGATGCGCAATCGCTGCATGACAGGCTGGCGGCGCTCGGCGCCGAGATGATCGTCGCGGCGCTCGCTGACCTGGAAAAGGGCCGTGCGCGCTTTACTCCGCAGCCGGCAGAGGGCGCATGCTACGCGCGCAAGCTCGACAAGCGCGAGGCGCAGCTCGACTGGACGCAGCCCTGCGCAGTGCTCGAGCGCAGGGTGCGCGCGTTGCGGCCGGTGCCCGGCGCGCAGTCCACGGTGCGCGGCGAGAACATCAAGCTCTGGGCCGGGCGCTGCGCAGATGCGAGCGGCGAGCCCGGCAGCGTGCTCGAAGCGGGTCCCGGGGGCGTCGTGATCGCATGCGGTAGCGGCGCTCTGTCTGTGACCGAGCTGCAGCGCGCCGGCGGCAAGCGCCTGAAGGCGGCCGATTTCCTGCGCGGCTGGCCGATCGGCCGCGGAGACCGCTTTGGCGCCGCTCGCTGAGGCGCTCGCCGCGGCGGCGAAGCTGGTGGCGCGTGTAGCCGGCGGGCGCAGCCTCGCCGCCGGCAGTGAGCCCGATGCCGAGGAGGAAATCCCGCAGCGGCGAGCGGCGCTGCTCGACCTGTGCCACGGCACGCTACGGCGCTACGGTAGGGTCCAGGCGATTGTCTCGGCGCTGTCGCGCCGCCCTCGGGCGAGGGACCTCCTGGTCGAAGCGCTGCTCTGGTGCAGCCTGTACGCGCTCGATTCCGGGCGCTACGCCGCCTACACCGTCGTCGACCAGGCGGTGCGCGCCTGCGCGCTCCTGCATCGCGAAGCCGCGAGGGGCTACGTCAACGCGCTCTTGCGCGCGTACCTGCGCGGCGGCGCCATGCTGCAGGGCCGGCTCCAGGCCGAGGCCGAGGCGCGCTACTGGCATCCGCGCTGGTGGATCGAGCGCGTGCGTGCGGCCTATCCACAGCGCTGGGAGCAGGTGCTGGCGGCGGGCAATTCGCAGCCGCCCATGGCGCTCAGGGTGAACGCGCGCAGAAGCGATGCAGCGGGGTATCTGGCGCGGCTGCGCGCAGAGGGCATCGGGGCCGAGCCGAAGGGCGAGTCGGGCCTGCTGCTCGCCAGGCCCGTGCCCGTCGAGCGCCTGCCGGGGTTCGCGCAGGGAGACGTGTCGGTGCAGGACCTGGGCGCGCAGCGTGCCGCCGGATTGCTGGACCTGCATGCCGGGCAGCGGGTGCTCGACGCCTGCGCCGCGCCGGGAGGCAAGAGCGCGCACATCCTGGAGCGCGCCGAGGTGGCGCTCACCGCGCTGGATGCCGACGCCGCGCGCGCTGCTGTGCTCGAGGGCAATCTGGCGCGGCTCGGGCTGGGGGCGCGCCTGCGGGTCGCCGATTGCACTGCGCTGGAAACATGGTGGGACGGTGCGCCGTTCGAGCGCGTGCTCGCCGACGTCCCGTGCTCGGCCTCGGGCGTGGCGCGGCGCCATCCAGACATCAAGTGGCTACGCAATGCGACCGACCTGGCCGGGTTCGCCGCGAGGCAGCTGCGCATCCTGGAGTCGCTTTGGCGGGTGCTGGGGGCGGGTGGTAAATTGCTATATGTCACCTGCTCGGTCTTCCCGGAGGAAAACGGCGCCGTGGTGGATGCGTTCCTCGCCCGCGCGCCGCAGGCGCGCCGCCTGCCGCTGCCCGGCGGCGCGCCAGAGCAGCTTCTCCCCGGCGCCGAGCACGACGGCTTCTTTTTCGCGCTTCTAGAGAAGCGCGCCTGACGCCCAGCGCAATGCGAGGCATCGCCCCGCTCAAGGCCCTGTTGGTCGCTCTCGCGCAGGTCGCGGCGCTGCTGGCCTTTGCCGCGCGCGCCGACGACATCGAGGTGCGCGAAGCGCAGTTGACGCCCACCGAGGAGGGCATCGTGCTCGATGCCGAGTTCGCGTTCGATTTCAGCCAGCGGCTGGCCGAGGCGGTGGCGAACGGCGTGCCGCTTTACTTCCTGGTCGAGTTCGAGCTGACCCGTACCCGCTGGTACTGGTTCGACGAGAAAGCCGCCGCCAAGAGGCTGCAGCTGCGGCTGTCCTACCACGCGCTGTCGCGCCAGTACCGGCTCTCCACCGGCGGGTTGCTGCAGCAGAATTTCGCGACCCTGGAGGAGGCGCTCAACGTGCTGCGACGCCTGCGCGGCTGGCAGGTGATCGAGCGCGGCGCGGCGCTCGCCGATGCGCCGCACGAGGCCGCGGTGCGCATGCGGCTCGACATCAACCAGCTGCCCAAGCCGTTCCAGCTGAGCGCGCTTACCAGCCGCGACCTTACGCTGGAGTCGCCCTGGCGGCGCTTCAGCTTCCGACCGCCGCCACCGGCGCCGGCGCCGGTCGAGAGCCGCGAGCCCGCGCGGGAGGCGGAAGGCAAATGAGGCTGCTGCTCATCCTCGGCGCGGCGCTGGCGGGCGTGCTGCTGTTCATGCTCGCCACCGCGAGCGCGAACACGACGCTGTTCGCGCGCCACTATCCCCTGCTGCTCGGATTGAACGCGGCGCTCGCGGCGCTGCTCGCGGCGCTGGTGGGCTGGCAGCTCGTGGCGCTCTCGCGCCGGCTGCGCCAGCGGGCCTTCGGCTCGCGCCTCACGCTCCGCATGCTCGTCATGCTTGCCCTCATGGCGCTGATCCCCGGGGCGCTCGTGTACACGGTATCTGTGCAGTTCCTTGCGCGCAGCATCGAGTCGTGGTTCGACGTCAAGGTCGAGGCGGCGCTCGAGGGCGGCATCAACCTCGGGCAGTCGGCGATCGACCAGATGCTTGGCGACCTGCACGCCAAGGCGCGCTCGCTCGCGCTCGAGATCGGCGAGCGCACGCCGGCGCAGCAGGTGGCACTGCTCAACCGGCTGCGCGAACAGTCCGGCGCCGAGGAGGCGGTAGTGGTGAGCGCCGGGGGGCGCGTGCTCGCGAGCGCGAGCGCCGACCTCGGCCGGCTACTGCCGGAGCTGCCGAGCACGCAGGTGCTGCGCCAGGCGCGCACCGGCCGCGGCTACAGCTCGGTCGAGGCGCAGGCCGGCAAGCCGCTCGCGCTGCGCGTGGTGGTGCCGGTGACGGGCGCCTCGCTGGCGGAGGAGGCGCGCTTCCTGCAGCTCAGGCAGACCGTGCCGCAGAGCTTCGGCCGCAGCGCCGAGGCGGTCGAGGCCGCTTACCGCGATTTCCGGGAGCTGGCGCTTGCGCGCCAGGGGCTGAAGCGCATCTACATCGTGACGCTGACGCTCGCGCTGTCGATGGCGCTGCTGGTGGCGATCGCGCTCGCGGTGCTGCTCGCCAGCCGCCTCGCCGAGCCGCTGGCGGGCCTCGCGCAGGCCACCCAGGAGGTGGCGCGCGGCGACTTCAGCCGGCAGATGCCCGTGACCAGCCGCGACGAGCTGGGCGTGCTCACCGAATCGTTCAACTCGATGACGCGGCAACTCGACGAAGCGCGCCGCGTGGTCGAAGCCAACCGCGCCGCGCTCGAGACCGCCAAGGCGCGCCTGGAGAACGTGCTCGCCAATCTCTCGGCGGGCGTGCTGGTGCTCGACGGCGAGCTGCGGCTCAGCATCGCCAACCATGGCGCGCGCGCCATCTTCGGCGCCGAGCTCGACGCCTGCGCCGGCCGCAGGCTCGAGGAGTGGCCGCCGGCGCTGCAGCCGTTCGCCGGACCGGTGCGCGAGCAGCTGCTCGCGGGCGGCGGGCGGCCATGGCAGCTGGAGCTGCGCGACGCCGGCAAGGTGCTGCTCGCGCGCGGCGTGGCCCTGCCACAGGCGCCCGAGGGCGGTTGCGTGCTGGTGTTCGACGACATCACGCAGCTGGTGCAGGCGCAGCGCGCCACCGCCTGGGCGGAGGTCGCGCGCCGCGTCGCGCACGAGATCAAGAACCCGCTCACCCCGATCCAGCTCTCGGCCGAGCGGCTCGAGATGAAGCTCGCCGGCAAGCTCTCGCCCGAGGACGCGGAGGCGCTGGCGCGCGGCACCCAGACCATCGTCAGCCAGGTCGCGGCGCTCAAGAACATGGTGGACGATTTCCGCGACTACGCCCGCCTGCCCGCGCCGGTGCTCGCGGTGCTCGACCTGAACGCGCTCATCGCGCAGGTGCTGGCGCTGTACGAGACCTCGCCGGTGCCGATCAGGCGCAGCCTCGAGCCGGGACTGCCGGCGGTGCGCGCCGACGCGGCGCAGATCCGCCAGCTGCTGCACAACCTGGTGCAGAACGCGCAGGACGCGCTCGCCAATCGCGCCAATCCGCTGATCGACGTGCGCACCGAGCGGGTCGGCGACCAGGTGCGGCTGTCGGTGTCGGACAACGGCGCCGGCTTCCCGGAGGAGATGATGGAGCACGTGTTCGAGCCCTACGTCACCAGCAAGCCGCGCGGCACGGGACTGGGCCTCGCGATCGTGAAGAAGATCGTCGACGAGCACCACGGTGCGGTTGCGATCGAGAACCGGCCGCAGCACGGCGCTTCGGTGAGCGTGCTGCTGCCGCTGGCGAAGGCGGCATAGAGCAATGGCCCAGATCCTGGTGGTGGACGACGAAGTCGGCATCCGCGAGCTGCTGTCGGAGATCCTCGCCGACGAGGGCCACCAGGTGCTGCTCGCCGAGAGCGCCGGCCAGGCGAAGCTGCTGCGCGAGCGCGGCCGGCCCGACCTGGTGCTGCTCGACATCTGGATGCCCGACACCGACGGCATCTCGCTGCTGAAGGAGTGGGCCGCCGGCGGGCAGCTCAACATGCCGGTGGTGATGATGTCGGGCCACGGCACGATCGAGACCGCGGTCGAGGCCACCCGCATCGGCGCGCTCGACTACCTGGAGAAGCCGATCGCCTTGCAGCGCCTGCTCGCCACCGTGAAGCGCGCGCTGCGCCACCAGGCGGCGGCGCCGCGCGAGCTGTCGCTGGTGTCGCTCGGGCGCTCGACGGCTCTGGCCGAGGTGCGCCGGCGCCTGGCGCAGCTCGCGCAGTCGGCGGCGCCGCTGATGCTCAGGGGCGAGCGCGGCTCGCAGCCGGAGCTGTTTGCGCGCCTGCTCGCTGCGCCCGGCATGCCGTTCGTGAGCGGCGGCGACGTGCTCGCCGAGGTCTCCTCGGAGTCGCTGACGCGCGCCGCGGGCGGCATCCTGTTCGCAGGCGACCTGTCGCGCCTGGGGCGCGTCGAGCAGAAGAACCTCGAGTTCCTGCTGGCGCGCGCCGAGCGGCACAAGGTGCGCGTGATCAGCTTTTCGCCGTTCGACCCCCGCACTCTCGCCGAACGGCACGACTTCGATCCGGAGCTGGCCTCGCGGCTCGCCGAGCTGGTGGTGAAGCTGCCGGCGCTGCGCGAGTTCTCCGAGGACGTTCCCGAGATCGCGCGCCTGATGCTCACCCAGCTCATCGAGGCGCGTGCCTGCCCGCCGCGACGGCTGTCGGTGGCGGCGCTCAACGCGCTGCGCAACCACCCATGGCCGGGCAACCTGGCGGAGCTGGAAAGCGCGGTCAAGAACCTCGCCCTGGGCGCGCTCGACGAGGAGATCGGCCTCGCCGACGTCGAGCGAGTGCTCGCTGCCTCGAGCGCGCCGCCGCCGCTTCCCGAGATCGGCCTGAACCGCCCCTACCGCGAGGCGCGCGAGGCGTTCGAGCGCATCTACTTCGAGCACTTGCTCGCGGCCGAGAACGGCAGCATGTCGCGCGTCGCGGAGCGCTCGGGCCTGGAGCGCACGCACCTGTACCGCAAGCTCAAGGCGCTGGGGCTGCCGGTGGGGCGGCGCGAAGAGGGCCAATAGGGCTACAATGCGCGCCTTTTCCGGCGGGGGCGGCAACGCGTGAAGATCGTCATTCTCGGCGCCGGGCAGGTCGGCTCCTCGGTCGCCGAGAACCTGGTGTCGGAGCAGAACGACATCACCGTCGTCGACCTCGACACGCAGCGGCTGCGCAACCTGCAGGACCGCCTTGACCTGCGCACCATCGCGGGCAGCGCGTCGCACCCGTCCGTGCTGCAGGAGGCCGGCGCCGCCGACGCCGACCTGCTGATCGCCGTGACGCGCTCGGACGAGACCAACCTGGTCGCCTGCAAGCTCGCCAGCCAGTTGTTCAACGTGCCGCGGCGCGTGGCGCGCATTCGCGCCACCGACCTGATGAACGACCAGAAAGTGCTCGGCGCCGAGGGCTTCGAGGTGGATCTCTCGATCTGCCCCGAGCAGGTGCTCACCGACTACATCATGAAGCTGGTCGAGTTCCCCGAGGCGCTGCAGGTCCTGGACTTCGCCGACGGTCGCGTGAGCCTGGTCGCGGTGCGCGCCTACACCGGGGGCCCGCTGGTCGGGCACCCGATCAAGGACATCCGGCAGCACATGCCCAACGTGGATGCGCGCATCGTCGCCATATTCCGCCAGGACCAGGCGCTCGTTCCCGAGGGCGACACCGTGATCGAGACCGGCGACGAGGTGTTCTGCCTGGCGGCGGCGCGCGACATCCGCCAGGTGATGAAGGAGCTGCGCCGCATGGACCAGCCGGTGAAGCGCGTCATGGTCGCCGGCGGTGGCAACATCGGCCAGCGCCTGGCGCGCGCGCTCGAAAACGACTACTCGGTGCGCGTGATCGAGCACAACAAGGCGCGCTGCGAGGCGCTTGCGGCGAGCGTCGGCAAGACGCTGGTGCTCGCCGGCGATGCCACCGACGAGGAGCTGCTCGAGCAGGAGAACGTCGGCGAGATGGACCTGTTCGTCGCCGTCACCAACGACGACGAGAACAACATCATGTGCTCGCTGCTCGCCAAGCGCATGGGCGCGCGCCGCGTGGTGGCGCTGATCAACCGCCGCAGCTACGTGGACCTGGTGCAGCGGGCGCAGATCGACATCGCGATCTCGCCGGCGCAGGCGACCATCGGCAAGCTTCTCGCACACGTGCGCCGCGGCGACGTGGTCGCCGTGCACAGCCTGCGGCGCGGCGCGGCCGAGGCGCTCGAGGCGGTGGTGCACGGCGACCGCGACGCCTCGCGCCTGGCGGGCCGGCGCATCGAGGAGATCGAACTGCCCGCGGGATGCCTGATCGGCGCCGTGGTGCGCGGCGAGGAGGTGATGATGGCGCACCACGACACGCGCATCGAGTCCGACGACCACGTGATCGTGTTCGTCGCCGACAAGAAGACCCTTCCCCGGGTCGAAAAGCTGTTCCAGGTGGGCGCACGCTTCCTCTGAGCGCCATGCGCCCGCCGCAGGCCGAAGGGCGCGGCCGGACCCGGTCGCCGGCGCGCTGACCCATGCTGCAGCTGTCCGCTGTCCTCAACATGCTGAGCGTGGTGATCCTGGTGTTCGCACTCGCCATGGCGGTGCCGCTGTTCGCCTCCCTCGCGCTCGGCGACGGCGCGCTCGGGGTCTACGAGCAGGCGATGCTGATCACGGCCGCCGCCGGCATGCTGGTGCGGCTCGCCACCCGCGGCCGGCGCCGCGAGCTGCAGGTGCGCGACGGGTTCCTGCTGGTGGCGCTGGTGTGGACCGTGCTCCCAGCCTTCGGCACGCTGCCGCTGCTGCTCTACCTGCCGGGGCTGTCGTTCACCGACGCCTACTTCGAGGCCGTCTCGGGACTCACCGCGAGCGGCGCCACGGTGCTCACCGGGCTGGACGGCCTGCCCGCGTCCATCAACCTGTGGCGCGGCCTCATGATCTGGATCGGCGGCATGGGAGTGATCGTGCTGGCGGTCGCGATCCTGCCGCTGCTCGGCGTCGGCGGCAGCCAGCTGTTCAAGGCCGAGACCCCGGGACCGATGAAGGACACCAAGCTCACGCCGCGCATCGCCGAGACCGCCAAGGGGCTGTGGCTGGTCTACGCAGGGCTGACGGCGCTTTGCGCGCTCGCCTACCGCTGGGCCGGCATGAGCTGGCTGGATGCCGTGATGCACGGCTTCACCACCATGGGGCTCGGTGGATTCTCGACGCACGACGCCAGCTACGCGCATTGGAACTCGCTCAGGATCGAGCTGGTTGCGATCGTGTTCATGCTGGTCGCGGCGATCAATTTCGCCACCCATTTCCTCGCCTGGAGGAGGCTCTCGCTCGCGCCCTACCGGCGCGACCCGGAGGCGTGGCCGTTCCTGCTGGTGCTCGCGGTGTCGGTGGCTGGAATCGCGCTGTTCCTGCACGCCAAGGGGGTCTACCCCGATTTCTGGAGCGCGCTGCGCTACGCCGCCTTCAACGTCGTGTCGGTCGCCACCACCACCGGCTACGCCAACACCGACTACAACCTGTGGCCGATCTTCGCGCCGCTGTGGATGCTGTTCCTGTGCAGCTTCGCCAGTTGCTCGGGCTCCACCGGCAGCGGCGTGAAGATGATCCGCGCGCTGATCCTGACGAAGCAGCTGTTCCGCGAGCTGCTGCGCATCATCCATCCCAGGCTCTACAACCCTGTGAAGCTCGGCGCGCAGCCGGTGGAGAACAAGATCGTGTTCGCCGTGCTCGCCTACGCCTTCGTCTATGTCTCGCTGATCCTCCTCGCGACACTGCTGCTCACAGCAAGCGGCCTAGACGAGCTGACCGCCTTCACGGCCGCGGTCGCCTCGATCAACAACACGGGCCCGGGCCTGGCCCAGGTCGGCCCCGCCGCGACCTACGCCGGGCTCACCGACCTGCAGACCTGGGTGTGCTCGCTGCTGATGCTGCTCGGCCGGCTGGAGATCTTCGCGCTGCTGGTGGTGTTCACGCCCGCGTTCTGGCGCAAGTGAGCGGCGCGGGCCGGGCCGCGCCGCCCGGCGTCAGGATTTCTTCTGCGTTTTCTTCTGCCGGTGCGGCCGGCGCTTGCCGTAGCTGCCGCGGTAGATCTTGCCGCGGCGCGTCCTCTTGTCGCCCTTGCCCATGCGCTGTCTCCTTGGATGAAAGCGGCGGATTATAGCGACGCCGCCTGCCGCGGCGCCGCGCGCTCCGGCTCGTAGGCGAGCCACGGCCCGAGCCACTGCTCCGCTTCCGTGAGCGCCATTCCCTTGCGGCGCGCGTAGTCCTCGAGCTGGTCGCGGCCGATCTTGCCGACGGCGAAGTAGCTCGCCTGCGGGTGCGAGAAGTAGAAACCCGCCACGCTCGAGGCGGGCAGCATGGCGAACGATTCGGTGAGGGTCATTGCGGCGTTCGCCTGCGCATCGAGCAGCGCGAAAAGCGGCCCTTTCTCCGTGTGGTCCGGGCAGGCGGGATAGCCGGGCGCAGGCCGGATGCCGCGGTAGGCCTCGGCGATCAGCTGCTCGGCCGCAAGCTGCTCGTTCGCGGCGTAGCCCCAGAACTCGCGCCGCACGCGCTGGTGCAGGTGCTCGGCGAAGGCTTCCGCGAGCCGGTCGGCGAGCACCTTGAGCATGATGGCGTCGTAGTCATCGTGCCGCGCTTGCATTTCCGCGAGCCGCGCTTCGAACCCTCCGGCGCTGACGGCGAAGGCGCCGATCCAGTCGGGCACGCCTGCACTCCTTGGCGCGATGAAATCGGCCAGGCACAGGTTCGGCCGCCCGGAGGGCTTGTGGTTCTGCTGCCTGAGATTGTGCCAGGTCATCAGGACGCGGCTGCGCGCCTCGTCGGCATAGATCTCGATGTCGTCGTCGTTCACTTGCGCTGCAGGGAAGATGCCGAAGACGCCGCCGGCGCGAATCCACTTTTCGCGCACGATGCGCGCGAGCATCGCCTGCGCTTCGGCGTGCAGCTTGCGCGCCTGCTCGCCCACGACCGCGTCCTGCAGGATCGCCGGGTAGGGCCCGGACAGCTCCCACGCCTGGAAGAACGGTCCCCAGTCGATGACCGGGACAAGTTTTTCCAACGGGTAGTCCCTTAGCGCGACCACGCCCGTCGTGCGCGGGCGCGGCGGCTGGTAGCCTTTCCAGTCGGTCTGCAGGCCCAGGCGCCGCGCCTCGGCGATCGGGTGCAGCGGCCCCGGGCCTTCCTTTTGCGCGTGCTGCGCGCGGATGCGCTCGTAGTCGGCGGCGACTTCCGCGGCATAGGCCCCTCGGCTTTCCTCCGAAAGCAGGCCCTGCGCCACCGGCACGCTGCGCGAGGCGTCCGGCACGTAGACGACGGGCCCCGAGTAGCAGGGCGCGATGCGGACCGCGGTGTGCGCGCGCGAGGTGGTGGCGCCGCCGATGAGCAGGGGCAGCTTCATGCCCATGCGCTCCATTTCGCGCGCCACGTGGCACATCTCCTCGAGCGAGGGCGTGATCAGGCCCGAGAGCCCGATCGCGTCGGCACCCTCCTTCACCGCGGCCTCGAGGATCGCCTGCGCCGGCACCATGACGCCCATGTTGATGACGTCGTAGTTGTTGCACTGGAGCACCACGGCGACGATGTTCTTGCCGATGTCGTGCACGTCGCCCTTCACGGTGGCGAGCACGAGCTTGCCCTTGGCGCGCGCCGCGGCGCCGCTCGCGCCCTTCTCGGCCTCGAGGAACGGTACCAGGTGCGCCACCGCCTGCTTCATGACGCGCGCCGACTTCACCACCTGCGGCAGGAACATCTTGCCGGCGCCGAACAGGTCGCCCACCACGCCCATGCCCCGCATCAGCGGCCCCTCGATCACCGCGATCGGCCGGCCGAGCTTGCGGCGCGCCTCCTCGGTGTCCTCGACGATGTGGCTCGCGATGCCGTTCACCAGCGCGTGCGCCAGGCGCTCCTCGACGCTCGCGCGCCGCCAGGCGTCATCGGCGACCTGCGCGCTCGCCGCGCCCTTCACCGTGCCGGCGAACGCGACCAGCCGCTCGGTGGCGTCGCGCCGGCGGTCGAACAGCACGTCCTCCACGCGCTCGCGCAGCTCGGGCGGGATCTGCTCGTAGACGCCGAGCTGCCCGGCGTTGACGATGCCCATCGTCATGCCGGCGCGGATCGCGTGATACAGGAACGCGCTGTGCATCGC
>CAZVHU010000032.1:0-25470 GCA_964627075.1 uncultured Enterobacteriaceae bacterium | reverse complement strand
ACGACCCCTTGGTTCGTAGCCAAGTACTCTATCCAACTGAGCTACGGGCGCGAGGGGGCGGATTATACCGAAGTTCCCCTAGAATTACGCCCCTTTCCCGCGGAGGCGGCGTGCAGATCGTGTGTTTGGACCTGGAGGGCGTGCTGGTTCCGGAGATCTGGATCGAGTTCTCGCGCCGCACCGGAATCAAGGCGCTCGCGCGCACCACGCGCGACGAGCCCGACTACGACAAGCTGATGCGCAGCAGGATCGCGCTGCTCGAGAAGCACAAGCTCGGGCTGCCCGACATCCAGGCGGTCATCGCGCAGATGCGCCCGCTCGAGGGCGCGCGCGAGTTCCTCGACGCCCTGCGCGCGCGCACGCAGGTGGTGGTCCTCTCCGACACCTACTACGAGTTCGCCGCGCCGCTCATGCAGCGGCTGGCGTTCCCGACGCTCTTCTGCCACGAGCTGGTGGTGGACGACAAGGGCCGGGTGCGCGACTACCGCCTGCGCCTGCGCGACCAGAAGCGCGCCACGGTGGCGGCGTTTCGCGCGCTCAACTTCCACACCATCGCCGCGGGCGACTCGTACAACGATGTCACCATGCTCGGTGAGGCGCACGCCGGGATCCTTTTCCGGCCGCCCGCAAACGTGATCGCGGAGTTCCCGCGGTACCCCGTGACCCGCGACTACGAGGAGCTCGCCTACGAGATCGAGCGCGCGAGCCGCAAGCCGTCGGGCCGCCGGCGTAGCGCCGGCAAGCGCGCGCGTACCGCAGGTCCATCCAGGCGTTGACTCGGGGCTCGCTCCGCGCCGCATAATCGCGGCGTGAATTTCGATCTCGTCATCCGCGGCGGCACGGTCGTGACCGCCGAGCGCTCCGTAGAGTGCGACGTCGGCATCCGCGACGGCAGGATCGCGGCGCTCGCGCCCAACCTCTCCGGGCCGCGCGTGATCGGCGCGACCGGCAGGCTCGTGCTCCCCGGCGGCGTGGACAGCCACTGCCACATCGAGCAGCTCTCGGGCATGGGCGTGATGGCCGCCGACGACTTCTACACCGCCACCGTGTCGGCCGCGCACGGCGGCACAACCACCGTGATCCCCTTCTGCGCGCAGCACCGCGGCGATTCGCTCGCGCAGCAGCTCGCCGACTACCACCAGCGCGCGCGCACGAAGGCGGTGATCGACTACGGATTCCACCTGATCATCGCCAATCCCGACGAGCAGACGCTGGAGCGCGACCTGCCGGCGGCGATCGCGGGCGGCGTGCGCTCGTTCAAGATCTTCATGACCTACGACCGCATGCGGCTGCACGACGAGCAGATCCTCGACGTGATGGCGGTCGCGCGCAAGCATGGCGCGCTCATGATGGTGCACGCCGAGAACCACGGCATGATCTCCTGGCTCGCGGGGCGCATGGTAAAGCAAGGCAACACGCTGCCCCGCTACCACGCGATCTGCCACACGCGCGGCTCGGAGGCCGAGGCGATCAACCGCATCGTGACGCTGGGCGAGCTGATGGACTGCCCGCTGCTCATCGTGCACGTCTCCACGCCCGACGGCATCGAGAGCATCCGCCGGGCGCGCGCGCGCGGCCTGAAGGTGTTCGGCGAGACCTGCCCGCAGTATCTCTTTCTCACCGCCAGGGACATCGACATCGGCATCCAGGGCGCGATGTACTGCTGCAGCCCGCCGCCGCGCGACGAGGCGGCGCAGGCCGCGTGCTGGCAGGGGCTGAAGGACGGCGCGCTCGCGGTGTACTCGTCCGACCACGCACCCTACCGCATGGACGCGAGCGGAAAGCTCCCCCGGGGCGAGCAGACCACCTTCAAGGAGATGGCGAACGGCGTGCCGGGCTTGGAGCTTCGGTTGCCGCTTCTTTTCACCTATGGCTACAAGGCCGGGCGCCTCACGCTGCACGAATTCGTCAATCTCACCGCCGCGGCGCACGCGAAGATCTACGGCCTCTATCCCCGCAAGGGCACGATCGAGATCGGGTCGGACGCCGATCTCGCGATCTGGGACCCCGAGAAGCGCGTCACCATCGAGGCGACGCGCGACAACACCGGCTACACGCCCTACAAGGGCCGCGAGCTCGCCGGATGGCCGGTGACCGTGCTCTCGCGCGGCGAGGTGGTGGTGGAAAACGGCGCGCTGCGCGCGCCGCGCGGCCGCGGCCAGTTCCTCGCGCGCGAGCCATCCGACGCCTTGAAGCCCCTCGGCCGCGACGTGCCCGAGATGGCGCAACTGAAGGACTGGAAGACACCGCTGAGACTATGAGCCGACATCTCAAGATCGCCGCGGCCCAGCTCGGGCCGCTCCACCGCGCCGACTCGCGCGGCGCCGCCACCCGGCGCCTTGTCGCGCTGCTGCGCGAGGCGCATGCCATGGGCGCGAAGTTCGTCGTCTTTCCGGAGCTTGCCTTCACCACCTTCTTCCCGCGCTGGTGGATCGAGGACCAGGAGGAGGTGGACCGCCTCTATTTCGAGCGCTCGATGCCTTCGGCCGAGACGCAGCCGTTATTCGATGAGGCGAAGAAGCTCGGCATCGGCTTCTACATCGGCTACGCCGAACTCGCGCAGGAAGGCGGCCGCACGCGCCGCTTCAACACCGCGGTCCTCGTGGGTCCCGACGGCGCGATCGTCGGCAAGTACCGCAAGATCCACCTCCCCGGCCACGCGGACCACAAGCCCAAGGCGGCGTTCCAGCACCTGGAGAAGAAGTACTTCGAGGTGGGCGACCTGGGTTTTCGCGTCTGGCGCTACATGGACACGATCACCGGCATGCTGATCTGCAACGACCGGCGCTGGCCGGAGGCGTTCCGGGTGCTCGCGCTGCAGGGGGCGGAGATCGTGGCGCTCGGCTTCAACACGCCGACCGAGAACCTGCATTACCCGGAGCCGCCGGCGCTGCGGGTGCACCACCACCTCATCATGGCGCAGGCGATGGCGTTCCAGAACGCGACCTGGCTGGTGGAGACCGCCAAGTGCGGCTTCGAGGACGGCTTCCGCATGTTCGGCCACTCGGTGATCGTCGCGCCCACCGGCGAGATCGCGGCGCGCACCCAGACCGAGGACGACGAGGTGATCTGCTTCAACTGCGACATCGACATGGCTGCGAACCTGAAGCAGACCATGTTCAACTTCGCCGCGCACCGCCGCCCGGAGCACTACCGCATGATCGTGGACCGGGTGGGCGCGGAAGTGACGCCGGCGAACGACTGATGGACCTGCGCCTGGCCGAGCTGCCGCCGCTCGAGCGCTACAAGCTGCTCATCGGCCTGGTGATTCCGCGGCCGATCGCGTGGATCTCGACCTGGAGCGCGAACGGGGTGGCCAACTGCGCGCCGTTCTCGTTCTTCAACGTGTTCTCCGAGGAGCCGCCGCTTTGCATGGTGAGCTTCAACAGGCGCTCCGACGGCGAGCTCAAGCACACGATCAAGAACATCCGCCGCACGGGAGAGTTCGTCGTCAACCTCGCCGACGAGGCGACCGCCGAAGCGATGCACATCTCGAGCTACGAGATCCCGGAGTCGGAAAGCGAATTCGCGAAAACAGGCCTCACCCCGGTGCCGGCGACGATGGTCAGGCACCCGCGCATCGCGGAGGCGCCGGCCTCGCTCGAATGCCGGCTCGAGCGCCGCATCGAGTTCGGCCCGGGGCGCGAGATGGTGATCGGCGAAATCCTGCTCGTGCACGCGCGCGAGGGCGTGATCGACCCGGCCACCAGGCGAGTGTCGGAGGCGCACTACAAGCCGATCGGGCGGCTCTTCGCCAGCCGCTACTGCACCACGCGCCAGCGCTTCGACCTGCCGGGGCCGCTACCCGAATAGGAGCGCCCCGGCGAGCCCGCCCGCGGCGAGGATCCAGAGGGGGTTGAGCTTCGTCGCGTAGAGCGCCGCGGCGCTCGCCAGCGCGATCAGCGCGCTGCGCCACTCGAGCCCCGTGGGGGTTGCGAGCACGTAGCCGCCGGCGAGGATCATGCCCACGGTGACGGGAACCAGTGCGCGCTGGAAGACGCGCCGCCACGGCGCATCGCGCATGCTGTCCCAGTAGCCGCCGAGCCACCAGGTGAGCGCCGCCGACGGCCCGCACATGGCGCCGAGGGCGACCAGGCCGCCTGCGAAGCCGGCGACCTTCCAGCCGATCAGCGCCGCCACCAGCACGTTGGGGCCGGGCGCGGCTTGCGCGACCGCGAACATCTGCGTGAACTCCGCCGCGCTCATCCAGCGCTGCACGTCCACCACCAGCCGTTGCATCTCGGGCATGACGGCCGGCACGCCCCCCACCGAAACGAGCGACAGCAGCGCGAAGTAGAGCGCGAGCTGGCCGATCACAGCAGGTCCTTCCTCGCAGCGACCCAGGCAAGGAGCGCGGCGACGGGCAGCACGATGAAGAGCGAGACGCGCGCAATCGCCACGAGCGCAAAGCACGCCGCGACAAGCGCGATGCCGAGCCACCTGCCTTGGATGGGCTTCGCGAGCTTGAGCGCGGTGCCGATGAACAGGCCCCCGCCCGCGATGCCGACGCCGGTGACCACGGCGCGCACCATCGGGTGGGTCGCCCATTCCGCGTAGAGGAGCGCAAGGCCGAACACCCAGAAAAACGGCAGCGCCATGAGGCCCATGAAGGCCGCGAACGCGCCTGGCAGGCCGAACCAGCGCCGCCCCAGGACGATGGACATGTTGCCTACGTTGGGCCCGGGCAGGAACTGGCACAGCGCCAGCACCTCGGCGAAATCGTTCGGCGACATCCAGCGCCGCTCCTCTACGATGGCGCGGTGGGCCCAGGGCAGCACGCCACCGAAGGCGCGCGCGCCGATGGTGACGAATCCCCGGAACAGCTCGCCCGGCGACTTGGGCGGCGTGGGCGCCTGCGGCTCGCTCAGGCTTGCTCCCAGCCGAGGCGCACGCGCCCGATCGCCATCGCCACCGCGGCCTGCGTCGGCTCCACCACCGGGACGCCGATCGCGTCCTGCAAGGGCTTGCGGTAGCGCGCCATGCCGGCGCAGCCCATCACCACGACGTCCGCGCCGTGCCGGTCGCGCACCGCCTTGCCCACCTCGACCATGCGGCCGAAGGTCTTGCCTTCGTCGGACAATTCGGTGACGCCAAGGCCCACCGGCAGCTCGCCCGCTAGCCGGTCCGCAACGCCGAGCGCGCCGATGTAGCGCAGGTGGCGCGGGATGGACTGCCTCAGGATCGCGATGACGCCGAACTTGTGCCCGAGCGTGAGCGCGGTGAGGATGCCGCACTCCGAGATGCCGAGCACGGGCTTTTTCGTCGCCTCGCGCACCGAGTGAAGGCCGGGATCGCTGTAGCAGGCGATGACGAAGGCGGCGAAGTCCCCGTCGCGCTCGCGCACGGCGCGAACGAGCGGCGCCACCACGCCATCCACGTGCTGCTGCGTTTCGATTCCCGGCGGCCCTTCCTTCAGCGTCATGCACTCGATCGCCGGGCCGCCCGCGATGCGCAGCGGCTCGACCGCCTCGTCGATGCCGCGCGTGACGACCTCGGTCGAGTTGGGGTTGATGACGAGGATTTTCGCGCTCACGGCGCGATGATACCCGCTGCGCCCGCGCGCCGAAGGCCGCGCGGCAAAACGCCCGTACAATGCCGCGCATGCATTGGGAAGGCGCGCTGCTCGCGATCCACGTGGCGGATGCCGCGTCGCAGCCGATGCGCGCGCTCGAAGAAACGCCGCTCGTGCCGGGCGTCGGCATCCCGGGCGACCGCTATGCCGAGCGGCGCGGGAAGTACTCCGACCGGCACCACATCGACCGCCAGGTGACCCTGATCGAGGCGGAGACACTGGAAGCGCTCGCGCGCGACCACCGCGTGAGGGTCGAGCCGCACGAGCACCGGCGCAACCTCACCACGCGCGGCGTCGCGCTCAACCACCTCGTAGGGCACTACTTCTCGGTCGGCGAGTGCGTGCTCTACGGCGGGCGGCTCAACGTGCCGTGCCTGTATCTCGAGGAGCTGCTTGGCCGGAAGGTGTTCAAGCCGCTCCTCAACCGCTCGGGGCTCAATGCGCGCGTCGTGGTGGGCGGGCGGATCCGGCGCGGCGACGCGATCCGGCCGGTCGCCGCCGAGAGCGTGCCCGCCGCCGTGCGCAGCGCGAACGAGGCGCACGCGCTCGAGCCGCCGCCCGAAGTCTGGTAGCGCGGCCCGCACGGCCGCTCAATGCAGCGCGATCTGGCGGTGCTCGAAGCGGCTCAGCAGCCGCACCAGCGGCCACAGGCAAACGAGGTAGATCACGCCCGCGGCGAGGATCGGGGTCGCGTTGTAGGTGAGCGATTGCGCCTGCCGCGCGGCGTAGAGCAGCTCCGGGAGCGCCACCACGCTCGCGATCGAGGTGAGCTTCACCACCTCGAGCGTGTTGGAGATGAGGTCGGGGACCACGTTCCTCACTGCCTGCGGCACGATCACGTAGCCGAGCGTCTGCGCAGCCCCCAGGCCCGTCGAGCGCGCCGCCTCGTACTGGCCGCGCGGAATGGATTCGATGCCGGCGCGAAAGATCTCGCCGTAGTAGCTCGAGGTGTTGAGCAGGAACGCGAGCGCCACCGACGCGAACGCCGGCAGATCGAGGCCCGTGAACGGCAGCCCGAAGGCGATGAACATCAGCAGCACCAGCGGCGGGAAGGCGCGGAAGAAATCCACGTAGGCGGCGACCGCAATGCGGATGATCCGGCTGCGCGCCGTCGAGGCGAGCGCCACAGCAAGGCCGCCCGCGAGCCCCAGCGGCACCACAACGAGCGTCAACGCCACCGACATCTTGAAGCCCGCCCAGAGGTAGGGCGCGGTCTCGCGCAGGATGCCGAAGTTGAAGAACGCGGCGATCAGCGCTTCCACGCGAACCTCGTCTCGACCCAGCGCCCGAACCACACCACCGGCACGAAGAGAATCAGGTAGGCGATCGCCCCGAGCGTCAGCGGCGAGGGGTTGTAGGAGAACGAATACCCGGACTGCGCCTGGTAGAGGATCTCGCCCACCGCCACCACCGCGCCGAGCGCGGTGCCCTTGGTGATGGCGATGGTGCGGTTGGTGAGCGGCGGGATGGTGAGGCGCAGCGCCTGCGGCAGCACCACGTCGCGCAGCGCCTGCACGAAGCTCAAGCCCGTGGAACGCGCCGCCTCCCACTGCCCCTTGGGGATGGAGAGGATCCCGGCCCAGAAGATCTCCTCGGCGAACGCGGTAAGGACGAGCGAGAGCGCGAGCCAGGTGGCGACGAAGCCCGAGAGCCGCACGCCCACGGTGGGCAGCGCGAAGTAGAAGAAGATGATCAGCACCAGCGGCGGCAGCGCGCGCAGCACGTCCACGAACGCGACGATGAAGAAGTTGAGCGCGCGCACGCGGAAGGCGCGCAGCACCGCGAGCGCGAGGCCGCTCGCGAGGCCCGTGGCCACCACCACGAGCGCGAGCTGCACGGTGAGCACGAACCCCTCGGCGATCTTCGGCGCGTACTGCGCCATCACCTCCCAGTTGAGGAACGTCTCGGCGAACTTGCCCATTCAGTGCTCGAGCGAGGCGAGGAATTCCTTGATGCGCGGGTGGTCGGGCCGGTTGAAGAGCTTCTCCGGCGGCGCCTCCTCGAGCACCCGGCCGTGGTCCATGAACACGACGCGGTCGGCCGCACCGCGCGCGAAGCGCATCTCGTGCGACACCACCACCATGGTCATGCCCTGCTCCCTGAGCTCGCGCAGCACGTTCAGCACGCTTCCGACCAGCTCGGGGTCGAGCGCCGAGGTCGGCTCGTCGAACAGCATCACCGCGGGCTCGAGCGCGAGCGCGCGCGCGATCGCCACGCGCTGCTGCTGCCCGCCCGAGAGCTCGTTGGGAAACGCCTTCGCCTTTTCGGCAAGGTGCACCCGTGCGAGCGCGCGCTTGCCGATCTCGTCGGCTTCCGCCCGGGGCTTGCCGAGCACGCGCCGCAGCGCGAGGGTGACGTTGCCGAGCGCGTCGAGGTGCGGGTAGAGGTTGAACGACTGGAACACCATGCCGATGCGCCGGCGCACGGCGTTGATGTCCACGCCCGGCGCGAGGATGTCCACCCCCTCGACGCGGATCGAGCCCGCGGTGGGCTCCTCCAGCCGGTTGCAGCAGCGCAGCAGCGTGGACTTGCCCGAGCCCGAGGGCCCGATGACGAAGACGAGTTCGCGGGGGCGGACCCTGAGGTCCACCCCTTTCAGCACCTCCAGCGCGCCGAAGGACTTGTGCAGCCCCGCTACGTCGAGGATCGGCGCGCCGCCCGCGTGGGCGGGCGCGCCGCTCCCTACTTGCACTTAGGCGTGTGCGGCGCGGGGTCGTGGCCGTCCATGCCCGGCACTCCGTAGCCGGGAAACACGGTCACCGCCGCCGAGCCCGGCTCGGGCTTCACGCCGAACCATTTCTCGTGCAGCTTCGCGATGGTGCCGTCGAGCTTCATGCACTCGAAGGCCTGCTCGACCGCGTTGCGCAGCGCCACGTCCTCCTTGCGGAACGCAGCGCCCCACACCAGGCCCTGGTCCACCTTGAGCCTGGAGAGCGCGAGCTGCTTGTTGGAACGCAGCACGGCGTAGGCGCCGACGGTGTTGCCGGTGAGGCCGGCATCGGCGCGGCCCGAGGACACCGCCTGCATGGCGTCGGCGTTGGTGCCGTAGGACTCGGCCTTCCAGCCGTACTTGGCGGCGTTCTCCTGCAGCCACTTGTCGTAGGCCGAGCCCTTGTTCGACGCGATGGTCTTGCCCTTGAGCGCCTCGAGCGAGGCGAAGTCGGGCTTGCCCGCGGGGATGATGAACGCGTAGTAGGTGTTGAGGTAGCCCTCGGTGAAGAGCAGCGTCTTCGCGCGCTCCGGCGTCACCGTGGTGGGCGCGCCCACGAAGCTGATCTTGCCCGCCTGCATCGCGGGGATTAGGCCCGAGAACTCGCCGGCGAAGATCTCGATCTTGCGGCCCATGCGCTTGCCGGCCTCGGTGATCAGGTCGATGTTGAAGCCCTCGACCCCGCCGCCGAGCTTGGGCATGGCGTGCGGCGCAAAAGTGCCGTCGAAGCCGGCGATGAGCGGCTTGTCCTGCGCGATGGCGCCCGCGGCGAAGGTCGCCGCCGCGAGCAGTGCGAGTATGCGTTTCATGACTGCCTCCTCCCGGAATGGATGCGCGGCGATTATGTCCCCCGGGGGCCCCAGTAGTCGAGACCTTCGGGCAGCGGCTCGCCATGCGAAAGCAGCCGCGCGTACTGCCCGTCGGCGTAGAGCAGCGGCCTGCCCTTCGCCCCCAGCATCACGCGCTCGACCTCGCCGACGAAGATGGTGTGCGTGCCGTGCGCGACGCGCCTCGCCACCCGGCAGTCGAACGCGGCGAGCGCCCCGAGCAGCACCGGCGCGCCGGTGGCGAGCCGCGTCCAGCGCGCGCCGCGAAAGCGCGCCTCGCCCTTCCTCGCGCCGCTGAACGCGTCCGAAAGCTCCCGGTCCTCGGCGCGCAGCACGTTGACGCAGAACACGCCCGCCTTGCTGATCGCGCCGTGCGTGGTCGCGCCGCGGTTGACGCACACGAGCAGCGTCGGCGGCTTCGCCGATACCGAGCACACGGCGGTCGCCGTCATGCCGTAGCGGCGGCCGGCGTGCAGGCTGGTGACCACCGTCACCGCGCCGGCGAGGTTGCGCATGCCGAGCCTGAACTGCTCGGCGTCCACCGCCCCGTCGCAATTTTTTTCCATGCCGCGGAGTCTACCGGCGCCGCAGGTTGACGAGCACGATCCCTGCCCCTACGAGCAGCGCGGCCATTGCGAACGCGGGCGTGAGCGGCTCGTTCAGCACGACCACTCCGGCGAGCACGCCGAAGAGCGGCGCGAGAAACGAGAACACGGACAGGCGCGCGGCGAGATAGCGCGTGAGCAGCCAGAACCAGGCGAGGTAGCTCGCGAAAGCGACCACCAGGCTCTGGTAGGCGAGGCTCGCGAGCGCGACCGGCGTGAGCGCGACGATCCCCGGCTCGCCCATCAGCAGCGAGGTGACCGGCAGCGCCGGCGCCGAGACCGCGTGCTGGTAGAAAAGCGCCTTGGTCGCGGTAACGTGCGCGAGCCGCGTGGCGCGGATCACCACCGTGGTCGCGCCCCACAGCGCGCCTGCGATGATGCCGAAGAGGTCTCCGAGCCAGGTGTCGCCGCCCGCTGCCGCGAAGCCTTCGCGGAACGCCACCACGAGGCCGGCGAAGGAGACGAGTACCCCCAGCCATTGCCCCGGCGCGAGCCGCTCGCCGGGCACGAGCAGGTGCAGCCCGAGCGCGGCGAAAACAGGCGCGCAGTAGATGAACACGATCATGCGCGAAGCCCCCGTGTGGGCGAGCCCCGCGTAGATGAAGACGAACTCGCCCGCGAACAGCAGCCCGGCGGCAAGTCCCGCGAGCAGCGTGCCGTCGCGGCCGAACAGCGCAATGCCGTGCGCGCGCGCCCACGCGACGAGCAGCGGCGTGGCCACCAGCGAGCGGATCGCCGCCTGCATGACGAGCGAGACGTCCGCCGCGGCAAGCTTGATCGCGACTTGCTGGCACCCCCACAGGAAGGTGAGCAGCAGCATCAGCGAGCAAGCGGTCGCGTCGAGCGGCTTGCGCTCCATGGGATTTCCGTGAGAGCCGGCGCCGCGGCGGGGCCGCGGCCGGGGAGCGCGATTCTACGCGACTACTTGCAGCCGACCGACGAAACGAGCCGCGGCTTGCCGCCCTTGGCCACCGTGTCGCTCGAGGCGGTTCCGGTGAGCACCACCGTCTTGCCGCTGTCGTCCTTCGCCACCGCCACGACCGTGCTCGTCTGCTCGTTGTAGTAGATGCCGGGCGCGGGCGTGTCGGTCGGCGTGATCACCACCTCCTGTCCGGTTTCGAGGTTCACGTACACGCCGCCCTGCGCGCTGGGCGCCGATGTGAGGAGGATGGTTTCACCGCTGCCGGTCTGCAGGAACGCCTGGCTGCTGCTGAGCGCCTGGTCCTGCGGTCCGGTGCCAGCGCCGATGGTGGTGCTGGGCGCGGCGTTGTTGCTCTCGTTGACGGTGGTCTGCAGCGCGCTTTGCGCGGCCGCGTTCGAGATCGTGAGCACCGTAAGCGCGGTGGCGTTTCCGGGCGCTTGGACAAACAGGTAATTGCCGTTGTTGGCCGTCAGCCCCGAGCCGTCGATCGGGTACTGCCCGGCGGGAGACGTCACGGTGGCGGGACTGGCGAAGGCGAGCGTGCCGGTGGTCGCCGTGGCCAGCGTCTCGCCCGCGACGAAGCCGGTTACCGTGCCTGTGAACGGCGGGTTCGGATCGCCCGCGTTCCGGCTCGCGGGGTCCGCGACGTAGGTGAGCGTGGCGGGGTTGATGGTGCCCGTGTTGGCGGCGGCGAAAGTTACCGTGTAGTTGGCCCCGCCGTTGCCGTCGTTGACCGTGCCCGAGGGGGTGAGGGTCTTCCCGGTGCCCACGTTCTTCGTGTCGAAGGTCTGCAGGAACGCCGCAGTGTCGCCCGCGCCCAGGCCACCGGCGATCGTCGGCGCAGCGCCCGATGCAGTGGTGCCGTCGTAGGTCTTGGTGTCACTCGTGGCGCTGACCGTGATCGGGCGCGGGCTGATCGTGCCCGTGTGCGTGCCCCCGCTGAGCGTGTAGTTCGAGGCCAGCCCACCATTGGCGCCATCGCCCAGCGCCAGCGTGCCCAGCGCCAGCGTCTGCGCCGCACCCGCGTTCTTGCTCGGCACCGTGCCCGTGCCGCTCGCCACCGTCAGCGTCTCGGTGCCCACCGTGCCGCTGAGCGTCGGCGTGAACGAGCCCGCCACGAAGTTCGCCGTGCCGTCGTAGGCCCGCGCCCCGGCCAGATCCACCACCTTCGGGTCGATCGTGCTGGTGGTGTTGTTGGCGTAGCTCACCGCGTAGTTCGCCCCGCCGTTGCCATCGCTCACCGTCACGCCCGACACCGTCACGGTCTTGTTGCCGATCCCCGCGTTCTTGTCCGTGAAGGCAAAGCTCCCGCCCGAGAGGCTGTCGCCCGCAAACAGCGTGCCCCCGGTCACCACCGCCGTGCCCGCCGCCGTGGTGTTGCCGTCATAGGTCTTGGTGACGTTGCTCGTCGACAGCGTCAGCGCCGCCTGGCCGATCGTGCCCGTGTGCGTGCCCCCGCTGAGCGTGTAGTTCGAGGCCAGCCCGCCATTGGCGCCATCGCCCAGCGCCAGCGTGCCCAGCGCCAGCGTCTGCGCCGCACCCGCGTTCTTGCTCGGCACCGTGCCCGTGCCGCTCGCCACCGTCAGCGTCTCGGTGCCCACCGTGCCGCTGAGCGTCGGCGTGAACGAGCCCGCCACGAAGTTCGCCGTGCCGTCGTAGGCCCGCGCCCCGGCCAGATCCACCACCTTCGGGTTGATCGTGCCGACGTTGGCGGTCGCGCTCGTGCTGCCGAGCTGGTAGCCGTACACCGTCGCCGCGCCGTTGGTCGCGCTCGCGATCGAAATGCCGCTGGCGGTCACCTGTTTTCCGCTGCCGGCGTTCTTGTCCGCGTAGCTCGCCGAGCCAAGCGCCAGCGTCACCGTGTCGCCGTCGATCACCCCCGCCGCGGGCGACACGGTGAGCGACCCGGTGGGCGCGGCGGTGCTGCCGTCGTAGGTCTTGGTTGCCGTGCCGCCAAGGCTCGGGGTGATGCTCGGCGAAACGGTGTACAGAAACCCGTTGTTGCTCGCGTCGGCCACCGCCGTCACGCCATAGGTGGCGTTGTACTGCTTGAAGCCATAGGAGAGCCCGCCCCGGTTGTCGGAGGCCGGGTTGCCCGAGTAGACCAGCCACCGCCCTGCGCCGGCATTGAGGGCCGCGGCCCCGGCATTGTTGGTGAAACTCGTTCCGGCCAGCACCACCGCGTCGCCGCTGCCACCCGCGGCGCTGACCGAGCCGTTGAGCGTCACGCCCGCAGTGTTGGTCAGGAGGATGCTCCCGCCGCCCGCGTTGCTCATGCTGCCCACGATCAGCGCACCAGTGTTGCGCACCGCGGTGCTGCCTGACGTCGTGTTGCTCGTGCTGAGGGTGGATACCGCTGTGTCGAGGTTGATGCCGCTCGCGGCAGTCAGGCTTGCGGTGGGGGCGGTCACGTTCACGGCGGGGCCGTTGCCGTCGAGCAGCGCGCCGCCGGCTGCCGTCAGGTGCACCGCGCTCGTGGCCTGGAAGCTGCCAACGCTGAAATTGCCGATCCTGTTCAGCGAAAGGCTCGAGAATGTCGTGCCAAGACTTCCGCCCGTCTGGATGAAATCCGAAGTGACCGCCAGGTTTCCGCCACCAGTCACCGAGCCGCTCGAAAGCGACAGCGTCCCCGCGCTCGCGCCGCCGTTGAAGACCGCGGATCCGGAAACCGTGATGCTGTCGAACGTCGAGGCGTTCGTCAGCGTCAGCGACTGCCCGGAGGACACCTGAAGCGCACTTGCGGCCGACAGGCTCTTGGCTGCGGCGCCGGCGCCATTGACCACGATCGTGCCGAACCCCGTTCCGATCGTGACGTCGTTGGTGCTTCCCGGAACCACGTTTCCGCTCCAGTTGAGAGCGTCAAACCAGTTCTGCGTTCCTGCGCCGCCGTCCCAGAATACCGAACCCGGGCAGGCGCTCGAGCCGTAGCAGCTCGCGGTACCGGTGTCGATCGACCCTGCAGCGGCGAAAGTTACGGTGGTCGCACTGATCGTCAGGCTGTTGTTCGAGGTATTGATCGGATCCCTGATGGTCACGGTCCCAGACGTGGTGATCGTCGTCGGCTGGTAGGTGTTCAGGGGTTGATCCAGGAGGATTCCGCCTGCGCCCGCGACCAGCTGGAACGAGCTCGCGGGCGTGGCGCTCAGCAAGATGATGTCGCTGTCGGTATAGGTGTTGGAGACCCTGTTCACGGTCAGCGTCTGGGCGCCTGTTCCGAGGCCATCCGTTCCCGCAGTGGTCGCCTGTCCGATCACCAGCGGGCCGGTCGTGTGCAGGTTGGTGATGCTGCCGTAGCTGGGCGTGGTGGCGTGATTGCCGAGGATTTGCGTGATGGTCCCGGTCACGCCGATTCCCAGCTCGTCGGCGCTGCCGCCGGAGAGCGAGACGTTGATGCCGCCGCCTCCCGCGTCGACCACCGCAGCCGGCCTGAACCCGGCGTTGTCGTTGGTCGCGTTTACGTTGCCGTCCGGTCCGACGATGCTGTTACTGGTGGCGGTAAACCCGGTGGCGTTTCCGCCGGCGATCAGCGTGATGTGGCCGCCGTTGGAGGTGACCGGTGCCCCAGCCTGGATGTAAATTTGACCGGTACGGTTCTGGGCGCCCGAATGCGGCGAATCGGCCTCGAGGATGATCGCCGCGCCATTCGTCGTGAGCGGCGAGCCGATCGTGATGTGTCGCCCCGCCTGGAACACGACGCGCTCGCCGGATTCCTGGTTGGTCAGAACGAGCCCTCCTCCGCTCAATCCCGCGTTGACCGTGATGTCGCGCTGCGCCTGCAGCACGATGCTGCCGGTCAGAGCCTCGAGCGCCTCGTCGCTCACGGTGAAGTTGGTCGTGCTCGGAGGCGTGCCGTCCGCGAACAGGACCGAGCCGTCCGATACCTGCCCATTATCCGTCGTGGTGGTGTCGTGAACGATGATGTCCTGCGGATCGAGCAGGATGGTTCCGGCGCGGCCGTTGGCGGCGGAGACGTCGGCGGTGCCCGCGAAGGCGAGGTTCGTCTTGCCCGAGACCTCCACCAAGCCGCCGTTGCCCGAAGTCGCGCCACCTCGGGCTTCGATCGAGCCGTAGTATCGGGTCCAGTCATCGGCCCACACGATCACTTTGCCGCCGTCGCCTTCGCTGATCGCGTTTGCCTTGATGGTCGCGTCGGGGCCGACGTAGGTGCGAAGCGCGTTCTGGATCTCGGGGTTCCTGCCCTGGAAGTCCCCGCCCACAAGCACCGTGCCGCCGCCCGTTTGCCCCGAGGCGTCCACGCTTGACTGGCCGATCACGCCGACGTTGGTGCCAAGCAGGCGGATCTCGCCGCCCTTTTGCGTCTCGCCCTTCGCCTCGACAGTCCCTTGCGCGAGCAGAGTGCCGCCTTCGGCTTGGGCCGTAATGCTGCCTCCCGTTGCACCGCTCGCTTCGACGCGGCTCGTTGCTTCGAGCGTGAGGTCCTTGACCGCTTTCAGGACGATGCGTCCGCCATCTCCCACTTCGGCCCGGCTCGCGTTGACGGTCCCCGAGTTCCTGATCAGCGTCCCGTAGATCCCGACCTGCCCGGAGCTTGCGAGGACGCTGCCGGCGTTGATCGCTTGATGTTCCGGGGCGCTGTACTCGACTCGTATATCCGGGGTGGCGGCGTTCACCAGTTCCACGGTCCTGCCGGCCGCGATCAGCACCTCGCCCCCGGGCGCGGAGATCACCGACCCGGCTTGCGTCTCCACGTTCGGCGCAACGAGGTAGACCTGCCCGCCGCTTGGGGTCTGGATCGTGCCCGCGTGGGTGAGCTTGCCTTCAGCCCCCGTGCCCGCAAACCGCAGCCTCCCGGCAAGCCAGTCCGCATCCGAGATGTTCAAGGTCGAGGCCACCAGCCCCGCCACGTCCACCACCGACCCTGCACCGAAGGCAATGCCGTTGGGGTTGACGAGAAACACCCGGCCGTTTGAGCTCAGGCGCCCCAGGATCTGCGAGGGGTTCTGAGTCGTCACCCGGTTCAGCACCGAGCTGGCCGCGCTTTGCTGGACAAAGCGCGTCACCTCGTCCCGGGCGATCGAGAACTGCTGCCAGTTGATGATCGCCCCCGGCGTGTTGGTCACCGTGAGCGTGTTGCCGCTGGTGGCGAAGGTCGCGCTCCCGGACACCACGCTCGGGCCCGAGGGATTGGCGTAGGCGCCACCCGCCCCGAAGGCGGCGCTCACCGCAAGCGCAAGAACCCCGCGGCGCAACTCGCCACCGGCGCGCGAAGGCGCGCGCGCGCTGGAAACCGGGGACACCCCAGCCATGGCTCTCAGCCGGGAACGAACGGACGGCGTAATCTCCTCCTTCGACTTGCTCTGGGTGGCGGGTTGACGAAGCCTACTCCCGGGACCCGGTTCCGGGAATTTTACCGCAGCAAGAATCTGTTAATTATCAATTGATTCTCGCCGTTCCGGCGACCGCATGGGCACTTTTTCCCGCCGCCGGTCCGAAACCGCCGGAACACCTCGCACCGCAGGCCGTTCGGGCCGGTTCCCGCAGCGCAACATCGGCCCGTTTCTCAGGGGGCGGGGCACCGCCAAAACACCGCCACCTATAATCGCCGCGATGCGCGAAAACGCGGTGAAGAAGAATCTCGCGGCGGGCGGCCGGGCGTTCGGCTCGATGATCTTCGAGTTCTTCTCGCCCGGCGTGCCGAGGATCCTCAAGAACGCCGGCGCCGAGTACGCGATGTACTGCATGGAGCACACGGGCGCAGGCTACGAAAGTGTAAAGCCACACTTTACACTTTGCCGCGCCCTGGGCGTTGTGCCGCTGGTGCGCGTGCCCGGCACCGAGTACGACTTCATCGCGCGCGCGCTCGATTGCGGCGCGCTCGGCGTCATGGTGCCGCTCGTGGACACGCGCGAGCAGGCCGAGTTCATCGTCTCGTGCACGCGCTACCCGCCCGCGGGCCGGCGCGGCGCCGCGTTCGGCTTCGCGCACGACGACTACGAGGGCGGCGACGTGGTCGAGAAGATCCGCATGATCCACGAGCGCACGCTCGTCATCGCGATGATCGAGACCGCGAAAGGGCTGGAGAACGCGGAGGCGATCGCCGCGGTGCCGGGCGTGGACGTGCTCTGGCTCGGGCACTTCGACCTCACAAACTTCCTCGGCATCCCGGCGCAGTTCTCGCACCCGAAGTATCGCGAGGCATTGAAGCGCATCGTCAGCGCGGCGGAGAAGAACGGCAAGGCGGCCGGCTACATGGCCGCGGACGAGGCGCTCGGGCGCGAATACCTCGGGCACGGCTTTCGCATGATCGCGACCGGCACCGACCAGGGCATGCTGCAGGCGGCGACCAAGCACGTGATCGACGCGCTTCGCGTCGCGTAGGGAGGCACGCATGGCAGGGAAGTTCAGGGTCGCGGTGTCGAGCGACATCCTCGACACGCGCGGCGAGCCCTCGTTCGGCCGCGAGCCGCTCAAGGCGCTCGATGCCGCGGCTGGCCTGGAGTGGGAGTGGCTGCCGAAGGGCCTCCGCGAAATCACGCCCGAGCTTGCCGCCGCCTACGACGCGATCTACATCAATTCGCCGCGCGTGCCGGCCGCCGCGGTCGCGCACGGCGATTGCCGCGTGAAGGTCTTCTCGCGCCACGGCGTGGGCTACGACAGCGTGGACGTCGCCGCGATGTCGAAGGCGGGCGTGCTCGTCTGCAATACGCCCAATGCCGTGCCGCGGCCGGTGGCGACGATCGCGCTCACCTTCATCCTCGCGCTCGCGCATCGTCTCTTCGTCAAGGACAAGCTCACGCGCGAGGGGCGCTGGCCGGAGCGGCTCGATCACATGGGCATGGGCCTCACGGGCCGCACGCTCGGCGTGGTCGGCGCGGGGCGCATCGGGAAGGAATTGCTGCGCATGGCGAAGGTGTTCGACCTGAAGCTGCTCGCCGCCGATCCCTACGCCGAGGAGCTGGAACTTGCCTACATCGGCGCGCGCAAGGCGCCGCTCGACGATGTCATGGCGCAGTCGGATTTCGTCGTCGTCACGTGCCTGCTGAACGAGGAGACGCGCCACCTCATCGGCGCGAAGCAGCTCGCGCGCATGAAGCCGAGCGCGCACTTGATCAACGTCGCGCGCGGGCCGGTGGTGGACGAGAAGGCGCTCTACGATACGCTCGCCGCGCGGCGCATCGCCGGCGCGGGGCTCGACGTGTTCGAGGAGGAGCCGACGCCGGTCTCCAACCCCCTCCTCAAGCTCGACAACGTGATCGTGACGCCGCACGCGCTGTGCTGGACCGACGAGCTCTTCGGCAACATCGCGCGCACCGCGATCGGCGCCATCGTCGCGGTGCACGAGGGGCGGCGGCCCGAGTTCGTCGTGAATCCCGAAGCGCTCGCGCACCCGCGCGCTAGAGCGTGGCTGCGGGCGTGACGGCCGCACGCTTAGCGGGTATCTACCCGATTCTTTACGCGTTTTTCGACGCGCGCGGCGCGCTCGACCGCGCGGCGATGCGCAGGCAGGCGCAGGCGTGCCTCGCGCACGGCTGCGGCGGCATGGCGATCCTCGGCCTCGCCACCGAGGTGAACAAGCTCTCGCCCGAAGAGAAGCGCACGCTCATCGACTGGCTTGCCGAGGATGTCGGCGGGCGCGTGCCGCTCGCGGTGACGATCTCGGGCGCCACGGTCGAAGAGCAGGTGGCGCTGGCGGAATACGCGAAGGCGCGCAGCGCGGCGTGGCTGATCCTGCAGCCGCCGCGCGGCGGCAAGCCGGGCGAGGCCGAGTGCTACGACTTCTTCGCGCGCGTCATGGAGAAGGTCGACCTGCCCTGCGCGATCCAGAACGCGCCCGAATTTCTCGGCGTGGGCCTCGGCCCCGAAAGCATCGCGCGGCTGGCGAAGGAGCGCCCGAACTTCGTGCTGCTCAAGGGCGAGGGGCCGGCGGTGCACATCCGGCAGGTGATCGAGCGGGCGCCTGGCCTGGCGGTGTTCAACGGCCGCGGCGGGCTGGAGCTCATGGACAACCTGCGCGCGGGCTGCGCCGGCATGATCGTCGCGCCCGACACTTCCGACTACCAGCAGCGCGTGTGGCAGGCGTTCGAGCGCGGCGACGAGCGCGAGGCGGAGGCGATCTACGCCCGGATGCTCCCGGCCGTGGTGTTCATCATGCAGTCGCTCGAGCACCTCGTCTGCTACGGCAAGCGCATCGCCGCGGCGCGGCTGGGCTTGGGCGAGGTGCACGACCGCGCGCCGGCGCTTGCGCCGACGGCGTTCGGCCTGGACTGCGTGGCGCGCTTCGCGCGCGAGCTGGGGCCATTGGCGTAGAGAAAATAGGGGTCAGAGCCCTATTTCACCGGGTTGCGGCTCGGAAATCGGGCTCTGACCCCTATTTTCTTGGCGGAGAGAGAGGGATTCGAACCCTCGATACGGGTTTAAGCCCGTATAACGCCTTAGCAGGGCGCCCCCTTCGGCCACTCGGGCATCTCTCCGGTTGCGCGCGTCGCCGCGCACGCGGCGACGCCAGACACGGAGAGCATGCCTGAGTGGCCGCCGGGGGCGCAAGCGCCCCGAACGGGTGGAACGCATGCGGCGTTGGCCACTCGGGCATCTCTCCGGTAAGCGCGAGTTTACTCCTGGTCGAGCTCGAAGGCCTTGTGCAGCACGCGCACCGCGAGCTCGGCGTATTTTTCCTCGATCACCACCGTCACCTTGATCTCGGAAGTCGAGATCATCTGGATGTTGATGCCCTCCTCGGCGAGCGTGCGGAACATGCGCGCGGCGATCCCCGCGTGCGAGCGCATTCCGAGGCCCACCACCGACACCTTGGCCATCTTGTCGTCGCCGGTGACGTCGCGGCACTTGATGTGCGGCTGCACCTGCCCTTTCAGGATCTTGAGCGCGCGCGCCAGGTCGCCGCGCCCCACGGTGAACGACAGGTCCGTCATGCCGTCGTGGCTCACGTTCTGCACGATCACGTCCACGTCGATGCCGGCATCCGCGATCGGCCCCAGGATCGCGTAGGCGATGCCCGGCTTGTCGGGCACCTCGTGCACCGTGATCTTGGCCTCATCGCGCTGCGCCGCGACTCCCGAGATGACTGCTTTCTCCATCGCCATGTGCGGGTCTTCCTCGAATGTGATCAGCGTTCCCGATTTCGCCTCCTCGGCCACCGGCAGCATCGGGTCGGTGAGACTGGAGAGCACGCGCGTCGGCACCTTGTACTTGCCGGCGAACTCGACCGACCTGATCTGCAGCACCTTCGAGCCCGCGCCCGCCATCTCGAGCATCTCCTCGAAGCTGATGGTCGTGAGGCGCCGCGCCTCGGGCACGATGCGCGGGTCGGTGGTGTAGACGCCGTCCACGTCGGTGAAGATCTGGCACTCGTCGGCCTTGAGCGCGGCGGCGAGCGCCACCGCCGAGGTATCCGAGCCGCCGCGCCCGAGCGTGGTGATGTTGCCCTGGCCGTCCACGCCCTGGAAGCCAGCGACCACCACCACATACCCGGCCTTCAGGTCCGCCCGCATGCGCGCATCGTCGATGCTGTCGATGCGCGCCCGCGTGTAGGCGGAGTCGGTGAGCAGCTTCACCTGCCAGCCGGTGTAGCTGCGCGCCTTGACGCCCAGCTCCCGCAGCGCGATCGCGAGCAGCCCGATCGTCACCTGCTCGCCGGTGGCGGCGACCACGTCGAGCTCGCGTAAATCGGGGTGCTGCGAAAGCTCCGCCGCGAGCGCGAGCAGGCGGTTGGTCTCGCCCGCCATCGCCGAGGGCACCACCACCATGTCGTGCCCGGCGGCGCGCCACTTGGCGACGCGGCGCGCGACGTTGCGAATGCGCTCGGTCGAGCCGACCGAGGTGCCGCCGTACTTCTGGACGATGAGCGCCATGCGCGAGCCGGGGAAAAGGGCGCGATTCTACCGGATTGTCGAAATATCTTTTCGGATTCGGGACTTACGTGCGCCTGGCGGAAGGGGTGGGATTCGAACCCACGAGGGCTTGCGCCCTGCCGGTTTTCAAGACCGGTGCATTAGACCACTCTGCCACCCTTCCCTTGAAAAACCCTTTACGCGGCGGCATTTTAGCGGCAGCCGCGAATTGAAACTTCGCGGCGCTTTGGTAGTCTTATGCGCGGGGCCGGAAAGGCCCCATTTACCGGAGGAAACGGATGCAACCCGAACTCAAGCCTGTCCGCATCGATGGCCAGCCGCAGGGCGCCGGCTACGAGGCCGCGCGCGAAGCCGCGTTCGGCGCGCAGGCGCAGAATGTCTTGCGCAACACCTACCTGCTGCTCGCGCTCACCATGGTGCCGACGGCGCTCGGCGCCTGGATCGGGCTGTCGACCGGCGCGATCATCATGCAGCACCCGATCGTCGCCACCGTGGTGATGCTTGCCGGCGTGATCGGCCTGCAATTCGCGATCGCCGCCAACCGCAACAGCGTCGTCGGCATCGCGCTGCTGCTGCTCATGACCGGGCTGCTCGGCTGGTGGCTGGGCCCGATCCTGAACGTCGCGCTCTCGATGAAGAACGGCATGCAGCTCGTGGGCTACGCCGCGGCCGGCACCGGCGCGGTGTTCCTCGGCATGGGCGCGATCGCCACGGCCACGAGGCGCGACTTCAGCTTCATGGGGAAATTCCTCTTCGTCGGCATGATCGCGCTGCTGGTGGCGATGCTCGCCAACATGTTCTTCCAGATCCCGGCGCTCGCGCTGGCGATCTCGACGCTGGTGATCGTGGTGTTCTCTCTGTTCCTGCTGCACGACCTGTCGCGCATCGTGACGGGCGGCGAGACCAACTACATCATGGCCACCACCGGCGTCTACATGAGCCTGTACAACATCTTCGCCAACCTGCTGCACCTGCTGCTCGCGCTTGCCGGGGAGCGGGACTGAGACTGTAAAGTCTGACTTTACACTCTGGCCTTGCAGGGCGCCTCGCGGCGCCCTTTTTTTCGCCCTGGGGGCGCCTCCGGGCGCCCCGTTTGCCTTCAGCGCTCGAACAGCGCCATGGATTCGACGTGCGCGGTGTGCGGGAACATGTTGGCGACGCCCGCCGCGCGCAGCGCGAAGCCCTTGACCTGCACCAGCACCGACGCGTCGCGCGCGAGCGTCGCCGGGTCGCAGGAGACGTAGACGATCCGGCGCGGCCATCCGGCGGGAAGCGACTTCACCGCCTCGATCGCGCCCTCGCGCGGCGGGTCGAGCAGCAGCTTGTCGAACGGGCCGAAGCGCTCGAAGCCCGGCGCGAACAGGTTCGCGACCTCGAAATCCGCGCGCAGGCCGTTCCCCGCGGCGTTCTCGCGCGCGCGCCGGACGAGCTGCTCGCTCCCTTCCAGGCCCAGCACCTCGGCGCCGCGCGTCGCGATCGGCAGCGCGAAGTTGCCCAGGCCGCAGAACACGTCCGCGACGCGCTCGCCGGGCCGCGGGTCGAGCAGCCCCACCGCGCGCGACACGAGCAGCCGGTTCACGGCGTGGTTCACCTGCGTGAAGTCGGTCGGCCCGAAGGCGATCTTCACGCCGAACTCGGGCAACGTGTAGAAAAGCTCGCGCCCGTTCGCGGGATGGAAGGGATGCGCGCTATCCGGCCCGCGCGGCTGCAGCCAGAGCCAGACGCCCGAGCGTTCTGCGAACGCGCGCAGCTTCGCCTCGTCCTCGGGCGCGAGCGGATCGAGGTGGCGCACGACGAGCACGTCCACGCCCTCGCCCGCCGCGAGCTCGATCTGCGGTAGCCGCCGGCGAATCGAGAGCCCGTTCACCAGCGCGCGCAGCCCGGGGATGAGGCGCGAGATGCGCTGGGGCAGCACCTCGCAGCCGTTCATGTCCGTGACGAAGGTCGAGCGCCGCTCGCGGAAGCCCACCAGCGCGCCGCCGCGCGTTTCCACGTAGCGCACCGAGAGCCGCGCGCGGTGCCGGTAGCCCCACTCGTCGCCGAGGATCGGCGGCAGCATCGCCTCGGGCTTCACCTTGCCGATGCGCGCGAGGCAATCCTCGAGCCACCGCTGCTTGGCGGCGACCTGGGTGCGCGCATCGGCATGCTGGGTCGCGCAGCCGCCGCAGGTGCCGAAGTAGGGGCAGCGCGGCTCGCGGCGGCCGCTCGAGGCCTCGATGAGCGTCGCCATGCGCGCGATGTCGAAGCTCGCGCGCCGCTGCCGGATATCGGCTTCGACCACTTCGCCAGGGAGCGCCCCCTCGACGAACACGACCTTGCCTTCGGCATTGCGCGCGACGCCGCGCCCCTCGGCGTCGAGCGAGTCGATCTTGAGCTTCAATCTTTCCAGCGGGCGAGGAATTCGCGCCAGTGCGGCGCCGCGTGCTGCTTCATCCAGTCGCGCAGCACGGCGCATTCCTTCTTGTGCTGCGCCTCGGTGAGCGCGCCGCGCAGGCGCTGGAAGCGCAGCCACACGAGGTAGGTGTTGGCGGTGTCGGCCTCGCAGTAGTCGCGGATCTTCGCCTGGTCGCCCGCCTGGTAGGCCTCCCACACCGCGGCGCCGCCGATGCCGAGCTTGCCGGGCAGCCCGGCGAGCTGCGCCAGCTCGTCGAGCGGCGCGTAGTTGCGCGGCTGGTAGAGCGCGAGCAGGTCCATCAGGTCGACGTGGCGCTGGTGGTAGCGGCTGACGTAGTTGTTCCACTTGAAGTCGCGGTCGTCCTCGCCCTGGTCCCAGAACTTCGCCGCCGCGACGCCGTTGACGAGCGCGCGGTAGTTGAGCACCGGCAGGTCGAAGCCGCCGCCGTTCCAGGAGACCAGCTGCGGACGGTACTTCTCGATGCCGTCGTAGAAGCGCTGGATCGCCTCGCGCTCGGGCTCGCCGAGCGAGAACACCTGGATGCCCTCTGCCGTGCGCAGCACGCACGAGATGACGACCACGCGATGCAGGTGCGGCGCGAGGAAGTCGTGCCCGCTCTGCGTGCGCCGCTTCTGGAACGCGACCTCGGCCACTTCGCGGTCGGGCAGGTCCTCGGGCAAGCCGTAAAGGCGCCGGATGCCGGCGCAGTCGGGCACCGTCTCGATGTCGAAGGCGAGAACCGGGGTCATTTTGGATCCGCCCGCAATTTAAGCAGAGTTTAAGCGCGCCGCCCGGCGCCGCCGCCTTCCCCAGGGCCGCGAAGAAAATCGGGGACGGGGGACAGACCCCGATGGGGACAGACCCCGAATTTTCCTGGTTCTCGCTCTTCGGGGTCTGTCCCCGAACTTGACTTTCGGGGTCTGTCCCCGATTCCCCGTCCCCGATTTTCTTTGCCCGCGCCTCAGAGCCGCGGATCGTCGGAGACCTGCGCAACTCGCCCTACTCCTCTTACGGGCTCGGACAGTGCTCGGTCTGCTCCCTCCGCCCGCGGCGCGGCTCCGCGCGGCCCGATGGGGACCCCTTTGCGGCGGCGCCGGGCGGCGGGCCTAAATTAGACAGACCTAACGCGCAATACTCCTCGGGCGGCGCCGGGACGCAGAAAGCTGTAACCCATGTCCCCCGACGTTTTTGTTACCTATCTCCCCGGCCGCTCATGTCACTTGACGTCTTGTAGCTTTACGCCGCGACCTGCCTTGATACTCGCGCGAGCTTGCTCGATGCGCTGCAGGAACCGCGGGTCGTTCTCGAGCCGGTAGTCAAACCAGTCGTCTTCCGATTTGAACCCGATCAGCACTCCGGCGGGTCGTCCGTGACGCGTGATAACCACGTCCTGGATCTCGGCCTCTCGCAGGAAGCGAGACAAGTCATCCTTGACCTCGGAGAGGGGGACTTCTTTCATTTTGGGTTTGCGTACCGCGCTAACCATGACTCAGCCTCCGGTTTGGGCACGATCGCCAGGACTTCGACGGTTGAGCCCGAAACATCGTAGAACACACGGACTTGGTCGACTCGAAGCCGGTATTGCGGTCGTGCCATGCCACGCAAACGCTTGATCCGGCTCCGACTCGCCTTCATCGGTTCGTGTTTCAAATGAGTTTCGAGGGCCTTGCGTACCGCTGCCCGGTCCCGGGCCGTCAGTCTGCGCAGGTCTTCGACGGCCTCGGGCGCAAAGACGATCTCGAACCGCATTCTGGCCAGATTATAGCCAGAATATGCCCAGTGCGAAAGTGCGCTCTAACGCTCGCGCTGAGCCGCCGCCGAGGAGCGCAGTGAGGAGGGCACCGCCAGCAAGCGAGCTGGCGGTGGTCGGCTCGAGCGAGGGGTTAGCCCGCATTTCGCCTAGCGCTCGGACGTTGCGACTTTGAAACCCAAACCGATGAGCGTGACGCCAGCGACGCCGTCCAGTGCTCGCCGCACGCCACCGCTGCGCAAGGCGGCACCTGCAGCCGCAACGAGCCACGCGTACAACGCCAGCCACGCGAGCGTGAGCGCCGCGAAGACGAAGCCCAGCAGCACGAGGTGCGAGAGCATTCCTTGCCCAGGCGGTGAGAACTGAGGTAGAACGCTGGCAAAGAACACGGCCATCTTCGGGTTAGCGAGGTCGTTGATGAGCCCCTGCCGAAACGCGCGGCCGACGCCCAGCGATAAGCGTTCGGCTGCAACTTCGCCCACGCCGGAACTCGGCTCAGACCCGCGCAGCGCTGAGCGCAGAGACTGAAAGCCCAGAAAGCACAAGTAGGCAGCGCCAGCCAGCTGCAGGCCACGAAAGAATGGCTCCGACGCCAGAATCAGCGCCACCAAGCCCAGACTGGTGGTTACAGCCCACACAACTTGCCCCACTGAGACACCCAGTGCCGTGGCCAAGCCGGCCTGCCGTCCGCCGGAAATGGCGTTGCGGATTGTCAGCGCCGTGTCGGGGCCTGGAGCCACGATGACCGCCACGGAGATGGCAATGAATGCGAGGAAGGAGGCGTCCATCTGCAGTTCTGTGCGGGCTAACGTGGAGCCCAGCGGCGCGCGCGGCACTGACGTTTGCAAAGCACCGCCGCGTC